>CAYUWJ010000040.1:0-11853 GCA_964448315.1 uncultured Sphingomonas sp. | reverse complement strand
TCGCAGATCGACAGCGACACCGCGCTGGTCAGGTCGGTGAGCGATTCGCGGCAACGGATCGTGCGTCCGCCGAAGCTCAGCTCGAACAGGCCGCCGGCGGCATCCAGCACTTCGACGCCGATGCCGCGGCGGCGCGCTTCGTCGATGATGATCCGCGCATAAGGGTTCATCGCCTCGGCCGGATCGGAGCCGGTGAACAAGCGCTCGTTGATGACGTTGCGGCGCTTGACCGCGAACACCGGCAATCGCTGGAAGCCGAGCTTCTTGTACAGCGCGATCGCGCCGGCGTTGTCGTGCATCACCGACAGGTCCATGTAGCTGGCGCCGCGCGTCTGATAATGTTCGGCGAGCCAGCGGATCAAGGCTTCGCCGACCCCCGGATGCGGCGACTGCGGATCGACCGCCAGAGTCCACAGCGACGAGCCGCTTTCGGGATCGTCGTAGGCGAAGCCATGGTCGATACCCATCACCGTGCCGATCACCGCGCCGGTCTCCTCGTCCTCGGCGACGAAATAGGTCAGCAGGCGCGACTCGTCGCTCAGCTGCTGGGCGAAAAATTCGGAGCGGACATGGACCATCCGGTGGAGCGCATAGAGCCGGTTGACCGGGTCGGCGTCGGACTCGGGGATCATCCGCCTGACGAAGAAGCCCGACGGCCGGCGAACGCCGGGGCGGTAGGTGGCGAGGGTCAGCCGATAGGTGTGCGACGGGTCGAGGAACAGCTCGGCCGGAGCGGCGGCGAGGACCACATGCGGGTCGGTGACATACATCGCGATGTCGCGCTGCTCGGCCCCTTCGGCGCGCAGATCCTGCACCAGCCGGTCCATGTCGTCGAAGGTCTGGGCGAACAGCACCCGGCCCCAGCCGACGTCGACCAGCGCATTGGGCCTGGGCTGCCGGGCGGTCGGGTTCTGCTGATAGGGGAACAGCGCCGGCGCCCGTCCGCCGCGGCGCCGCGATCGCGTCGTCGGCCGCATCAGCCGACCCCCTGCTGCTGCAGCCACAGTTCGAGCAGCCCCGCCTGCCACAGCTCCGAGCCGCGCAGCGGCGTGATGTGCGCCGCCGGCTCGGCGAACAATGTTTGAAGATAGTCATCGGCGAACAGGCCGCGGTCGCGCGCCGGCCGGCTGGTCAGCGCGTCGCGCACCAGGTCGAGATAGGCGCCGCCGATATATTTCAGCGCCGGCACCGGAAAATAGCCTTTCGGCCGGTCGATCACCTCGGCCGGAATGACCGTCCGCGCGACCTCCTTCAACACCCCCTTGCCGCCCTGGGCGAGCTTGAAGTCGGGCGGGATCCGCGCCGCCAGCTCAGCCAGGTCATGGTCGAGGAACGGCACCCGCGCTTCCAGCCCCCAGGCCATGGTCATATTGTCGACCCTTTTCACCGGGTCGTCGACCAGCATGACGGTCGAATCGATGCGCAGCGCCTTGTCGACCGGGTCGTCGGCGCCGGGCCGGGCGAAATGCTCGGTCACATAGTCGAGCGGCGCTTCGACGCCGTTGCGCCAGTCGGCACCGAGATGGCGGCCCAGAGTCTCCGCATCGCGGTCGAAAAAGGCGCGCGCATAGGCCGAGACGGGATCGTTGGCCGAGGCCATCGGCGGATACCAGTGATAGCCTCCGAACACCTCGTCGGCGCCCTGCCCCGACTGTACCACCTTGATGTGCTTGGCGACTTCGCGGGACAGCAGATAGAAGCCGATGTTGTCGTAGGAGACCATCGGCTCGGCCATCGCCTCGATCGCGCCGGGAAGCTCTTTCAGCAGATCTTCCGACGGCACGAACAGCTGGTGATGATCGGTTGCGTAGCGCTCGGCGATCAGGTCGGAATAGATGAACTCGTCGCCCTTCTCGCCATGCGCTTCCTCGAAGCCGATCGAGAAGGTCGCGAGGCCGGTCTGGCCCATCTCGGCGAGCAGCCCGACGATCAGGCTCGAATCGAGCCCGCCCGACAGCAGCACGCCGACCGGCACGTCGGCGACCATCCGCCGTTCGACCGCGGTGCGCAGCGCCGCATGCAGCATCTCCTGCCATTCGCCCTCGCTGCGCGTGGCGTCGCCGTCGGCCGGGCCGAACGGCGGGTCCCAATAGACATGGTCGGAAAAGCTGCCGTCGGCCTGATAGGTCCGGATGGTTGCGGGCGGCAACTTGGCTACGCCCTTCAATATGGTCAGCGGCGGCGGCACCACCGCGTGCCAGCTCATGTAGAACTGCAGCGCCTCGCGGTCGATCGACGTGTCGACGTCGCCGGCGGCGACGATCCCGGGCAGGATCGAGGCAAATCGTAGCCGGTCGCTGGTCTGACTGTAATAGAGAGGCTTGATGCCGAAACGGTCGCGGGCGAGGATGATCCGGCCGCTGTCGCGCTCGTGCAGAGCGAAGGCGAACATGCCCTTGAAGCGGTCGACGCAGGCCGGCCCCCAAGCGTGCCAGGCCTTGGCGATGACCTCGGTGTCGCCGTCGGAAAAGAAGCGGTAACCAAGCGCGCGAAGCTCGTCGCGAAGCTCCCGATAATTATAGATGCAGCCGTTGAAGACCAGGTCGAGGCCAAGCTCGGGATCGACCAAAGGCTGCGAGGAACGCGTCGACAGATCGATGATCTTGAGCCTTTGGTGGCCGAAACCGACGCGACCGCGCATCAGCTGGCCGCAGGCGTCGGGGCCGCGCCTCTCCTGGCTGCGCATCATCGTCGCCACCGCCGCCGCGTCGGCGATGCCGGACTTGAAGCGGACTTCGCCGGCTATGCCGCACATGGGCGGTCGGCCTCGCTGACGGGGGTGTGGTGAATCATGGTCTCCGGTATGTTGCGGGGGATAGCCTCTCAACCTCCGCAGGTCCAATTGGCTCCGCAATCCGTGACTGGCGCGTGTCGGTGCGAAGAAGGTTTCGATGCGGCCGATTTTCATTCGTGCGGTTCCCCGCTCGAGCCGAAGTCGATCTCCTCCGTCTTGAGCCGCCGCCGGAATAGGCCGCGAACTGGATTGCGAAATCCACGTTCTGGAAATTGCCGAGCCAGTCGGGAACTCCGAAATGGCACAGATCGACGATCGGCGTGAAGTCGCGGCGCTTCGGAGCCATTGCGCTTTCGCGCAGGTGGGGGGTCCGTTAAGGGGACGCATGCGCTGGTCCGAAGGTTTCATTGCTGTCGACTGGGGCACCACCAACCGGCGCGCCCATCTCGTCAGCGGCGACGGTCGCTGCACCGCCGAGTTCGAAGACGATCGCGGCGCGCTGTCGATCCCGCGCGGCGAATTTCCCGCCGCGGTGCGCGAGATCGCCGATCGGCTCGGCGACCGGCCGCTGCTGCTCGCCGGCATGGCGGGGTCGACCCTCGGCTGGATGGACGCGCCCTACGTCGCTTGCCCGGCCGGCCTGGTCGAAGTAACCGCCGGTATCGTCTGGCCCAGCCCGAGCGGGCGGCGATCGTGCCCGGCGTCTATTTTGTCGACGGCGACCATGCCGACATCATGCGCGGCGAGGAAGTCCAGATTCTCGGCGCGGCCGCTGCCGGGACCATCCCCGCCGATTGCCTCGTCTGCCATCCCGGCACCCACAACAAATGGGTCGAGGTGGCGGGAGGCCGAATCCGCAGTTTCCGGACGGTGATGACCGGCGAGATTTTCAACCTGCTGCGCGACCGGAGCATCCTCGCCGAGCATCTTGGCCATCCGGTCTCGACTGGGGATGCTTTCCACTTCGGCGTCCGGCGCGGGCTTGGCGAGGAGCCGCTGACCGCAGAGCTGTTCGCGATCCGGGCGCGGGCGCTGCTCGGCAAGTCGTCGCCCCAGGACAGCGCCTCCTTTGCCAGCGGCCTGCTGATCGGCAGGGACGTGCGTTTCGGTCTCGGCGGCGCGGGCCCGGGCGAAATCCTCGTCATGGGCCGGCCCGAGCTGACGGCGCTCTACGCGGCGGCGATAAGCGCGGCCGGGCGCGAGGCCCGGGAAATCGACGGCGAGGGTGCGTTCCTCGCCGGTGCCTCGAAAATAGCGGAGCTCATGCCATGACTGCCGAACAGCTGTTCGACCATCATTTCACCGCCTGCCCGCTGGTCGCGGTGATCCGCGGCGTGACTCCGGACGCGGCCGAAGCGGTCGCGACCGCGATATTCGACAGCGGCATCCGGATCATCGAAGTGCCGCTCAATTCGCCGGATCCGTTCACCAGCATCGAACGGATCGCGCTTGCGCTGGGCGATCGAGCGCTGATCGGCGCCGGCACCGTGCTCGATCCGCTCGACGTCGGCCGGGTCGGAGACGCCGGCGGCCGGCTGATCGTCTCCCCCAACATGGAGCCGCAGGTGATCCGAGCCGCGGTCGAGGCGGGACTGGTTTCGCTGCCCGGCATTTTCACTCCGACCGAAGCCTTTGCGGCGCTAGCTGCCGGCGCCCACGGGCTGAAATTCTTTCCCGCCGAGGCGGCGACGCCGGCGGTCGTCAAGGCGCACCGCGCGGTGCTTCCGAAGCAGGCCCGGCTGCTGGTCGTCGGCGGCGTCACGATCGAGACCATTCCCGCCTGGCTCGAGGCGGGGGCGAACGGCTTCGGCCTCGGCTCCAACCTCTACCGGCCCGGCCAGTCGCCCGAGGCGACGGCCGAGCGCGCAAAAGGCTTCGTCGCCGCCGTAAGCCGCTGATGCGGCCGCTGCAGGTCGCCATCATCGGCTAGTGCAAGATCGCCACCGACCCGGTGCTTGCCGACCAGGAAAATTGACCGGTGCAAGGGTTTGGGGTCTAGAAGGCTTGAGTATCGGCGGAGCCTAAGCTTCGCCCAGTGCGTGGGGTTCGACATGGCCGAGTTAGCGACCGGCGAGTTGCGGGGGATGGACGCGGCATTTTCCGGCAATCGCCTGCTGAGCACCTTTCCGCCCGAGGTTCGGGCCCTGATCGAGCCGTTCGCGACGATCGTCGCGCTGGAAGCCGGCGATATCATCAACGCGCGCGGCGCGGACGTCCTGACCAGCATCTTCCCATTCGGCGCGACGATGATCTCGATGATCGTCGAGCTTGGCGACGACCGCTCGCTCGAAGTCGGGTCGATCGGGCGCGAAGGCGCGGTCGGCGGAATCGTCAGCTGCGGCTTCGCGCCGGCCTTCGCCCGGACGCAGGTGCAGGTCCCGGGTCCCGCGCTGAGCGTAAAGATGGCCGCGCTGGAAGATGCCAAGGGCCGGTCGAGCTTCCTTGGCAATCTGTTCTGCCGCTATTCCGACTATCTGCTCGCCCAGGTGATGCAGTCCGCCGCCTGCAACAGCTTCCATCCGATCCACCAGCGCGCGGCGCGCTGGCTACTCACCGCTCAGGATCGCGCCGGCGACCGGATCGAGCTGACCCAGGAGGCCCTTGCCGGACTGCTCGGAGTGCAGCGCACCACCATCAACGCGGTCGTCAAATGTCTTCAGGATGAAAAGTTGATCGCCGTCCGCCGCGGCAGCATCAGCGTCACCGACCGGGCCGGGCTGAAGCGCCATTCGTGCGAATGCTATGCGATCGTTGAATGGCATTTCGCCGCGACGATCGGGCCGAGCGGCTTCGGCGGAGTCGAGGCGGACTGCTGATCGTCGCGCCCTAGCCGGCGAAGCGCCAGCCCAGCCGCTCGCCGGCGAGGAACGGCACCAGCTCGCCGGCATCGGTCGGAACCGACTGGGGCACTTCCCCCTCGGCCCTTTCCAGCGTGATCCTGCCTTCGTTGAGCGGCAACCCATAGAAGCGCGCGCCATATTCCGACGCGAAGGCTTCGAACCGATCGAGCGCGCCTTCCTCGTCGAACACGCTCGCAAAAGCTTCGAGCGCGAACGGGGCGTTGAATATGCCGGCGCAGCCGCACGCCGATTCCTTGGCGGCGCGCGAATGCGGCGCGCTGTCGGTGCCGAGGAAATATTTCGGCGATCCACTAGTCGCGGCGCGGCGAATCGCCTGCCGGTGGCGCTCGCGCTTGGCGACCGGCAGGCAAAAAGCGTGCGGGCGAAGGCCGCCGGCGAACAGCGCGTTGCGGTTGAGGATCAGATGCTGCGGAGTGATCGTCGCGGCGACCGTCGGCGGCGCGTCGCGCACGAAATCGGCCGCTTCCGCCGTCGAGATATGCTCGAGCACGATCTTCAGCCCGGGAAAGTCGCGCATCAGCGGGCCGAGCACACGGTCGATGAACACCGCTTCGCGGTCGAATACATCGACCTCGGGATCGGTGACTTCGCCGTGGATCAGCAGCGGCATGCGACACGCCTGCATCCGCTCGAGCGCCGGATGGATGTTGGCGATGTCGGTCACGCCGGACGCGGAGTTGGTGGTGGCGTTGGCCGGGTAGAGCTTGGCCGCGACCCAGTTGCCGTCGTCGAATCCGGCGGCGATGTCGTCCGCGTCCACTTCGTCGGTCAAGAAGCAGGTCATCAGCGGCGTGAAGCCCGGGCCCGCCGCCGCGACGATGCGCGCGCGATAGTCCCGCGCCGCGGCGGCGCTGGTCACCGGCGACGACAGGTTGGGCATGACGATGGCGCGGGCGAACTGCCGCGCGGTGAACGGCGCGACCGCGGTCAGCATCGCGCCGTCGCGCAGATGGACGTGCCAGTCGTCGGGCCGGCGGATGGTGAGTGTCGCTGGTTTCGGCAAATACTGTTCCCGAAGACCCGTTCGGGCTGAACGGATTTGGAAATGTCTGCGAGCGCTCCTAACTCACTCGCATGGCCGCGACCACCCTCACCGACCGAGCTGTCGTCCGAGTTTCCGGCGAGGGAGTCGGCGATTTCCTCCAGGGACTGGTCACCAGCGACATCGCCGGCGCATTGCCGGTCTGGGCGGGGCTTCTCACGCCGCAGGGCAAGTGCCTATTCGACTTCATCGTCTGGAACGATGGTGACGATCTGCTGGTCGACTGCGAGGCCGAGGCAGCCGACGATCTGATCAAGCGGCTGACAATCTACCGCCTGCGGCGCCCGATCGCGATCGGGCGCGACGAAGCGCTGTCGGTCCACTGGACGAAGGACGGCCACGAGGGCGTTGCCGATCCGCGGCTGCCCGAGCTCGGTCGCCGCTGGCTCGCACCGGCAACCGACGAGGCGACCGGCTGGCTCGCGCACCGCCTCGGCCTCGGCGTCTGCGAAGGCCGCGCCGAGCTTGGCGACCTCCTCTGGCTTGAATGCAACGCGGCCGAATTGAACGGAGTCAGCTTCACCAAGGGCTGCTTCGTCGGCCAGGAGAATACCGCACGGATGAACTGGCGCGCCAAGGTCAACCGGCGATTGTTCGTCGTCGAGACCGCAGAGCCCGGCCCACGCACCCGAGTCCATTATCCCAAGCTCGGCCTCGCCGTCGATCACCGCCGGGTCGACGACCGCGACGGCGCGATAATCCCGGATTGGCTAGCTAGAGCTCTCGCTTTGCCTGCGGAAAATTCGAACTAGCGCCAGCGTGCCGATCATCATCCAGATGATGTTGAGTGCCGCCGACGGCAGCGCGCCGTGCCACCAGCCGTTGACGATGAAGCCCGCCGCCCCGGCGACGTTCATGCCCTGGTAGAGCGCCGACTGGCCCGTCAGCCGGCCCATCGACAGCAACAGATAGGCGGCGAGGATCAGCGCCCCGCCGGCCCAGCCGGCAACTTCGACCAGTATTTCCCCGGCGCTCAGGCTGCCAGCCTGCGCAGCACGTACGGCAATATCCCGCCGGCGTGGAAATATTCGAGCTCGTTGAAGGTATCGATCCGGCAGCGGGCGGCGAAGCGCCTGGCCGTCCCGTCGGCGGCGGTGACCTCGACCTCCACTTCCTGCTGCGGCGCGATGTCGGCAACGCCCGAGATCGCGAATTTCTCGGTGCCGTCGAGGCCGAAAGTTGCGGCGCTCTCGCCCGACTTGAACTGCAGCGGCAGCACGCCCATCCCGATCAGGTTCGAGCGATGAATCCGCTCGAAGCTCTCGGCGATCACCGCGCGCACGCCCAACAGCATCGTGCCCTTGGCCGCCCAGTCGCGCGAACTGCCGGTGCCATATTCCTTGCCGGCGATGACCACCAGCGGAGTCCCATCGGCCATGTAGCGCATCGCCGCGTCGTAGATCGGCAGCGTCTCACCGGCCGCATCGCCGTCGCCCAGGTAGCGGGTGAAGCCGCCTTCGACATCATCCAGCATCTGGTTGCGGATGCGGATGTTGGCGAAGGTGCCGCGCATCATCACTTCATGGTTGCCGCGCCGCGCGCCATAGCTGTTGAACTCGGCCCGCGGAACGCCGTGCTCGACCAGATAGCGGCCGGCCGGGCTGTCGGCCTTGATCGCCCCCGCCGGCGAGACGTGATCGGTGGTGATCGAATTGCCGAACAGCGCCAGCACCCGCGCGCCGGCGATGTCGCCCGGCGCCTCAGGGGTCATCGTCATGTCGGTGAAAAAGGGCGGGTTCTGGATGTAGGTCGAGCCTTCGGGCCAGCTGTAGGTGTCGCCGCCGCCGACCTCGATCGCACGCCAGCGCTCGCCGCCGAGATAGACGTCGGCATAGCGCTTGCGGAACATGTCGGAGTGGACATGGGCGTCGATTAGCTCGCGGACCTCCGCGTTGGTCGGCCAGATGTCCTTGAGATAGACCGGCTCTCCATTGCTCGACGTGCCGATCGGCTCGCCGGCGAGGTCGGAGTGGATATTGCCCTTGAGCGCATAAGCGACGACCAGCGGCGGCGAGGCGAGATAATTGGCGCGGCAGTCGGGCGACACCCGCCCTTCGAAATTGCGGTTGCCCGACAAGACGCTGACCGCGACCAGGTCGTTGTCGTGGATCGCGTCGGCGATCGGCTCCGGCAACGGCCCCGAATTGCCGATGCAGGTGGTGCAGCCATAACCGACGAGGTCGAAGCCGATCGCGTTGAGATCCTCCTGCAGCCCGCTCGCTATCAGATAGTCGCTGACCACCTGACTGCCCGGCGCCAGGCTGGTCTTGACCCATGGCTTGCTGTCGAGGCCCTTTTCGCGCGCCTTCCTGGCGACCAGGCCGGCGGCGATCAGCACCGACGGGTTGGAGGTGTTGGTGCAGCTGGTGATCGCGGCGATGACCACGTCGCCGTTGCCGATCTCATAACCCTCGCCCGCGACCGGCACGTGCGGCTCGATCTGCTTGCCGTAGTTCGATTCAAGCTGGCTTTTGAATTCGGTGTGGACCTCGCTCAGCAGCACTTTGTCCTGCGGCCGCTTGGGCCCGGCGAGCGACGGCTCGATCTCGGTCATGTCGAGCTCGAGCGTGTCGGTGAACACCGGTTCGGGGCTGGAACTGTCCCGCCACAGCCCCTGTTCGCGGCAATAGGCGCGCACCAGCGCGATCTGCGCCTCGTCGCGGCCGGTCAGCTTGAGATAGTCGAGCGTCCGCTCGTCGATCGGGAAAAAGCCGCAGGTGGCGCCATATTCGGGTGCCATGTTGGCGATCGTCGCCCGGTCGGCGAGAGTCAGCGTCTCGAGTCCCGGGCCGTAGAATTCGACGAACCGGCCGACCACTCCCTTGGCCCGAAGCATCTGGGTGACGGTCAGCACCAGGTCGGTGGCGGTAATGCCTTCCTTGAGCCCGCCCGACAGGCGGAAGCCGACGACTTCGGGGATCAGCATCGACACCGGCTGCCCGAGCATCGCCGCTTCCGCCTCGATTCCGCCGACTCCCCAGCCGAGCACGCCCAGCGCATTGACCATCGTCGTGTGGCTGTCGGTGCCGACCAGAGTGTCGGGATAGGCGATGGTCGCGCCGCCCTGGTCCTCGCTGGTCCACACGCAGCCGGCGATATATTCGAGGTTGACCTGATGGCAGATGCCGGTTCCCGGGGGCACGACCTGGAAATTGTCGAAGGCGTGGGCGCCCCATTTTAGAAATTCGTAGCGCTCGCCGTTGCGCTCATATTCCAGCTCGACGTTGCGGTCGAAGGCGCGCGGCGTGCCGAACTCGTCGACCATCACGCTATGGTCGATGATCAGATGCACCGGGACCAGCGGATTGATCTTCTGCGGGTCGCCGCCGAGCGATTTCATCGCATCGCGCATCGCGGCGAGATCGACCACCGCCGGAACCCCGGTGAAGTCCTGCATCAGCACCCGCGCCGGGCGATACTGGATTTCGCGGCTGATTTTCCGCTCCTTTTGCCAGTCGACCATGCACTGCAGGTCCTCGCGGGTAACGGTCTCGCCGTCCTCGAAGCGGAGCAGATTTTCGAGCAATACCTTCATCGAGAAGGGCAGCCGGTCGATGTCGCCAAGCTGCTCGGCCGCCTTGCGCAGCGAATAATAGGCGTAGCTCTTGTCGCCCACGGCCAGGGTCGAGCGGGTGTTGAGGCTGTCCTGTCCGGTCGGGATCATGCATTCGTCCTTGCTAATCGTGGCTGCGCCGCCGCCGGCCCTTAGCAACCCGGCACAAGACCGGCAAAGGCGGCGTTACACCGACAACGCATGGGACGCGCTTGCGTTGAATCGAACCGTCGCCACGATGGGCCGTCCGCCGCAGACTCCACTCTTTTTCCGTTTCGAGGTAGAATCTTTCTGCCCGATGAACCAATCTGGGCGGATCGGAGGTCGACAGCGCCCCACGACAGTGAATATTTCCGCCGCCGGGCGGCCGAAGCCCGCGCCGCCGCGTCCAGAAGGGACGACAGCGAAGGCGTGCATGTGGCGGGGCACCTCGCTCTGGTTTATGCGGCGCTGGCGAGGCGACGAGCGGCCGCCGCGGAGCAGTCGGAACCGGTCGAGGAAGCGGAAGACACCGCGGCACCGCTGCTTCAGGACTAGGCCGGGCAGCGGCAACGGCGGGTCGCGCCGAAACAACTTTCCAAGCACCACCACCCTGCTAATCCAATGCAATGACGACCCGCGCTCGGACGGCCTTCGCGGCGCTTGTAATCGTCGCGCTCACCGCCGCCATCCTGCTGGCAATGGGCCGGCCGCCGATCTGTACCTGCGGCACCGTCGAGCTGTGGGTCGCAACCACCGCCGGCCCGAAGACCAGCCAGATGCTGGCCGACTGGTACAGCCTCAGCCACATCGTTCACGGACTATTGTTCTACGCGGCGCTGTGGCTGGTCGCACGCCGCTGGTCCGTCGAGCGGCGGTTCTTGGTCGCGCTGACGATCGAGGCGGCGTGGGAAATCGTCGAGAACACACCGCTGGTCATCGATCATTACCGCCAGGCGACGATCGCCATCGGCTACACCGGAGATTCGGTCGTCAATTCCGTCTCCGACATCGCCATGATGGCGATCGGCTTCCTTGCCGCCCGGGCGCTGCCCGTGTGGGCGGCAATCCTTCTCATCCTGTGTCTAGAGCTGGTGCCGCTGCTGGTCATCCGCGACAATCTGACGCTCAACGTCTGGATGCTGCTTGCGCCGAGCGACGCGGTCCGCGAATGGCAGGCGGGAGCTTGAGCGCGCGGCACTATTCGACTGCCCAGGCATTTATAAGCGCGACCTATTTTGGAGAATCCGAGTGAAATCCTTTGCGGTGTGGCTGGGCGCGGCGTGCGCTCTATCGCTGGCCTCGACTCAGGCCCAGGCGAGCGAAATCTTCGGCGGCGTCTATGTCCATGACGTCGACACCTTCCTGACCAAGAGCGGTTTTGAGGACGGCCTCGATATCCAGCTCGGCTGGCGCGGCGACCGAATCGGCTCGACCTTCCTTCAGCCCTATGTGTTCGGGGCGGTGAACACCGCCGGCGAAACGCATTATGCCGCCGCCGGCCTGTCGGCCAAGTTCGGCGACCGCTTCTTCATCCGGCCCGGCGTCGGGCTCGCCATCCACACCGGATCGGACGGTAAAATCCACCGCACCGACCGGATCGCGTTCGGCTCGCGCATATTGTTTCAGCCCGAGCTGGGCGTCGGCGCCCGGATAAACGACCGGACGTCGATCGAGGCGAGCT
>CAYUWJ010000039.1:0-65926 GCA_964448315.1 uncultured Sphingomonas sp. | reverse complement strand
TGCGGTTGAAGACGATCCATTTTCCGTCGGCGCTCCATTTCGGGTGACCGTCCTTCCCAGGGTGCGGCGCGACGGCGCGAGCGTCGCCGCTGGTCAAATCCAGGACGTGAATGTCGTCATTGCCAGTCCGGTTAGACGTGAAGGCGATGAATCGGCCGTCAGGAGAATAAGCAGGCTGGATATCGTCAGCTTCTGAAACATGGAGCCGTCGCATCTTCTGGTCCGAAAGTGCCATTGCATAAAGCTGCCAATGCCCGTCGAAATTCCCCTGGAAAGCGAGGCTCTGTCCGTCTGGTGACGGGAACGGGTAGGCAAGATCATAAGCACCGAGCTGTTCGGCAGCGCCACTCTCCGTAGCTGCGATGTTCAGCGCGGCCAGCAGCACCGAAAAATTGAGCGAGATCACAAGAACACTCCGATACATCGCTAACTTAGTTAGCACAATAACTGCTAATTAGCTTAGCACATCGGTGTGTCAACTCCTCGTAGAATTGGATCTGCGCAGCCTCAGGACATGCAGAGTGCAGGACTGATCGAAATCGGGCATGTGATGTCTGCGTCTCTGGTCAGCAGAAGCGGTACACCAGGTAGACATGCGGCAGAGGCCACAAGGTTAGGGCCAGATTGAATGCAATACCCGGCCACAGCCTGACTGCCGGCACAAGGCACCCGTGGTCCGGCTCGACGCCGAGGATCGCCTGTAGCCGCCAGCTGTTGGCGTCGGAGGCGGACATGCCAAAGGCCGCGGCCGGCGCTGGCGACTGCCGCGCCATAGCGAGCAGCGCCGATGCAAGGGCGCAGGGGCCGGCGCGGTGCGCTGCCTCCGCGTCGGCGCTCCGTTCCCGAGCCTGACGATAGAGTGTGAGGGCGCGGTCGGTTCCAGGCGCAAGATCGGCGAGGAAGGACAAGAGCGCCAGCATTGCAGGGTCGTGACTTCTGGCATGGGCTCGCTCGTGATGGAGCGCCGCCACCAATTCGTCGTCCCGCATGCGCTGCAATACGCCCTGAGAGACGTAGGCGGTTGGCCGCAAGATACCTGCAACGAAGCATTCACAACTGTCATCGTCGATCTCGCGCACCGCGACGGATGCCAGTTCGGCCGCCTGCTGCAGGCGGGGCGACGGTGCATGAGCCAGTTCCATCAACTTCCTGACGGCCGAGTTGCGCCCGTGAAGGCGCAAGGCCGCTCGCCCGATCAGTGCCACAGCAAGCGCGAGAGGCACATGGTACTTGATAAAGTGCAGATAGTCGTCGGCGTGCAAATGAGATGCCGCGCGGCCCGCGATCATGCTGATCAGCGCAACCATCACCAGGCCGGGAAGGGCTGCGAGGGCAGCGGCGGTGCGCCAGTCTGTCCGGGTCGAAGGCAACTTTCGCGCAAGTCTGTCGCTGACCAGAGCAGCCAGTGCGGGGTACAGGAGCAGCGGCCAGATCTGGCTGACTGCGCTGTCGAAAAGCAAATCGAACAGCGAGCCGGCTATCAGGACTTCGACGCCACTCATTGACCCAACTCCTTCCTCCGCTCCGCAATCAGCCGCTCGAACTCCTCGATCGATTTCTCGTCGACGGCCAGCTCGTCAACGAACTGGGCGATCACGGGTTGACCGTAATTGCGTTTCAGCGACCGGATGACGTCGCCGACGACCGTCGAGTTAAATTGGTCACGAGTCTGGATGGCTTCGAAATGAGTGACCTTGCCGCGCTTTTCCTTCCGGACCAGATCCTTGCCGGTGAGATTGTTGAGGACGGCCTTCACCGCCGAGTAGGAGATAGTCTTGCCCGCTTCATTGAGAGCCTGGTGGACCTCGGGCACCCCCAACATCCCGCCGCGGTCCCACAGCACTTCCAATATCGCGCTTTCGAGCGGTCCTGCGGCGACAGCTGCGCCAGATCGATCGGAGCGAAAAACCGGCATTCTCGTCTCCCGTGTAACTGCCAAGTGCGTTAGCAGTGTGTGCGGGCGAAGGACATACCCTCTTCTGCGGCCGATTCGCATGGCTTAAGGCTGATGAACGCTGCAGTATTTCCGCTCTGGATGGACAGCCGACTGTGTGCGGTTCGGAATTGAAGGGTGAGCTTTATTCCCCCCGTCAGTCCGACGGCGAATAGTGCAACTCCAGTTCGCGGAGGCTCTTCGGGAGTTCCACCCCGTCGCGGCGTGCGATTTCAAACATGGCGCGTTGCGTGAAACCTCCGTGGATCGTCCCATTCGGCTCGGTCACCTGCCAGTCCTCGATCTCGTCGAGGCCAATCTCGCACCGGCGCTCTAACCGCCCCTCATGCGTGACTGGAGGAGTGACAAGCAGCACCGATAGACGATTGCCATCGAATTGTTCCACATGAGCGGCGAGGTGCTCGACCTGATTGGTGCTTGATACGAATTGAATTTTGACAAAGGCGTCATAGGGCCAGCGAGCATAGTGTGCACGAAATCGATCGGTCGATGTTCGCGCCTTCCTTACCGCTGCCTGCATTAGCGGATCGTCCGGGTTCGTGCGAAGCGGAGTGAACTTCGGCCGCGGGCTTCGAAACCGGACCCAAGTCGCAATCAGAAGCGCCGTTGCTATGCCACCGAGGAGCCAGAACAGCGCCGCCACTCATCGTGCCCCTATGCTGACGTCTTCGTGGCTCGGGTTCCCGCTCGCAAGTCGCTCGGAAGAGTCCGATTGGGTCGCCGGGAAGTTGACGGCCTCGTCGACCTGAAAGGCGTCATCTCGAACATTTTACGATAATCGGCGGCCCCTTCCGCCACGCCCCGCGCGCAAATTCGTCTTTACTGAATGTGTGGCGGAAAATGCCGGCGACATAATTGTCGGGATAGTCCGTCAGCAGCAAACCGACGGTGCCAGCCCTCGAACGGCAGCAGCCATCAGGAACTGTTCGAACATGGTTGCCTCCGTTGTTCACGGCTACCCCTTAAAGCGGGGGCGCCGACCGGCGATAAAATCACCGCATCCGACGAATACACGATCATCCAAGCGAACGCGTACATTCACGGTGCCGGACTCTCCATCGGTCATGCAGCCGGCCACTCGAGCTTCGATGCGTATCGTCAAGCCCGAGGCTTGCGACTCCCATATCCGAACATCGTTTTGTTTGTGCGAGCGGCCAATTGGGAACGCATAGCGCTCTAGCGGACCGTCGAGCACTGAAAGCGCTGTGCGAAATTCAATTGCATCTTGCTCTACGTAGACGATCCAGTCCGGAGAGCGACCAACTGCAACCAAGTACGTTGATGGAGCCTGCAAATCCGCCGCTATCGTTAAGGCAATGATCCAAGCTGACATACTACGCCTCTTCACAAGCGAGTCTTCGCGTCCCAATCACTGGAACATCGCCGATTTCCAGGATGTCCGCAACGGGTTGAAAGCGTACATCTGCGGCCCAGAAGTCGTGCCAAAGCAGACGCCCGCGCGATAGTATCAAGCGCTTCGCTTTAGCCGCGCCTTCTACTTGTGCGCTAGCGACGGAAGCTCAGCACGGAGCCGCCGTAGTGGACAGAGATTGTTGTTGGTCGCAGCTCCCCGGTCCAACTGTTGGGCTGAGTTGAAGGGTAAATCTGATGGTCCCCAGTGAGCGTCAGGCGGGAACCGGTCACGCGATAAGTCCCTCTTTGAGTCTGCTGCGCCAGCACGGCCCCGGTGCGGCCATCTTGATACTCTTGGTAGAGCTCGAACCGTCCCCCATCACTCAGATCGAGGTGGCCACGAGTGAGCACGTATGGATCACCCCTGGTTCCGTCTCGCGTGGGAAGTGGACCGGTGTTGATTGGCAGCGGCCGGCCGTCGACTGCGAGCAGCGAGTGTAGACCTTCCAGCTGTTGCGGCTGAATTGTAGCGCAGCTCGTGAGCGCAAGAGCAATGAGGCCGGGTAGCATTTTCATGAAATTGAAAACGCCGTGTGCCGCCGCTGGTTTCCTCCCAGTTCTTCGCACGATGATGTCCTCTGTCCGCTTTCAACCCAAAGCGGACATTGGCCGAGCGTTCGGTTGCGACCCATTGCGGACATTTAGCGAGGGACCATCATGCAGATGAGTCTTCGGCTAGTCTACTGCTCAAGTCAGACTTTTCGTAACGGACTTCGCATCGTCCGGATTGTCTAACCAGCGCATCTCCACGATTTCTGGTGCCTCTCTCAAAACGGCGCTGACAGCCGCCGCCAGCCGCTCCATGGTCTCGGATGTTGGCCGCTTTCGAAACCAGTGGCGGATAAATGGCTTTGCGGGGCTCAGCTCTAGAAGCAAGCCACCAGTTTTTGGATCCATCAAGACGAACACCCTGAGATTGAATGGCCTCGTGTAAGCAAGTTCCACAGCCACTATTTCAGGATCGTTATAATCGTCGATGGCTGCGACAGAGAAACCGTGTTTACTCAGCCTCTCGTGGAGGAGCTGAGCAACCTGGAGACAGTCAGGCCACATCGCAGGCCGCTCAAGCATCACAAGTAAGGTGCGGCAGCTCATCGAATCGTTCCCGGAGCAGCGGCGACTAAGTTCCGTGGGTTCGCTCTCATTACAGAGAATCAACCGGACGGCGGCTTTAAGCCAAAGACGTATCGACTGGAGTGAGCCTTGCCGTAAACAGTCCAATCGCTTTCATTCGCACCTCTCCGAGAGCGCAACTTGGGCCTGCACTGATAACGCATCGGCGTGGCTCGGCATCGAGGGAATCACTTTTTCTGCAGCTTTACAAAGGGCTTCACGTAAGCAGGCGGAATCAGGCGCCCAACCAGGCACCTCGGTCCCATGTAGAATAACTGGATCAGTGCTCTGCGGGTGTCCTGCAAAGGTGATCATCCCCCGCCAAACACTGATCGATAAAGGGCTCATTCGGAGCCACACACTTCACGCCGCTATGACGCAGGCCTCGCAAGGGCTGCACCATTCTTGATTGACAGTCGGATACGTTGGACGGCCGCGAAATCCGCGAGCGGATCACCGTCGAGAACGAGGAAGCTCGCTTCGAAGCCGGCTTGAAGGCTTCCCACCCGCCGCTCGGGAAAGATCATTTTCGGGCAGTTTTGCGTCCACATGCGCAATAGCTCACTATCCTGGAAGACTCCAAGCGCGCGCAGATATGCGACCTCCTGGTGAGAGGTGTCTCCCCAGGTGTCGCTGCCGATTGCGAGGCGTACGCCGGCACGACGCAGGGTTCGCAGGTTGGCGGTTTGCGCGGCCCGGAGGGCAGCCCGATCGACGCCTTGGACGGGGTAATCTTGCGCGAGAATGGCTGTGGTGATCACCCATGTGCGATGTTTTGCCGCGAGCGCGGCATCTTCCGCGGTAATCGACTCGACACTCATATAGCCCGGCACATGCGCGATGATGTCCGCGCGTTCGCGCGCCGCTAGGCGGAAGTCCTCGGCAGATGTCGTGTGCACGGCCACGCGCTTGCCGTCTCGTCGCGCAAGTTTCATCGCGCGGCGGAGCACAACTGGCGAGAGGCCCCTATTCCCTGCATAGGCAGGGTCGCTTCGGCGGCGTTCATAATCTTCGGAAAACTGGAGAAATAACTTGATGAGCTCCGGCTGCTCCGAGCGCAACTTTGGCCATTTGCGGTTGAGATCAGCGATAGTGTCCACTTCATAATAGGCTCTGTCCGATATGACCGCGCCCGAGCCGTAGCCGCCCCCTTTTCTGATCCGTTCGAGCACCTCTACCGGATGTCCGCCCGTGGCCGTGATGCCACCGTGCGCGAAGGCTACATCGACGGTGTCCGGCCTGTTCCAGAAAGACCGTTGGGCATGCGCCGCGATCGGATCGTTATTAAGAATCTGAACATAAAATACGCCTGCATTCAGATAGCGGCGGTTCCGTTCCTCGGGGTTGCCAGCCGCAATGTCATGATTGTGGCCCTCGCAGAATGGCGGCACGACATGTCCGCCAGCCAAGTCGATTACTTTCGATCCTGGCCGGCCGCTTCGCGCCGAAACGAACCGGCCGTTCCGTACGACCATCGTTCGCGAAACGAACCGCGTACCGTCGAACCAGCTGCCTCCGGTGTATATCGTCTCGGACTCCTGCATTTTCGGTGCACTTCCCAGAGCCAGCGGAACAAGAGCCAGGGCCCACAACTTTTTCATCTTTCCTCCTTTCACTTCAGCCAGTTCTCGCTTGGCGCGCTAGGCGAAGGGAAGGACGAACGCTTGCAAATCGGCGAACAGACCGCGTTCTATCGGCGAACGGACATCACAGGGCCTGCTCGCGCAAAAGCCTGGCTCCGGCGCGGCTCACGAGAAGATCCGAACCATAGCGCATGCGCAGAATCATGCGGCCGCCGCCCAATGGTTCCGCGCGCTGCACATGGCTTAAATTCGCGATTGCCGAACGGTGAACCCGAACAAACTGGGGTTTGCTCAACAAGCCTTCAAATTCGATGAGGGCGGTCTGGACAAGATGGCTTCCCTCTGGCGTAGTCAGTTCCGAATAGTCATCGGCGCCGGTGATACTGACGATGTCATCGATTGCGAGTGTAATAAGATCGTCGGAGGCTCTTACCAAAAATCGGTCGCGGCCTTGATACTCCGACCCCTGCAAAACGATGACGCTGCCGCGAGGACGATGTTCCAGCATCGCAAGCGCGGCGATCGCGACATAGACAAACAGGCCCTGAAGCAATTGCCAAGTCACGGCTGCACCGGCGAGCACCGGGTTCACGGCGAAACGAATGGCGCTGCCGGAGCCAATGAGTCCTTCGGCCAAATTGAGAAGCCAGACCCAGACCATCGTAAAGCTCAGCGCAAGCGCGGCTTGCGCAATCCAAAACCGGAGCCCCCTCAGGTTTAGACACCATTTGACAAGAATCGCCCTGATTATCCAGACGGTTAGCGCGAGCGATAAAATGTTCCGCGCAACGGCCCTTAGCAGAAACGCCAGTGGCTGTTCGCGAGTGATGAGAAAGATGATGAAGTAAGACAGCGTGGCCGCTGCGAACCCCGCGACCCACAGGAATGCGCGTTGGCGTCGATCAGGAAGTCCGTGTTGCGCCGCCATTCCGTGCTCCCGCCATAGAATGCACTGGGTATCCTCACACGTCTATCCAGTTCCTCCGATCGCGTCCCTGGCGCGTATTCAATCTACATAATCGCCCCTTTGGTCATCAGAGCGATCGCCATCATAAGGCGGGAGGTGCACAGCCGGTCCGCGGTGATGCGCGATGGTTGCTTCGCCAGGCGATCCTTCATTCCGCTAGCAACGAAACTATCAACTGCTCATTGCGAAGTGCGTGCAGATATGAGCGGTCACGTGCCAGATTTTGGCACGAGCGCGGCCATATGCGCTTCAATGCCGCGGAGCGGATTACGGGTATGAATCACCCGCCAATGACACCCCCACTATTCCGCGTGATTGCAATAACGGAGGGGCGCGGCGGCATCGAAGGTAAGAAATCTGGCCATCGGGTGCTTGCCTCGTCAAAGCCTTCGCGGAAGCCGTTGATTCCAGGGTGCTGGATGGCGAGAAAGAGAGTGCATCCGTCAGGGGTGAACTCCGGTCCGCAAACCTCGGCATCCGCTGGCGCGCCATAGAAATGTCGGGTCAGTCCCGCGGCGACACCTTCAATGTCGCAGCCCCAAAGGCCGTCGTTGAAGCCGTCCAGCAACCCACCTTTGTCGGTTGCCAGCCACATACGACCCACCGAGTCGAACGCAACATTGTCCGGCGCCACCAGCCAACCGGCATCGGAAACATTTGCTCGATACCTGGCCTGATGTTCCGGAGTTTGAGGGTCACCCGCTATGAGAAAAACGGACCACTCGAAGACATGGGCGGCGTGGTCGAAGCCTCCGCCTGGCAGCCGTGGTGCCTGCAACTGAAGCACGTGCCCATAGGGGTTCGGAACCCGCGGATTGGCGACGTTCGGCTCCTCGCGAGCGGTGCTTCCGGTCATGACGACATAGACCTTGCCGGTGGGGCCATGCGGCTCGACGTCTTCAGGCCGGTCCATTGGGGTCGCGCCAAGCAGGCTTGCCGCGCGACGCGCATCGATCATCACCTCCCCCTGATCGCGAAAGCCGTTTTCAGGCGTAAGCGGTCCGTCTCCGTGTCTCAGCGGTTTCCACTGCACTTTTCCGTTGCCATCGAACTCTGCAACCGAAAGCGTGCCCGTTTCTAGCAACTGACTATCCAAAGCCCGATCGCCGCTCAGGCGACCATCGGATACAAATCGGTACAAATGCTGCAGGTGTCCGTCGTCGCCGAGATAGACGACAATACGGCCGTCATGGTTCACAGCCGGATTGGCCGCCTCGTGCTGGAAGCGCCCGAGCGCCGTCAGCTTTCTCGGTGTCGAGTTCGGATCGTAGGGATCATACTCGACGACCCATCCGAAGCGGTTCGCCTCATTTGGCTCCTGCCCTGCATCAAACCGCGGGTCCGCGAGAGCCCACCACGCCGGCGCTTCGCCGGTCCCTATGTCGTAGGCGGCGAGCGCCTTTGCTTCGGGATGGTCGTCGGGCGTCTTTCCCGAGAACATCAGAAAGAACCCTTCCTCGCAGGTGAGCACCGTCCCCCACGGTGTTTTGCCGCCAGCGCAATTGGCATAAGTACCTGTCACGCGGGTCCCAGAGGGATCTGCGGCGGTGCGCAGGCGCACATGACCACTTGCAGGGCCGACGACGGCCATGTCCGGCCCGGATGCCATCAGCCGCCGTGCGTAGCGGGAATTCGGTATCGGCTCCCAGCCCGCCTGGCCCTTCCGCACTTCAATGACCGAGCAACCGACCGAGTTCATCCCAATGCGAGCATATTCGGCGAGGCTCTCCGGGGTCGACACGCCGGGGCCGTAACCAGGCATCAGAAAATTCGGCCAGACATATTCGTGATTGACGCAGAGCAGGCCGTGTTCGGAATTGACGGAGCCGAGCGGCAGCGGAAGATAAGCGACATAGTCGCAATTGTGCCCGAACTGCCTCGCCTGAGCGGCCGGCGTTTGCGCGGCGGGATCGAACGGCGGAGCATTCGGCAGGATCGGCTCACCCCATTTGATGAGCACCCGTGCGTCATATCCTTCGGCGATGGCCTGATCGGGGCCCGAGTGGCGCTGCAGTTCCGGAAATGTCAGCGACGATCGTACTTCACCGCCTTGGGACAGCACCGCGGCAGCGGCCTTTCCACCCACGCCGACCAGTGCGCCGGCCGCGCCTGCCATCGTTACGAATTCACGGCGGTTCAAACGTTCTGAGATGAGTGCGGCTATAGGCCGAGAGGATGTCGCCAGCTTGCTTACTCCGCCTGAGTGGGTCATTCCTTGTGAAGGAAAGCGGGAATGCGCTATCTACTATTGTTCGTAGTAGATATGTCAAGCTATCGGCGAAAGGAGCAATGGATGGGCAACAAGCTCCGCAGCCTTGAAGCGCTCTTCGGACCTCTGGAAGCCGCCACCATGGAGGTGGTGTGGCAGAAGGGAGAGGCAAACCCGAGCGAGGTCAGGGAAGCTTTGGCCTCGGAAAGGGAGCTGGCATACACGACCGTGATGACGGTTCTTGCCCGCCTTTACGAAAAGGGCTTTCTCTCCCGAGAGAAGAAAGGCCGCGCCTTTTCCTACACGCCCACGAGAAGCAAGGTAGAGCTGCTTAGCGAACGTGCGTCGAGCGCAATCCGTGCACTGTCCAAGGCCGGGCCCGCGCCAGCCCTCAACTATTTCGTCGACGCAGCTTCCTCGCTTGACGCCGATCAGCTGGAGGCGCTGGAGCAGGAAATTGCCCGCTTGCGGGAGAAGCGCTGATGACGTGGCTGCTAGAAGTCTATGCCGCGGTATATGCGGGCTTCGGGTTTCTTGCGCACAACTATGCTCAATGCTCGTCAACGCAGATCCTGCAGATGGTGCTAATCGCCACGGCAATAGCGGGGGTGGCGTGGATAGGCCTTCGAGCGAGCGCCAATGAGCGGATGCGGAGCCGCCTCATTCCGGTTATCGGCGCTCGCGAGCCGGTACTTGCAGCGGCGTTGGAACGCGCTCAGCGAATCGTGCAGCTGAAGCGCCCGATCGACTGCTACTGGGCCGAAAGCAGCGATTTCCAGCTCGCTACCCTGGGCTATTTTCGGCCCTCGCTCATCATTGGCCGCCGCGTCGTCGACGCGCTCGCACCCGAGGAGCTGGAGGCAGCACTCGCCCACGAGCTGATGCACGCCCGCCGGCGCGACGCGTTGCGCATTGACTTAGGCCGGGTGCTCTTTGCCTTGCTCTCGCTCGCCGCCATTTTCGCGCTCATCCTGTTTCTTGTTTTTTATGTCGGCGCGTTCGGAATCGACCTGTTGCTGGCGCTTTCGGTCGTCGTCGGCAGTCTCATTCTTGTGGCCGCCAACGGGCACGTGCTGGCGCGTTACTTCGAACGCCGGGCTGAGTTCGCCTGCGATCGCGCCGCAGCCGCCGGACGGGGTGGGACGCTCGCCACAGCGGCAGCTCTGGTGAAAGTCGCTCAGCTCGAAAATGGAGCAGCTCGGTACAGACTGGCAGCAGCGGTCCCGTTATTCTCCGCCGAGACATTCCAGCTCCGCGTGCGCAGGCTCGTCGATGCGAATGAAGCCGATGTGGTGGCACCTAAGCGCCGATGGCCGGCATATGCGGGCGCAACTTTGCTCGCACTGGCAATTGCCGTGGTGTTGCAGCCACCGGACATGCGAAAAGCCGCAGCAGCGGGCTGCGTTACATGCGAGCTAGTGGTGGAAAAATCGGCCCATTGGACAGACTGATCAATCCTCTTTCGTAAATTGCTCTTCGAGGAAGGCGGCGATGCGTCGGTAGGCGTGGATACGATTGGCGAGACGGGAAATGCCATGGCCCTCGTCCGGAAACCGCAGGTAGGTAACATTGCCCCCGGCCGCACGGATGCGCTCAACGAAGCGGTCGGATTCGGTTACAGGATCGCGCGGATCATTAGCCCCGTGAAGCACCATCAACGGCGTACGAATGCGCTCCGCATTGTTGATAGGCGAAAGGCGAGCAAAGAACTCACGGACGGCAGGATCGCTGATGTCACCGAATTCCAGCCGGTCGGACGCCTTGAGTGAAGGGCTTGCGCCCTCGAGCGCGGTGACCCAGTCGGAAACCCCGACGGCCGAGACACCGGCGACGAACATGTCGGGATAGGTGCCGAGTGCGAGATTGGTGAGATAACCACCATAGGACCCGCCACCAACAGCAATTCGCTTCGCGTCAACGTGGCCAGTCGAGCGCAGCCACCCTACTGCATCGGCAATATCGCCCCCTTCATTTGCCTTGAGCTCGCGATCATTGAGTTCGGCAAAGGCGCGGCCATGCGCAGTCGAGCCCCGGTAGTTGAGGTCGAGCACCGCTATCCCGCGCGCGACATAATATTGCAGGTCCGGGCGGTAGGACGGCATTGCGTAGCTACTCGGTCCACCGTGCAGCGACAGATATACGGGCGGGCGGCCGCCTCCCAGCGCACGCTCGGGCATATAGAGGAGTCCTGTAAGCGTGACTCCATCGCGCGCCTTGAACGATACCGGCTCCGGTACCGCCATTTTCGAGACGTCGAGACCGGGGGAATCTACCGGAACTGCAAGGTTCATCTGTCCCGACACAAGATTCCAGACTCGGATCTCTCCGGGAGCACGAGGACCGTTTACACGGACTCCGAGCACCGAAGCCGAGGAGGCAAATTGAACGTCGAGGATCCCGGCGGGGAGTGCCGGAACCGGCAATTCGCGATTGGCAATTCGGTCGCGCACATGGAGGCGGTGAACGCCGGTTTCGATTGTGGTCCACGCAAGAAAGCGTCCGTCGCGGCTGAGCGCAATCTGCGCGATGTCCATGCCCGGAGCGACGACCTGGCGCAGCTCGCCACTGGCAACGTCGTAGAAGTCCAGGTCGGTGAAATTCCTTCCGTGGTTGGTTGCCATGAAGAACCCCGAGCCGTCGGGCAGCCACTCGGTCTGGTAAAAGGCGGCCGGCCGCTCTGGAGCGAACACGGTGGTGAGTTTGCCGGTCTTTGCGTTCAGCAGGTGAAGATTGTTTGACGTCTCACCGCGGGTTTCGCGGACGATGATGAGATCGCCTCCGGGCTGCCAGTCTTGCGGGAAGAATCCAAAACGACCTTGATAGACTCTGCGCGTCTGTCCTGTTGCAACTTCGGCAACGTGAACGTCGAAGTCCAAACCGTTCCGCTCGGTACTGGCATACGACAAATGCCGCCCGTCTTGCGTGAAGCCGCCGAAGATGCGGAACGCCGCCGATTTCTCGACGACGACCCGTTCCGACCTTCCGTCCAGGCTGAGGAGGTTCATCGCGACCCGTTCGTCGCCGTCATTGTCCGAGCCATAGAGCACATGGAGTCCATCCGGCGACGGTTCGAGCCAGTCCACTCCATTGCCGTAGGTCAGCTGATCAGGGAAGCTTCCTGCGCTGTTGGCAACCCAGATCTGCGGTACTCCGGTGACGTCGCTGATATAGGCGACCTTTCGCCCGTCGCCCGAAAGCGCAAAGCTGCCGGCACCCCTGACAAGCAGGTATCGCGTGACGTCGGGCGAGCTCTGGTCTGACATCGCAAGCGCCACCGGTTCGGCACGAACGATATCTTGCTCGTGAGGCCACTCGGCCCTTTGGGGCAACTGCGGTTCCATCACAGCCGGTACGGCGGCCCCCAGCAGCAGTGTATATTTTAGCCAACCCATGGAGTTTCTCACCTTTAGATAGAGCCGGTCACAGTGAAAGCGAAGATCGGTCCGAATCCGCGAGCCCGTACTTCAGTGAAGGCGGGCGGCCCGTCGCGTCGACCTACGAACACGGTCCGTGTCAGCCGCTCCTTCGCGCCATGGAGGTTCCGGACAAGCCCCCGGACCGTCATGCCCAGGACATCCTTGTGCTCGGCATAAATACCGATGAATGCAGGATCGTTGACGAAATACTGCACTTCGTCGAGGCGGATCCCAAGCGATTGCCGGTACTGATCAACCTCGATCCCCCACGCCCACTGAGTGGCTGGAACGTCGTGCCGGAAATCGAGATCGACCGATCTGCGCATGTTCCGCGTGATTTGGCGCACCTCGCCGGTGAGCGGGTCAGTGAGGCGACTGTGCTGAAGCTGGATTCGCGCGTCGAGCTTCGCGCCGCGCCATCCGAGTGGATCAAAGTTGAACGTGCTGGTCCAATCGAAGCCGTAGACAGTGGCATTGTCCAGATTGCCCGGAGCCTCGCCCGTCAGGCCTATCGGAATCTGGTCGACGATATCGCTGATGAAGCGGGCGTAAGCGCGCGCTGTAACCGTGCCGAAGTCACCGAGTTTGCGCGTTGCCTCGGCCTCGACATTCCAGCTTTGTGGCGGGACCAGGTTTGGATTGGCGGCATTGGCATTTCCGGCGTTGAGATTTACCGACGCGAGGAAGTCGAGGAAATTCAGCTGTCCGACCTCGCGCTCGATTCGGACACGCAGATCCAGTTTTGGCGAATGCGCATATGCGACCGACACGAAACCCTTGGGCCTAACGAACTGCCGCCTGGTGCCGCCGGCTCCGGTCTGTCCGATGCGTGAGTATTCGGCTCCCACCGAGCCCTGCAGCGTAAGATCGGGACCTAGTGGTCGGCCATAGGTGACATTTGCCTCGGTCCTCCACTCCCTCACAGTGGCGGAGCCCCCGGGCAGCGGAATTTCGCTGAATTGTCCTTCCGGGTCGAGCACGAACAGCTGCGAGACGTTATCGAGGGTATTCAGCGCGCCTTCGGCGTTGACCTGCCAGTCAGCGCCTCCTGTCCCCCAGCTATACTCTGAGCGGACGATGGATTCGCCTTGATCAGCCGTGCGGGCAAAGCGGCTCCCGGACGCGGGAACCACACCGGAATAGTCGGTCACAACGGTACTCTCGAACGGGCTATGGTCGAACCGGCGCAACCCAATCAGCTTGAACTGGCCGGGCCCTAAGCCGAACTCGTAATCGCCGCCTATCTCGTAGTTCCATTCGTCCTCCTTTTCCCGGAGAATCCTGTGTCCGGGAGCAGGTTCGGGAAACGTCTTGGGCGACTCTTCGATGGAGCGAAAACGATACCATTCGTACGAGAGGTTGAGGTTCGCAATGGATCCGTTGGCTGCATTGTAGCGCAGCGCGCTGCTGATCCGGGGTCGGTCGTCATCATACAAGACATATTCGTCGCGCTCGTCGACCAGGTCGCCGGTGGGATCGAACACGCGCTCGAGTCCGCGCGCACCTGTTCGGGCATGCTGGTTGCTCAGGCCCAGAGTGTAGTTGAGGCGTCCGCTGCTTCTGCTGACCGACACATCGCCGTTGAGCAGTGCAGGATCAGTTAGCCGCAGCCGGACCTCTGGCCGCCAGCTGAAACTGCCGCTTGGTTCAGAATCTGACTGCGCGGTAATGATATTGGCGACTCGACCGGAGAGGCCGGGAATATCCAGTGATGCCGCATCAACGACTTCGATCCGAACGACCTGGGATGCTGGAATTCGGGTGAGCGCCGTCAGCGCGTCGTTCGCCTTGCCGGAAAGGCGGCGTCCGTTGATCACAATGTTGTCGCCACCTTGGCCAAGCCCGCGCCGTTCAGCAGCGGCCTGTACAGCGAAGCCCGGTATCTGATTGACCATATCCAGTGCGGTCCGTGGGGCGAAGCGGTCGAAGTCGCCCGGCTGATAGACGTTCCCCGCTGACGCAGCGGACGGGGCCGGCGGCAAGTCCGCTTGCGCGTGCACGATGTGAGGAGCAAGCGCTGCACCGCAGGCGCACACAACGTAGACAACGCGATTCATTAAGACTCCACATACTACTATGATTTGTAGTAGGTGGCTTAGAACACCGTGTTTGATGAAGCAAGCTGTCTTACTACGGAACGTCGTCAGGCGCAGGACTCGCCGACGCCCCTCTACCTGTGACGGCTTTGCGCTCCTCATCGCGAGTGACCCAAGGTGATGGAATCCGCTTTGAGAGATGGCGCACGCACGAGGTACAGTCCGTTAGTGTCCGCTTTGGGTCCGAAGCGGACGTAAGCCGCTAAAGTCTTGTTTGGGTGGGAAGCGGACATCCGGCTAGTGCCACATTTCGGTGCAGGCATTTGAACCAACGGTGCGGGGCTATGCCATCAAATCGATTCATTGACCCGGAAGCGGGCTGTACATCATCAGCCATCGAGACGGGTGACCTGGATGCTGTTCCCACGCCAAGGGTCTCACCCGAATGACTGCGACGGGTGACGTGCCGTTGCTGACAAACAGCCAGCCGCAATTTGAGCGGAGGTCCAGTTCGACCAAGCGGTCATAAGGCAGCGGCGGCGGCCGCGGAATCGTCCCCGTGCCCGGAACAAAATGAATGCCTCCACTGGTCTCGATCCGCAGATCATCTCCGTCAGAAAAAGCCCCGCCCGACGCCCGAAGGGCGACATCTTCGACCATCGCCAGGCGACCTCCCGAGGAGCCCTCCTGCTCGAAAATGAGACGCCTGTCTGCCTCGCGTTCAGCGTAGGGACCGCCGATGCGAACGAGCATGGGAGAGCGCGCGCAAAGGCTGGTGTCCGCAGCGACGTGGCCACGAGCGGTAATGCGCAAGCCGTGACCACCGTCGGAATCGAAATTGAAGCGTCCATTGGCATCCGTCGTCGCGCGAGAGGTCTTCTCGGCATCCCAGATGAGTTGATTACGACGAATACCCCACCCGCTGTCTCGAAGCTCGACGACCGCGCCGCCAACCGGGCGTTCGGTCGCCGCGTCCCGCACGACACCCGAAACGCCGGGCGCGCATCCTCCCGTCAGCATGGCGGCGGCGGTCACGAGAAATCGCCAACAGCGCATGCTGCTGTTTCGCATCGGTGCCGAATTTCGGCAATGGGTGGACAGATACTCGGCCAATGTCTGATTTGGTGGAAAGCGGACATTCAGCAGAAGGCGGAACCACCTCTACCCGGCGCATTCAGATGCTATGACGTTAGGCCTTTCGCGCCCTTCGCCACTGTCCGGGTGTCCGACCGGTGAGCATGCGAACGGCCCGAGTCATATGCGACTGGTCGCTAAAACCTTGGCTTAGAGCGACTTCCACCAGCGGCCGTCGACCTGCCTGGATCGCGGCAACTGCGCGGCGGCTGCGTACCTCGGCGCGATAGAGGAGTGGTGTGATGCCGTACGCGCGAGCAAACCCGCGACTCACCGTTTCCGGTGCCAACCCGTGTGACCTTGCCCAGCGTGAAAGCTGGAATGACTCCATATTCCGAAGGCGCAGTGCGAGCAAATCCGGCCAATCGCAAAGCTCCCGATCGGAAGAACAGGCGTTGGAAGCCAACATCATGAACGCCTCTTTCATGTCGCGCTCGGCAGCAACGGCCAAGGCATCGGGGTCCTGCACCTCCAGGCGGCTAGCCTGTACTAGCTCGGGCGGGCACGGAAGATTGAGAATCGTTGCACCGCCAACGGAGACGTGGTCCCGATGAGCTTGGAAGGGCGCATGGACGAGAGCGTCGCCGGTAGCGACCTGAAACCGGCCTTCATCTCCGCATTCTTGGTAGCTCCCGGAAATCACCACCGCCACATAGGAATGCTCGTGACGATGTCGCGGCATCGACGCGCCACCGGCAATCGCTTCCAGTCCAAACGGTGTGCGAAGGAGCGGTGCAGCCATCGGCTCAATTGACAGCCTATCTGAGTCGTAGTCAAACGCGTTCAAGATGATCTAGCGGAGCCGCTGTAAACAGTGGTCATGGCGATACATCTGTTGCAGCTGTTTCCTCTCGTCCTGGCGATTTCAGCGGCCCAGCAATCGACGGAGGCTGCACAGCAGGCTCTTCGCTCCGCATCCGGACGCGCCCTTCAGGGAAAGGCGGCAGATGCAGTGGCTCTGTTGGAGCAGGTGCCGCCGTCGGAGTTCAGCGAGAAAGACCGGGCAATCCGAACGTGCATGATCGAGAGATTCCGCTCCAACCCGGAAGAGAGCGGGCAAAACGCGATCGGGGTTGTCACCGACCGGGCACTGCGCCTGTATCGCTCCTACTGGCGGTCTTCCCTTCTGCGGCCTGAGACGAAAGCCGCGCAGGAAGAGCAGCTCATGGAAGATCTCCGGGCCCTGCTCGGCCTGCCGGCAGACGCAAGTTGGGGCGGGATTGAGGAGGAACTACGACAGCGCGTGACAGCCGAAGGTCATCATGTCCTCATGGGTCGAACCCCGCCGCTCCTGGAGTTCATGGTGTGGGGTTCCGAAACTTCCGACGTTCGCCAAGTGCCGCTTCCGGAAGGCCAGCACTCGATAAGGGTCAAAATCCTTGATAATTTCGCCAGCCTCGGCTGGTCGGCATATGCAACTTGCGACCGCAGCTTCACGGGTGGCTGGGTAAAACCGGACGCCATCTATGCAGTGCGGCCGGGGTGGGAGGACCTGACGGCAGAGAACTTCCAGATCAGCTTCCTGGCGCATGAGACACAGCATTTTGCCGACAAGGAACGATTCGGCGAGCTGGAATCCTGGGAATTGGAATATAGAGCCAAGCTCGCCGAGCTCGCTCTCGCTGACGCAACGCTTCCGCGGATCCTGTCGGCCTTCAATTCCAATCAGGGGGGCGATCCCTCGGTGCCCCACTCCTACGCTAACCGGATCGTCCTGTCGTGGTTAGTCAGCGAATTGGAAGTTGCCGGTCCCGCGGCTCTTGCGGACGTGCCACCGGATACAATCAGACAAGCGGCAAAGGCCCTCCTGAGAAGAGACAGTGCATCGCGGAAATAGGTATCGAACGGCTTTTCGGCGTCTGGAACAGTGACTGACGAAATGTTCGCAATGGGTCGAAAGCAGACGCTAGGCGGATAATGGCAGGAATGGGCGGAAAGCAGACAATAGCAGTTCGGGAGGCGATTTCCACGTTTCTGATTAATGGCGTCTTGGCGTATAGATGAGGCGTCGTTCCGGGCCGATGAGCAGAGTGGACTCAAGTGGTATAGCGTCAGCTGAGTAGAGTGCCATGCTATCTTGTTCCTTGTTCAAAATGTTGGCTCCCGCGCGGCGAACAGCGATGTTTGCGGGTCTTATTGCGATAATTCCTGCTGGCTGGGACCACAGGCCGCCGGTCCAGACCATTAGCGGCGCTTACCATCTAGCCGCGGAAATCCAGGAGGTCCCCGGGCAGCCCTACGTCCGGCATTCAACTAAGGATCGCTTTGGGAGACGGATCACCTTCTATCTCTCGAACCAGTCGGACTCCTCAGCGAAGCTGCCTTTAATCGTCTATATTCAGGGGTCGGGTTGCAATTCACTCTTCGCGAGGAACGGCTCTGTCATCGTTCCGGTCTCAGGGCACGCGACCGTATCGGATGTCTGGACCGGTCATGGCCGCGTGTTGATCGCTGAAAAGCCTGGCGTCGAATTTCTGAATGCACCGCGCGATGGCTGTCTCAAGCAAACTGAATTCAATCAACAGCACAGTCTGGAGAGATGGTCCGAGGCGGTAGAAGCCGCAATTCGAGCAGCTCGAACGCTTCCGAACGTGAACGAGAATAAGCTGCTCCTCATCGGCCATTCCGAAGGAGGTGTCGTAGCGGCTCGCATCGCTCGGAAGATGGGGGCAACGGTAACCCACATCGCGATTCTGGCAGGGGAAGGCCCTACTCAGCTGTACAGCCTGATTCAGCTTGCCCGCGAAGGCGTGCTTTTCAGACGCATCTCAAGTGATCCGGAAGAGCGCGTGCAGTATGTTCTTCAGCGCTGGCGAGAGATTCAAGCTGACCCCACTAACACTGAACGCAACTTTTTCGGTTTTTCATATTTGCGCTGGCACTCCTTCCTTTCGAGCTCGCCAATCGAGGAGCTCGAACCGGTGAACGCCAGGATTCACATTTCCCACGGTACTGCGGATCGAAGTGTTAGCGTTTCATCTTCCGACGTTCTTTATGTCCAGTTGTTAGCAGACGGAAAGGAGGTGACCTTCGACCGCGTCGAGGGCGCTGACCACTCGTTCAATTTGGAGGGTGACGCCCAACGAGATGGTTGGAACGAACAGCATGAGAAAATCCTCACGTGGTTCAGCTTATCTCCTTAGGCGCGTGGGTGAGGACCGGAGGTTACTCCGAGGTCGCTGTGCGGCGCAGTTCAGAATGCCCGCTTGCGCTCAGACAGCTTACAATGACCCTGCTCGGTCTTCTTGTAGGTCGAGCCGATACTCAGCGTCTGCGTGAAAGCGAGAGTGGAGCGGTCAACGGAGTTCTGCACCATCTCGCTTCCCCAAAGCACAGCATCCGGGGTGAAGCTGGCTTTCTCAGTGTAGGTAGCCATCGGGTGGGTAGCGGTCACAGTGCCGGCCTCCTCGTTGAGGCTCAAAGTCCACGGCTGTGGACCCTTCTCTCGCTGCAATACACAATCGAGATAGACCGGCGCTCCGATTGCGGGTGATGCTGCGCCCATCAACAAAACGGCACCAATCAATGACCATTTTTGCATTAAAAGCTCCTCTTTTGTAGAGAATACTTGAGGCACAGCCTGTAACAACAGCCAGCGACCCTTCGAACCACGCTCGAGCATATCGTTCCTGAAAAGTGTTGAGAAGGCGCCTGTGTTGGCTTTGCCGTCCCCTGCCGGCGCAGCCACGCGGCTCGCAAGACTAAACGCGGGGATCGAGGCCCGGTTTTAGAGCGCCACAGTGGGACGCGTTGGGGCTTGAGAGGTCACAGGCTGCGCCGCCTCTGGTTCCTTCATCCCTTGCGCGCTGCTTAGCCGATAGGTTGCGGATTTTGAATCTTTTGAATCACTTAGCGCGGTATTGTCTAAGCAATTGATTCTGTTATACTTTCATGGTGGACGCGACCTACAATCTTAACGGAGGCTTCAAGCCCACCATCAAACGTTTTGCCGATTTGGACGGTCCCGATTTTTTCCCGACCCCAAAGTGGGCAACGCACGCGCTGATCGAAAACGAGACTTTCGTGGGGGATATTTGGGAAAGCGCGTGCGGTGACGGCGCGATGGCAGAAGTGCTGGAAACTACCGGGCAGCCCGTCATCAGTTCAGACCTATACGAAAGGGGTTATGGCGAGGCGGGCGTGGACTTTCTCCATAGTAATCGCCGCGCCGCGAACATTGTTACGAATCCGCCCTTCAATGCGGCAGAAGGATTTGTCCGCGCTGGCCTCCATGCAGCCGACCACAAGTTCGCGTTGTTACTCCGGCTCGCCTTTCTAGAGGGCGCGAACCGCCAGCGGACAATATTTACCGACGCTGCTCCGGCCCGCGTCTGGGTCTTTAGCGAGCGAATTACATTCTACCCATCCGGTGCGGTTCAGAAGGGTTCCGGAACCACGGCTTATGCTTGGTTCGTGTGGGATAAGGACGCGATTGGCGGGACCGAGCTTCGCTGGTTTGAGCCGGGTTACAAAGCGCGGTTCAGCTAAAGCCCCTTGCGCTTGAGGTAGGCGGCACCCGCATCCGTAATCTCGAGATTGCCAGGCGAGTAGGCGATCAGACCGTCATTGATGACGTTGTCTTCTGTGTTGCGGTGACTCACCAAATTGCGGACTTGCTGTTCCCACATTTCCTCGTTGGGGCGCGTATCGGATTGCTCTCGATCGGCTTCAGTGAGGGGAAAGTTCTTGCGGATGTGCGCTTTGATCTCAACGATCTCCGCTTGCCCGCCGGGGCGATCATAGAGGTATCTTAAAACCGCTTGGCCGATCTCCTGTTCAGTACTCCTGCCGTCTTTGCTGGGCATTTTCGACTCCATCTATTCGGCAGAATGGAGTTTCACAGAATCGAGTCGCCCTGCAAGCCGGAAGATTTCAGGGGTCGGAAACTCAAATTAGGACCACCCAATTGTTTACTTGCTGCGGGCGGTGTTAGGCTGAGCCTGCTCGGTAATGCAGTGGGGGGAAGGTCGACCAGTTTTGCTGGTCACGGGCGCTGTGGGCGCCTTAATGGAGATCGAGCATGACCAGAATTAAAGGCAAGAATGACGGGCCTGGCGGCCGCAACGAACATTACGATGTTGGAACGCGAAAGAACGTACCCAGGCGCACTGTGGTAGCCGAGATCAAGCGTGGTGAGCACCCGGACGCTCACGTTGTGAAGGTGAAGGGGCGTGAGTACGCCCGGGACAATCCCGATGCCTCCAAGAGGGACAACGTGAACCGGGGCAAGTAAGCGGAAAAAGCCATTCGGGTTTGGCCTCGGACGATATCAGGTACCCTGTCCGCCGCGCGGTTCACTTCGGTCGGCCAATGGAAAGAAAAACTCTGCAGCCGCTATTGGACCGGAACTTTCGAAACGAGATCTGTGGCGTTTAGATCGAGGGCAGCCGAGACGTCGACGAACTCAACGACGTCCAGCCTGCGCTCGCCAATCTCATATCTTGAGACAAATTGCTGATGTCTGCCCAGAATCTCGGCCAGCGCCCGCTGGCTCAGTCCGAGCTTCTTACGCTGCGCAACCAAACAACCGATGAGCTCGCGATATCGCCGATCCTGAAAGCCTTTTGACAATTGCCGCCTATCCGCAAGGGAACGGGCGGTGATCGAGCCTCTTGTGCCTTACACAAAAACCGTGTGAACGAGCAGCAAAGCCAATAAGGGTTGCTCAGTTCATGGTCATCGCCAAGCCCGGCTCGTCGGCTGCTGCGCCAGAGGGTGCTGATCCGGCTGGGGGCTTGGTCCGCACCGGAGCCAAGCAAACTGCAAAGCGGGCGATTGAGATTTTGCTGGCGAAAGATCCTCGTTTTCGAGAACCGGGTGCGAAGGAGCGTGAGGCGCTCGCAATCGCGTTCGCCATGAAGCGGAAGATTATTTACGGCGCTGCCTTCGACGTGGTGAGGCTCTCCCGTGAGATTGATCTTGCCAACCCCGCGGACATCGTCGCTGAGTTCGAGGCGCTTGAACTGCTTGAAGTAAAATCGACAAATCGTGCCTCCATAGATCCCGACTTCCGTGGATACTTCTTTGCCCTGACCACGGCCGAGCTGCTCGTCGCGCAAAGCCTGGGAGCGCAATTTAGATTCGCCTTCGTGAACACGGTCACGGAGGATCATCTCGAACTCAGTCTTCGCGACGTGTTTGCAAGAGCGCGCGGGATCTACCCGACCTGGTCGATCAAGTTCTGACGCCAATTTCCATCCGGGTAATCCGCTCGTGCGGCGGCTGCCGTTTGCCGTGAGAGAAATGACTGGCCTCTTCCGACCATCCGAGCAAACACAGCTCTGGCGAGTCGCCAGGTAGGTGAGCCGCGGCCCGGCACTGCCCGGGCTCCAGCAGGTGGGAACTCGATTCCCGCTGAAAGCTGGAGCACAACCAATGCCCAATACTGCCGTCTCAGCCGAGATTGCTCGGCTGTTTGCCCTGCCGCTTCCCGAACTCAAGGCCGAGTGGCACCGGTGGCATCCCGAAATTCAGATGCCGGAGCGATTGCCGCGCGATCTGCTTGTGCGGACGATCGCGTGGAAGCTTCAGGAGCAGCAGTTCGGCGCGCGGCCAGCGAAGCTGATCAGGCAACTCGATCAGCTCTCGAAGCAGCTCAGCCGGTCCGGTAGCCTCGACATCGAGCGCGAAGCGCACCTCAAAGTCGGAACGGTGCTGGTGCGTGAGTGGCACGGGAACACCCACCGCGTGACCGCGCTCGACGACGGCTTCCTGTACGAAGGGCAGGCCTATGCGTCACTGAGCGAAATCGCGCGCGCAATTACCGGCACCCGCTGGTCGGGTCCGCGCTTCTTCGGCCTCAAGGCCGGACCGAGCCGCTCGATCTTCCAGGGACAACGCGATGGGTGAGCTGGCGGTCGGCTCGGGTCGCAAGCGCGTGCGCTGTGCGATCTACACGAGGAAGAGCACCGATGAAGGGCTGGAGCAGAGCTTCAACAGCCTGGACGCGCAGCGTGAAGCTTGCGAGGCATACATCCTCAGTCAGCGCCACGAGGCATGGGAGTGCTTGCCGGGCCGATATGACGATGGCGGCTATTCCGGCGGGACCATGGACCGACCTGCGCTCAAACGGCTGCTCTCCGATATAGCCTCCGGCAAGGTGGATGTGGTCGTCGTCTACAAGATCGATCGGCTGTCCCGCTCGCTTTCTGACTTCGCACGTATCGTCGAGGTGCTCGAGCGGGCCGGCGCAAGCTTCGTCAGCGTCACCCAGGCATTCAGCACTGCGACCAGCACCGGCCGGCTGACTCTCAACATGCTGCTCAGCTTTGCGCAGTTCGAGCGCGAGCTCGGAGCGGAGCGGGTCCGCGACAAGATTGCGGCGAGCAAGAGCAAGGGTATGTGGATGGGTGGCGTCTGTCCCATCGGCTACGATGTTCAGAACCGCGCACTCATCGTCAATCAAACCGAAGCGGCAACGGTCCGGCTGATCTTCGATCTCTATCTTCAGTTCGGGTCGGTGCTCGCGCTTGAGACGGAGCTGAGGAACCGGCGTATTCACTCGAAGCGGCGCGTCAGCCGGGCAGGGAAGATCAGTGGCGGCAAGCCGTTCAGCCGCGGCGCTCTCTACCTGCTCCTCCGAAACGTCCTCTATATCGGGCGCGTACCGCACCGCGGGAACACTTATCCCGGCCAGCACGAAGCCATCGTCGGCGAGGAGACATTCCACCGCACGCAGCATCTTCTCAACGCCAATGCGCCGCCAAGGAGCGGAACCCCGAAACCTGTCGCTTACGGGCCGCTGCTGGCCGGCCGTCTGTTCGACATGCACGGCCGAAGACTATCGCCGACGCACACGACCAAGGATTCCCGCCGCTACCGCTATTACGTGTCCAAGGCAGAAACGTCGGCCGGCACGGCTGTACCGCTTGTCCGAGTCCCTGCCGGCGAGCTGGAGTCGCTTGTCGTCGCGCGTCTGCACGCCTTTCTCGACGACAGGCGCGCAGTTCATGATGCATTCGGCGAGCTCGGTATCAGTGCACGCGAGCTGGATTGCGGCATAGAACGGGCGGGGCAGTTCGCCCAGGAGATTGAGGGCTCGTCCGGGGCCTGCCGAGCACGCGTTGTCAGTGAGCTCGTCTCCCAGGTTGGCGTCGCTGAGGACGAGATCAGGATCGACGTCGCGCTTAGGTGGCTTCTCGGATCTACCGGCACGAATGCAGGAGCTCCGGACGACGCAATCTGGAGGCTGACATTGCCTGCGCGGCTTGGGCGGAGGACGCGCGAGGTTCGGCTGATGCTTCCACCGCCGCGGTCAAGGCAGCGTCGCGACCCTCGTCTGATCAAGCTCGTTGTTCGGGCGTATGAAGCGCGAAGGGCGTTCGAGGCCGCCAACGGGCGCTCGGTCGCAGAGGTATCGCAGGCGTGCGGATATGAAGCTGGGTATTTCGCCGTACTTGTGAAGCTGAGCTACCTCTGCCCCTCGATCACCTCAGCCATTCTGGACGGGCGACAGCCTGAGTATCTGACTCGACAACGCTTGGCGCGTATTCGCCAGCTGCCCTGTGATTGGGACGAGCAGCGACGGCTCCTTCAGTTTGAGGGGGATGCTGTCTTATCGTCCGCGCCGTTCCGTTCGAGTTTTTCCGAGACTACCACCTGCGAGCGCGCCGCCTTTGCAGCTCCCATGATTTGAGGCCGCCCGAACCTTGGTACGGTGGAAGCCTAAAAAGGACTGATTCCCATTCGCCGCGCCGCATCGACACCAATCTAAATTCGTCGTCCAGCCACTCCACAGTAAGGACCTTCGGACCGTCGTCGATCCACAAGCTCATGCGGTTGGGTAAACTTTTTGACCACGTCTGTCCGGGAGGTAACGGTCCGTCACGCCGCCATGGCCAAAGTGATCGACCGGACTGCTGGTTAAATATGGTGTGGACACGTGCGATCCAGCCGCGCTCCTGGATAATGAGTGCTCGCCCGGAGTTGACGTGCGCGTACTCCCCTTGCGCGGATAGTCCCAAAACATAATCGCGCACCTTCTTGGCTCTTTCGAGGCGAGTCATGGTAGGTGGATGATATCATGACGAGCGATCTGGGGAATCCCTGGGCCGCTCATTTGCTTCGTCTGTGCAGGAACTGCACCTGCTCCGGACGCGGGTCATGACAAAAGTGCGAAAATGTCATGAGTTGGTGGGTGCAGTGGACTGCGCCGAGCGCCATTTCGACCAGCCGTTTGCTCCGTGAGTTGCATCCCGCCTCTATGGAACGAAACAAGAACATGGTACAGGCGTTGAGCGGGGGTGATGCCAATGATCAACACCCCTCTCGACGCGAGACTCGGCAGTTCGTATTTACCGGCCAAGCGCTGAACGACGGGGGATAGGGTGACGCGGCTAAGTCAGAAGCACCGGGGCGCTTATTTTACGCCTGATGAGGTGGCGGCGACGCTCATCCGCTGGGCCGTGCGCTCGCGGGGCGACCGGTTGCTTGATCCAAGCTGCGGCGACGGCCGCTTCATCGCCGGGCACCGCAACAGCGTCGGCATCGAGCAGGACGGCCGGTCTGCCGGCGAGGCCATGGAGCGGGCGCCCTGGGCACTTGTCCACGAGGGCGATTTCTTCACCTGGGCGGCCGAAACGACCGAGCGCTTTGAGTGCGCCGCCGGGAATCCCCCCTTTGTTCGCTACCAGACATTCAAGGGGGACGTGCGCGAGCGGGCACTCGGCCTCTGTCGCCGGCTGGGCGCCAGCTTCTCCGGCCTCGCGTCCAGTTGGGCGCCGTTCCTAGTGGCAACGGCGAGCCTGCTGAAACCTGGAGGCAGGCTGGCCTTCGTCGTCCCGGCCGAGATCGGCCACGCGCCCTATGCCGCGCCGCTGCTCGACTACCTCGTTGACAACTTCTCGACGGTCCAAGTTGTCGCCGTCCGGGCGAAGCTGTTCCCCAATCTCTCCGAAGATTGTTGGTTACTTTACACGGACGGATTCGGCGGCCGCACCGGCGAGATACGCTTTACCGCCTTGGACGCGTTCGATCCGGCCGAGTGCCGCCAGCCGCCGCGGCACGCCGTGGCCGTGCCCGTCGGGGAGTGGCGCGAGCAGTGGAGGCGCCGACTGCGGCCTTTCCTTTTGCCGGCGGCCGTGCGCGAGCTTTACCAGGAGGCGGCACAACACCCGGCCGCGCGCCGGCTCAGCGATATCGCCAACGTGGGCATCGGCTACGTTTCCGGCGCTAACGACTTCTTCCACCTGCGGCCATCGGACGCGGAGCGCTGGGGGATCCCGGCCATGCTCCTGTACCCGGCCGTGCGTAACGGGCGCGCTCTGCCGGCTCGGAGCCTTACGCGGTCGACCATCGCCAAGTGGCGGGCTGCCGATGATCCAGTGATGCTGCTCCGCCTGCCCAAGATCCGAGCCACTGAATTGCCGACAGCGGTTTGTCGTTACTTGGACAGCAGCGCCGGCCGGGAGGCCCGCCAGGCATACAAGTGTCGGGTGCGCGACCCATGGTTCTCCGTGCCCGACGTGCACGTGCCCCACTATTTCATGTCCTATATGAGCGGCGTGTCGGCGGGCCTGGTGCGTAACGCCGGCGGCGCCACCTGCACGAATTCGGTCCACGGGGTGCAGGTGAAAGATTCGGCTGGCATGGCGTCGTTCCTGGCCGCCTGGGATAGCTCGTTCATGGCGCTCAGCCGCGAGATCGAGGGGCACCCGCTGGGCGGCGGGATGCTCAAACTGGAACCACGCGAGGCGGGCCGGCTGTTGCTTGCGCCAGCCGAACTTCTGCCCGCTCGCACGGCCGACGAACTGAACGACGCGCTGCGGACGATGCGGCGTTGGAGGCACTATGCGGAAGGCGCGCGCAACTGATGGTTGGCACGACTGCCAAGGGTGAGGCCTGGGTCTTGTTCGATCACATTGTTGCCGATGCTGCGCCGGAGGGCGAGCACAGTAACCCTTGGATTGCCGGGCAGGATGGGCAGGTTCGCTTCGAGCCAGACTATGCCGCGCTAGAGAAGCTGCTCGGCGTCCCGCTTCACCTAAAGGCCGGGACGCAATCGGGCGTGCCGGCGTTGGCGCTAGACGTTTGGCTTAGCTATGAGCTTCGCCGCGCGGGCTTCGAGCCCGATAGCGTGTGGCCGCGGCCCGCCAATCCCCGCATTCTTCCTGCGGCGGTCCCTGCGCTCATCCAATCATTGCCGGTGAAGCTGCGCGACCAAGTCGCGGATCGCGTCGCGAGGAAAGCATCGATCCCAGGCGTCACCTCCGCATCAGCGACTATCCTAGGCAAGAACTACCTCAAGCAGGTTGACGTGATTATCACCGACTGGGCCACCGGGCCGGAGCTCCTAGTTTCCACGAAACGGATGGGCTCGTCGTACGGCAAGAACGCGCCGAACAGGGTCGAGGAATCCTACGGCGACGCCAAGAATCTGCGGCTACGGCACCCCCTTGCGGCACTAGGTTTCGTTTTCGGCCTGCGCTCCGACATTCTCCAGAAGGAGCCAAAAACCGCCGCGTGGCTGTTCGATCTGCTCGCGAAGCTCGGGCGAGAGGACGACGCGTATCACGCCACTTGCTTGGTTCTGATGGACTATGCGGACGACGCGGCGCTGCCGGAAGAGGGGCCGGAGCCTGAGGGCGGCATCTTGGAGCCAGGTCCAGAGCCGGAAGATGGAGAGGGCGAGGATGACGCGCCGGCGGCTATCCCCGAAGCGACGGTCGAGCAGGTGATCGCGAATCTGCCGGCCGTTACAATTCTTCAAGATCAAACGCCGGAGGAGCTTGGGCCTGGCCGATTTCTGGCCGCCATAGTCACGCGGGTTCTTGGCGCCACACCGGTCAACATGCACGAAGAAGCGCGACGGCGCCGCGCCTCCGTCTAAGGCTGGGCGGGATATCGCCGCGGCTCAGTCATTCCGCCGTCGGCTCGCAGATTCCGATCCGTTAGCTGGCGCGTCACCTCGGCGGCGACGTATTGCGCGCCCATCACAATGTGCCCGGCCTCGATCCGGCCCGGCTGCTCGCCGGCATACCGGTTCGGGACATAGGCGGGGAACGTGTCGAGGACGCGCAGCACTCGCTCGCTATCGAAACCCGCCTCCACTTCGCCGAGCGCCTTCGCTGCCTTCCAAAAGTTGTGGCCGTATTCCAGTTTCAGTCGATCCTCCGGCACGCCGTTCGCGGCAAGGCCGGCCTTAAGCGCCAGTTCCGTGCCGAGGAGGGCGCTCTGGATCGCACCGCCCAAGTCATAGGCGCCGGTGATCGTTGCCGCGGCGGCTTGGAAGTGAAACCGTGCGAGGCCAAGGAGCGACTTCGCTTGGTCGCCAATGTCGCGGCTATGGCCCATCTCCATCACGCCGTAACCGAAGTCCATTAAGTCGATGAACTGGTCGCCGAGCCGCGCGTATTCCGCGGGCGTGTGCTTGAGCCAATCTTTTTGGAAATCCGAAAGGTCGAGGTGTTCCAGCGGGTCGAGATTCACGGTGCCGAAAATCACCGGTATCGAAAGGCGGGCGAACAGATCCCGAAACATAAACGCGCCCATGTGGACGCCGCCGACGCGGATATCTTCGGGCCGGTATAGGCGCCCTCCGAGCGCCTGAATCCGTTTCACCAGTGGCGGTGTATGCTGGCCTGCCAGGATGTAGCTCGCGCCAGGCCTGATCCGGTTCATGACGCGCCGAAGGTTTTCGAGTTCCCGTCGGCGCGGCTCCTCGCCCGCGGCTATCCCCTCGTCATCCGTCTCGATCAAAAGGCGGAGCAGGTCGTTGTCCGTTGGGTCGTCGCGGTCGGGCATGGCACCCCATGTGAGGGCGCGCGGGAGGGCTTACAATCGCCGGCATGGCAAGAGCGGGCGCACCGAGCAGCACCCGCTCCCCCTGTGATCCCGCACGGCTGATGAGCCGCCCTAGCCCCACGAGTGTTGGCTCACCAGCAGGGCGGCGGGTGTGGGCCGTCCAGGGAGGGCTGCACAGCGCACCCGGATTTCCACTGAGCACGAAACTGTATTTTCGTCATGAGTTTCTGAACGGCAGCTATGCGCCCGTCTCGGTCGTTCAGACCGATTGGATTACACCCAAAAGCCGCCATTCGTTCAGATACGATCGGAGGGACCGGAATGGCCCGGGTGACACCCTAATCTCGGTCGCATACGAACGCTGACCGATGGCCGCCAATCCGCCACCGCGGAGATCTCCCCGAGGAAACAGGTCAGAGATCGCCAAACTGGTCGGCGATCTCTTGCATCACCCTAGCATAGGCTCGGTGTGTTTCGACCCGGCCCGCGAGCTTGCGGTTGGCGTTGGCGAATTCGAGCTTCGAGGAGCTATCGAAGCCGCGGCGAACGCAGGCCGCGAGACTGTTCAGCAATTGCTCGGAGAGCCCCAATTGTTTCGAGGGCAGGTCCAATTCCTCGACCAGTCGCGCAACGACGCTGACGATGAAAGACAGCGCCCGCGGGACGATCGTCCCGGCAAATTCGCGCGCTCGCGGCAGAAGGAATGCCTTCTTCCTTGTGGAATCGGGATCACCGCCAAGCAGGCGTTCGATGGCGTCGAGCGGTGTGCCCTCGATCCATGCCTTTGCCGGTGCGCGGAGCGCCTCGACGGCTACATCGTCGAGCGCCAATGTGGCCTTGCGGCCCGTCGCGGTGTTGATGGCGCGCGTCACCTCGAACAGGAGGTCGGCGCGCGCTTCGCCATCCTCCTTCAGCCAGTCGAGCGTCCAGTCGAGCCAGCCGGCCACTGTCACCGGCAATTTCCCGGCATCGCCAAGCAGCCGCACGCGAAGCCGATCAAGCAGGCCCAGTTCCATGCCGCTCTGAGAGGCCAGCAGCAGGACGGCGGGATCCGGATTGTCTGCAACGGCGCGCAGCGCCTCGCGCCAGAGACCTTGGACCTTGGCCATATAGGCCTGTTCCTCGTTCCGCTTGCGTGCACGGAAGGCGGCAAGCGAACGAACGAGGAAATTGCCGCTCGAGACCGCCTCGCCATCGGAGGCGGTCAGCGCCGCAATCCGGTTGATCGTGTAGCGGACGTCGCGGTCGGCAAGCCTTCCCTCCATTACCCGGTCAAGCACGACCTCGAGCGGATCGCCGACGAGAAGGCAGCGGTCATTTTCAGGGAGTACTGAAGTCAGCGCCTTCTGGAGATCCTTCGTCAGCCGGTCTCGTTGCTGAAAGGTGATGATCGGCTCGGGAATGAGGATGACGACGCCGTTGGCAAGATGGCCGGCCCGTCCGGCACGCGCCGCGGCATTGAGGAGTTCATGGGCCTCCAGGTCCTCGCGCTTGCCGTCCTCGCCCGCGCGCCGGTCCCCCGCCAGGATGGCAAGCTCGGCTGGCAGGTTCAGCCCCTGGGCGAGGGTCGGCGTGGCGACGATCGTCTGCGCTCCGGTCGACCGCCGGAACAGGTCCTCGGCAAGCTTGCGCTCTAGGCGCAGCATGGAGCCGTTGTGTGGGACGGCGCTCAGATTGCTGTCGCCGAAGATCGCATGGCGCGGATCGCCCAGTTCCAGAGCAATGGCATCCATCAGCGTCTGTTCGTTGGCGTTTAATGCAACGGGCTTCAGGGCCGCTGCGATCTCCGCTGCAGCGCTGACGGCGTCCGCCTTCTTGTTCACGAAGACGATGGTCTTGAGGCCGGTCCTGCAGCCCCTGATCGCAATCGCTGCGGCAACCTTGTTGGAATTGGGAGTCGCCCAGACCCTGGCGCCGTTGTAGCCGCCGGCGAGCGGCAGGGCTTCGTCGGTAATGCGCGAGAAGCCGTGCGATCGTTCCGCATTCACCCAATTGTGTTGGAGGCCCCAGAGAACGAGCGGCGGTGCTGCCAGCCTCGACTTGGAGCTCTGGCGAAGGCTGTTCACCTTTCTGCCCTCCGCCCGATCGGCGCGCCTCTGCTCGGTCAGGGCCATGGCCTCCGCGGCACGGATTGCCTGCTCGGAATAGACGATCACGCCGCGCGCTTGGCGGCTCGGCTTCCAGAGGAGATCGGTGGCTTCGCACGGCCGACCCGTCAGGTCCCTGATCCAGTCGGCGAGCTCCTCCCCGTTCTGAAGCATCGCGGAGAGTAGCAGGAGGTCTGAGTCCGGAACGGTTGCCTGGAAGGCTAGCAGGCAGAGCATGCTGTCGAGCGCCCGGCCGATCTTCCGATTGGGCGGCGGGTTGAGAAGATGGCATTCGTCGAACACCAGCAGGCCCACATTGGCGAAGGCCTGCGGCGCGAACGACAGCATGGAGAGACAGCGCTCGGGCGTCATCACCTCGATGTCTCTCAATTGCGTATCGTCGACGAGCAGGCTGTCGAAGTCCCCTGAGACCTGGAGGCTGAACTCGTCCTCGGGAAACAGGGCCTGCAGATCCTCGGTCAGTTGCTCGACGAGCGCATGGGTCGGAGCAAGAAAGACCACCTTTTTGCCGCGCGCGAGCACCCCCGCAATCTTCAGCACGCTGACCGTCGTCTTGCCCGCGCCGGTCGGCAGGACGAGCACGGCGGACGTGCCCGTCTCGTGGAAATTGCGGGCGATCGCCTCGCGGTGATTGCGCCAGACGAACGGCATCCGGCTCGCACGGAATGCCAGCCACCTGCGCCAGAAATCCTCGTCCGCCCCGCGGGGTGGCGGGATGGCGGTGAGAGGCGCCTGCTCAATGCCGTCTGCTACGGACAGGAGAAGCGAGGCAAGATGCGCGGGCCCCGGATAATAGGTCCGCAGCCTTGCGTCTTCCGGATCGTCCCCGCCCCCACTGAGGCGGAACGCGATCTGCCTGGATCCGGCGGAAAGGCGCAGCACATCCTCGAATAGGCTGCGGGCGGAGCGAAGGTCGGCGGCCGGCGAGGCGCCTTCTGCAAGGACGAAGGCGGCTAGCCGCTCGATGCCGAGCGCAAGCCGGTCAAGGAGAAGCCGAAGCGCGCTTGCCTCAAGCGGCCGTCCGTCACGAAGGATGCCCGCGTCACGGCGGGAAGCGGTGCGCTCGAGAATGGCGGCAACGGTGCCGCGCGCGAGATCGCGAACGTGCCGGGCGAACTCGAGCGCTTCCGGAATGCCCTCGCGCGGAATGGCGATCGGGCCACTCGCCTCGTAGGCGTCGGCGTATTGCTCGGCCGCAAGGAACAGCAGGGGCGCCGCAATCGACGCATCGACGCTATTGCGGTCGACGGGCTGCGGAACTGCGCCCGACGAGGCTGCGGAGGCCGCCGCGCGCCTCGCGATTATCTGCTGTGCGGTTCCGGCAACGAAGGCTGCGGCGCTCCTCTGCTCGGTCTCGGTCTCGACCGATGCGACTATCTCGTAGACGTCGGCGATCCGGTCGAGCGGCCATTCCTCCTCACCCCTCGCTGCCGGGTCGTCGCCGCGCAGCCGGCGCGATACCAGCCGCGCATATTGCCGGGTGAGGATCTGGGGCAGGTCATTGGCAGCGAGCCCGGGGAGCTCGGGAGCTTTGCGGAGGATGGCAGCGGTGCGCTCGTCAAACATTCGGAGCTCCCGGGCCCGCACCGGCGCCCGTCTTCCAACCGTCGAGCGTCTGCACCACCTCCTCGGCGAGGCTCCGAAACCATTTGCGCAAGTGGCCCGGCAACGCAAAGGTAGCGCCGATCCTCTGGTCCTGCCCGATGCCCGCAAGAGCGTCATAGCCCCTGAACAGTTTAACCCGGTCGGGGGCGCTAAGGACCGGGGTGGTGAGTGCCGCGCGGTAGCAGCGGATGCTCCTGTCAGTCACCTTCGCCGCGGCGCGGACGGCGGCCGTCCCCCTGAGCCCGCTGTCGCGAATGAGCTCGGCTGCATTGGCGACGAGGTCGCGCGCGCGCTTCGCGCCGTCATGATGTTCGCCAAAATATTTGAGCACCTTCCGAAAGGTGCTGCGCGGGTTTCTCGTGCACTTGTCCTCGCAGATGGTCGCACGGACGATCTCGGCCGTGGTTGGGGCCAGCTGGAGGATCAGCCCGTCGAGCCCGTGGCTGGTCGGATCGAGATGCGGATCCTTAAGATAGGTCCGCTCGTCGCCTTCTTGCCGGGCGGCGATCCACGACATGCATTCGAACAGGAAGCCGTCGCGGTGCGCGCGCGAGGCTGCGCGTTCCCTCGCCCGCGTTCCCTTGATTTGCATCTGCCCCTTGGCGTCCTCGATGAGGTCGTCATCGGTGTAAGCAGGGACGGAAGGCTCGAACGTCTGGATGACCTGTGCGGCGTGCTCGGCCTGCCCTAGCAGAATGATGGCGATGAGCTCGGCGAGCGGGAGGAGATCGTCCACAGCCCATTCATGCCCCGTCACATGGCTGTCGACCGAGACTTGAGACGATTTGATCGCCAGCAAGCGACATGCCTTTCCTTGGGAGGACAGATGTCAGCGAAGACGCCTGCTGCTTACCTTATGCGAAGGGTCAGTGGGAGCATCGACGCCGTCATGAAGGTGGCTAGCAAGAGGATCAAGCCTGTCGTGGTCGGTCGTGCGAAACTAATAGAGCCCCCTGCGGATAGCTTCCCCTGACCAATGTCCGCCTACCGGAACCGCTCACCCCGAAGCAGACGGGCCGCTTACGGCCAGCTCCTGCCGGTCGGCTAAGCGCCCCTCGTAGCCATTCAGGCGGTCACTCGCCGACCCGGTAAGCGGACCTTCCCACAGCTCGTCTCACGTCTGCTTCTGGGGGGAAGCACGGTAAACATTTGCGTATCCGGTGATGCCGATATTGTCTCGACCACAAGTTGCGCCAAAGATGCACCGCGTCGGCAGTGCGTCACCGGCAGCTATGAGGCGACACGTTGAACCTGAGCAATTCGAGAAGGAAGGCAATACAGGCCGTGCTCGAATTGAAGCTTCGCCGGGCGAAAGGCACGCGCCTGCAAGAATTCCTGTCGGCTCTCATGACGAAGCTTCACGGGCGAGGACCGACAGCAGGCCTATTTCCCCACGTTGCAGCCTGAAGGCTGGCCTCTCGCCCATTCGCGGTAACGCGGCGCGCGGCTTGCCCTACCTGCAGCCAATGGCGCTCACTCGCCGCCGAATAGGGTTGAACGACGCGGTGCCGGTTCCCTTGGCCGTCCGATCGTGTCAGGAACCCGCCGGCATGGCTCGGCTGAGGTGCCGCGGCGTGGAGATGGAGGGGCTGGAATAGAGGGCGATATGGAGCGGCGGACTTTCGTAGCGCAGGGGCGCATGGCGGCGCGGGAAATTAGGCTGCGAGCCGCGGAGGAATGCACCCATGGCACGCACGTGGTAACGTTCGAGCAGCTCGTCGCGCGCCTTGCCGGCGGGTTCATCGTCCCGATCGAGACGGAGGTACTGCGCCAGACAATCAAGGCCGTCCTGCCGGAGACGGGGCTTGGCGAGCTGGACGGGATCAAGGCCCTTCCGGGTATGGTCGGCGCCGCCGCCGACACGCTGCGCAAGGTCTGGCGAAGCGGGATCGATCTGCAGGAGATGAGGAACCGGCATCCACGCCTTAGAGCCCTTGCGGCGCTCGAGCAGGCGGTCCTTGAGTTGTTGCCGGCCCAGGCCAGGGTCCCGACGCAGCTCGTTGCGCTGGCGCGCGGGCGCCTGCGTCACGCGCCCGCTCTGCTCGGCAGCGTAGAGGTCGTCGGCATGAGCGAATTGTCGCCGTGCTGGCGACCATTCCTCGCCGAGCTCGCAGCTTTGGTTCCGGTCACTTGGCACGCCGGCCCGCGCGCGGTGCCCGAATGGCTTGGGCAGACGCCGGTCCAAGTCATCACCTCGGCGAATGCCACTCCGGAACTAACGGCGATCAGCGCGGCCACCGAAAATCACGAGGCAGTAGAGGCGCTCCGCTGGGCGAGGGAGCTGATTGCATCCGGTCGCGCCCGGCCGGAGGAGATCGCGATCGCCTCAACGACGCCCTCGGCCTACGACGATGCTTTTCTGGCGTTGCGCTCCGACGCCAATTTCGACTTCGCCTTCGTGCATGGCGTGCCGGTGACCGTGACCCGCGAAGGGCAGGCCGCCGCCGCGCTGGCCGATGCTCTGCTGCGCGGTCCCTCGCACGCAAGGGTGAAACGGCTGGCGCGGCTGGCGCGCGATCCCGGTGCGCTGTTCGAACGACTCCCGGAGATGTGGCCGAGGATGCTGCCCTCCGAAGCTCCGCTAGTGACGCCGCAGGCATGGGACCGGCTCATGCGCGGGCTGGGGGCGGGCGACTGGCCCGACGGGCAGGATCACACGCCTGTCTTGCGCGAAGCGATCGAGCGCCTTCAGGCGGGGCCCGAGGCCGCGGCGGAGACGGGGGAGTTGCTGCTCCGCGGCGGCGCGCTGCGAATCTGGCGCAAGGCGCTGCTCGCGGGCCATCCGGCGGCCCTCGACGCCACGATAGCGACGCTCAGGAAGGATGATGGCGTCGAGCCTTGCCGCAGCGTCGCCTGGATGCCGGCCGCGGCGCTTGCGGCCTCGCCAAGGCCGTTCGTTCGCTTGCTCGGCCTCACCTCTTCGGCCTGGCCTCGCCGCATCTCGGAGGACCGTCTTCTTCCGGACCATGTCGTGCCAACCGCCGAGCTCGAGCCGCTCACCGTCGCAATGGCGGACCGGCGGGACTATGCGACCATCCTCGCCACGACTCAGCGCGAAGTGGCCCTCTCCCGTGCCCGGCGCGACGGAGGCGGCCGGCTGCTCGGCCGCAGCCCGCTGACGCGCGGCATGGCCGAGACCTATTTGCGGCGCAACCGGACGCCCGCACACGCGCTGAGCGAGACCGACCGGCTTCTTGCCCGCCCCGCCGAGTTTGCGGGTTCGGACGCGGCGCGATCGGCGGCGGGTTGCTGGTCCGATTGGCACTCCCCGGCGGTTACGGCGCATGATGGCCTCGTGCGGCCGGACCATCCGACGCTGCTCGCGGCGCTTGAGCGCGTGCAGTCCGCAAACTCGCTCGCGCTCCTGCTCCGCAATCCACTCGGCTTCGCCTGGCGATACGCCCTGAGGGTGGACACGAGCGATTCGCCGGCCGAGCCAATCGAGCTCGATCCGCTCCAATCCGGAAACGTCCTGCATGAGATTCTCGATGAGACCGTTCGCGCCCTGGAGGGGGCGGAAGGACTGGCTGCCGCGACGCCGGAACGGATAGAAGCGGAGCTTCACCAGGCCGCCCGCCGTGTTGCCCGCCGCTGGGAGGATGGTTGCCCGACGCCGCCCGCGCTGGTCTGGCGGCAGACGCTAGCGGACCTTTCCGCCTTGGCCTCCAATGCCCTTTCCGGGGGTGATGCACCGCTACCCGGCCAGCGCTCATTCACCGAAGTTTCGTTCGGCGGGCAAGAACGCCGTCACGACGGACAACCGCCTTGGGACATAGATGCGCCGGTCGCGATACCGGCGACGCCGTTCCGAGTGCGAGGCTCGATCGACCGGCTCGATCTTTCTGGTGCGGGCGATCGGGCGCGGGTGATCGATTATAAGAGCGGCCGGATGCCCCGAGAGGAAGTTGTGCTTGGCGGCGGTAAGGAGTTGCAGCGCTGCCTTTACGCGTTTGCCGTAGGTATCATGCTCGGCGAGCATGTGCAGGTCGAAGCCGCGCTGGACTACGTCCGCGAATGTACGATGCGGCCGTTGCCGGATCCCCCCGCTACCCTGACGACGCTGGCCGCGCACTTGAGCTCGGCGCATGCGAGCTTCGCCGCGGGGCGGGCCCTGCCGGGGCCGGACGCCGCGGGCGACTATGACGACCTCTGCTTTGCGCTGCCGGCGAACGCGCGCAACGGCTATTGCCGCCGCAAGGCGGCTGCCGTCCAGACGGCGCTTGGTCCCGCTGCAGCGGTGTGGGAGGAGGCCTAATGGACGCGCCTCTCGCCGCCCTTGCCGACGAGACCGCTCGCATTAGCGCCATGACCGCGCACGATCGCTCGCTCCTGGTCGAGGCGGGCGCCGGCTCCGGCAAGACCGCTGTGATGGCCGGAAGGGTAGCGCTTTTGCTCGCCTCGGGCGCCGAGCCCGGCTCAATCGCCGCAGTGACTTTTACCGAGCTTGCCGCGAGCGAGCTGCTTGGCCGCATCCGCGACTTCGCGGAGGCCTTGCTCGGGGGTGATGTACCCGTCGAGCTCAGACCGGCCCTTCCGGACGGGCTGTCCGAGCGGCAGCGCCGTGCTCTCGAAGGCGCCTGCCTGCACCTGGATGAGATCACCTGTTCGACGATCCACGGCTTCTGCCAAAGCCTCATCAAGCCCCACCCCGCCGAGGCCGACATAGATCCGGGCGCGACCGTTTTGGACCCGATCGAAGCCGACCTCCTGTTCGACGAGGTGGTCGAAGACTGGCTGCGTGAGAACCTAGGCGGCGGAGATGGCACGCTTCTGGCCGAGCTTGTCCACCGCAGCCCGTCGCAGGCCGTCTCACTTGTGCGGCGCGCGGCTGGCGTCCTGCGGGGGCATCGCGACGCCTGCTCGCCCGCGGCGGAGCCGATGCAGCCGTTGATTACGGCGTTCAGGACCGCGGCGGGCGACTTTTGCGCGTTCGTCGGCGCCGCCGGCGCGCAGGAGGATGAGACGGTCCGGATCGCGGAATGCTTCGGCGAGATGGCCGACGCAATTGCGCAAACGGCGGCGTCTGGAGAACCCGCCTCGATGGTCCGCATCGTCACTAGCGCGCCTCATCCTGAGCTTTGCACCGCCACGGGAAGCTTCCGAAAATATCAGAAAAAGGGCAAATGGCAGACAGCCGCGAAAGCGGTGGGACTGTCCAAGACCGACGCCGACGGGCTCAACGACCGGGCCGACGCCTTGCACGCCGCCTGCTGCGAGAGCTGGGGGCGTCTGCTCGAAGCGGCGGCGGGCCAGGTGCTCCATGAGCTGCTTGATCTCACCCGGCCGATCGCCGAGCGGTTCCGGGAGCGCAAGCGCACGGCCGCCAGGCTCGATTTCGACGACCTCATCGCGGCCGCGCGCGATCTGCTCCGCCGACACCCGCCGGTCCGTCTCGCGCTCGCTCTGCGGTTCCGCCATGTCCTCGTCGACGAGTTCCAGGATACCGACCTGCTCCAGACCGAGATCTTCTGGCGGCTGTGTGGCGATCCGACAGAGGGGGAGACGGCGGATTGGCGGACCTTTGCGATCCGGCCGGGCGCGCTGTTCCTGGTCGGGGACCCCAAGCAGGCCATTTACCGGTTCCGCGGAGCCGACGTTGCCGCCTATCTGGAGGCTCGCAACGCCTTTTTCGCCCGCAATCCCGACGACGTCCTCTCGATCTCGACGAACTTCCGTTCCTGCGGCTCCATCCTTAGCTTCGTGAACGAGCGCTTCGAGCCTCACCTTTCCGCGGACGGCCAGCCGGGCTTCACCACCCTTGATCCTTTCCACCCGGACTGGGAGCCGGGTCCCTGCGTGGCGGCGCTTGACGTCGCCTGCGCCGACGAGGACGGAAAGGCGAGCGCCGAGGTTCAGCGAGACTGCGAGGCCGAGGCCGTGGCCGAGCTGTGCGCGAGGCTGATCGGAAGCCAGAAGGTCGCGGACCGACGAGAAGGGGGCACGCGCCCCTGCCGGCCGGGCGACATTGCGCTCCTTGCGCCGACGGGCGCCGACCTGTGGCGCTACGAGGAGGCGCTGGAGCGGCGCGGCGTGCCGGTGTCGACGCAGGCCGGCAAGGGTCTCTACCGACGTCAGGAGGTGCAGGACCTAATCGCGATTACACGGGTGCTCGCCGACGGCCGCGATACGCTCGCTCTGGCCGCGCTGCTGAGGGGCCCACTGGTCGGTCTCACCGAGGAGCAGCTGCTCGACCTCGTCTGGGCGCAGCCGCGCGATCCCGAGGCATCGGAGGTTGTCCCTCCGCTGTGGGCGGGCATCGATACCGAGTATGTTGCGGATCTCGTCGCCCGCGATGCTATGGCGAAGCTGCAGGGCCTCAGGATGCGGGTGAACTCAACCACCCCGCACCAGCTCCTCTCCGAGGCCGTCGACAGCCTTCGCGTCCGGCCGATGCTGGTCCAGAGGCACGGGCTCCAGGCGGAACGACCGCTGGCGAATGTCGACCTCTTCCTTTCCCTCGCACCGGGCTATGCGGGGCGTGGCATCCGCGCTTTTTCCGACGCGATGCGCACCGCCTGGGAGGATGCCAGCCGCGCGCCAGAGGGACGCCCAGATGCGCTGGAAGAAGCGGTGGCGCTCTACACCATCCACGCCGCCAAGGGCCTCGAATGGCCGATCGTGATGCCGGTCAACACGATGACCAAGGTGACCAACTTCGAGGAGCCGATCATCGAGCGCGGGACTGAGCGTGTGTTCATGCCGGTTATGGGCGTGGCGCCTCCCGGCTATTCGGAGATTCGCGAGGCGGAGCTCCAGGAGCTGGAACGTGAGCGGCAGCGCCTCTGGTACGTCGCGGCGACCCGTGCTCGCGAGCTGCTTGTGCTCCCGCGCCTCGACGGCGCCCCTGGCAAGGGCAGTTGGGGCCAGCTGGTTGACCTTCGCCTAGCCGAGGTCGCGTCGATCGACGCCTCTCACCTTCCACCTGGGTTCGATCCGGCCGCCGCCGACCCGGCCAACGAGCAGACCCGCGAGGTGTTCGCGGACGAGGCGGCAAGGATTGTGCAAGCCACGCGTAAGCTCAGCTGGCTGGCGCCCAGCCGCGACGAGAATCCTGCGGGGCCGCTCGCGACAGAGCCCGAGCCTTCGATCATGACGGACGACGAGGCGCCGGCCGATACGATGGCGGTGCCGCAGGGAAGCCGGCTCAGAGGGCTGGTTATCCACAAGCTCCTGGAGGAGGTGCTCACCGGTGAGCTGGAAGAGGAGCCCGGGATGCTGCGGGAGCGGGCCGACGTACTCCTCAGGGAGCTTGGGGGCGAGCCGCACGAGGATGCCCACATCGGGCCCAACCCCGCCGAATTGGGCGAATGCGTGTCGCGTGCTCTTGCCCTGCCGGAGATCGCCGCCGTGAGGGAGCGGCTGGTCCCGGAGATTTCGGTCTATTCCCTTGCCGAGGAGGACTCGGTTGCTATCCACGGCATCGCCGACGCGGTTGCTCCGGGGGACGGAGACGCGGTCGACTTGATTGTCGACTGGAAGAGCGATGTGGCCCCGGCGCAGGAAGCGATCGATCATTATCGCCAGCAGGTGGACACCTATCGCAAGCTCGTGGGAGCGCCGCGCGGCTTGGTGGTGTTCGTCACGAGCGGGCGGGTCGAGCCTGTCGGGGCATAGCGGTGACGTCGCCCGTTTCGGAGGAGGAGTGCCCATCTCGGCTTCGCCGGGCAGTTCCGATGAAAAGTCCCCTTTCTCCCCAAGGAAAGACAATCGTGAAACAGGGACTATTCGAGGAGAATGCCCGCTACCGAGCCGAATTGGACCGCTTAGGCACAGCGGCGAATCTTCGACTTTGAGTATACTGCCGCATGACCGCCGGCGAGCGGCACTCGTGACATTTCCGTGTTTTTGTCACCAATCACGTGCTCGTTGAACGGACCGGCGGTCGCGCATGCTTTCCGCGCTCAAGAGTCATCCCACTTGAGTTGGTGTGCGGCTGGAGATGCGAAGAATCCATTTCGCAGGTACAGTATTTCTGATCGTGCCCTGGTGATCGGGCAAAGCAGGTACCGTGGCTTGTCCGATGTCGCGCTGGCAAGCATCTCTACTACCTGCCAGGTCATTTGCTGATCGAAGAGGTCGTCGAATCTAAAGATCAGTTGAGGTAATCCGGGACCACGACAATCGATAAACATGTAGACGCGCTTCCAGTCCATCGACTCTTCGGGCCAACCCATACGAATCGCAGTAAGCCCCTCATGCTTGAAGACGTCCCTATCCAGTAGCACTCGCATGTCGAGCGCCGGATAGTCTTCGCGACGAGCCCGAGTGGGCCGTTCTGCGGGCCGCTTCGGCGGTTCGATCGTCTCGAACCAATTGTCGTCCATCCTCAAAAATTCGAAGTACGCGTTGTCCTGAGCAGCACCCTTGCCGACATCGAGGCCTTTGGTGGTGGAATTTGGTTTGGACTCGCGCAGAAACTTCGCTCGTTCTCGCTGCTGCTTACGCTCGCGTCGGTCAAGGAACTCAAGAATGTCCGAGTCATGTTGAAGCTGGCGCGAATTTCGGACGAGCTGGCCGAGCAAGCGCTCTTGCTCATCGCGGCGAATTCGCAGGCTGCCGTCTTGCTTAAGGAACCGCTGGCGTCTCGATTCGTGAATGAGTGCCCTCTTGCTGACCCGGGCGTCAGATTTAATCAGATGAAATGCTGGAATTGAGGACGCTAGGGAGTTAAAGAACACCAGCTTGAGGCAAAGATCTCCAGTCTGGGGGCAGATAAAGTATGGACGATCACCAAAATGAATCTTTTTTTTAGAGGTTTCTATTGTGTGCGATACGAACAGACGAGAGTCTTTAAATAGAACTGACTCTGACTCTTGTAGTAGGTACTTAGGGACTGTTATGAAGAACGTGTCGCCGGTCTCCGTTTCTACGAGTATCGGCGCTCCAATGTTGAGCGTTCGAGTTTGTGGGCCCTTTCGAAAAAGGCCCGCTTTGCGCAGGTGGCCGACAGTAAGGATCAGGGGCAGATGATATTTCACGGAGTCTGGGCGCTCATGCAGTTTACTGGGTCTATCGACACTTTGCATTCAAAGTAAAGTGAACTGGGTGTCGATTTTCTGAAGCAGGAGCCCTGCAAATTGCTCAGTGCCGATCAATCGTCTCCGGTCCTGATGATCGCCTATCGGAGACTACGACAGCCAAGGAGCAAAATCAGGCCGGATATTTACCCCCTGACAGTGGCTTGCTGACAGCGCTGAGTGACCGAAAACGGCGGATTTTCGACGCTGTCGACCTAAACAGTCTCTGCGAAATTCTTGGAGTGGTGCCCAGGGACGGAATCGAACCGCCGACACTGCGATTTTCAGTCGCATGCTCTACCAACTGAGCTACCTGGGCGCACCATATCGAAGCGGCGCCTTCGCCGGCGAACGGCTCCCTAACTGTCGCCCTCTTCGCTGTCCAGCCTGTCGGGTTCGACCGGCGGGCCGGGGATGCGATAGGATTCGCCGAGCCATTTCAACAGGTCGCGATCCTTGCAGCCTTGGCTGCAGAAAGGGGCATGCTCACGCGACGGCGGCTTGCGGCACAGCGGGCAGCGCTTGGAGTCAGACGGCTTCGGCATGGCCGCCATGGATGGGGAGTTTAGCGTCGCTTCGCAAGGCGACGGCGCCACCGATCTGCCTGACGAGCGCATCGCGCCAGCCGGGATTGGCCTCGAGCAGGGCGATGACCGCCGGATGCGCGACCAGCCGCGTGGCACCATGTCCGCCGACTGCGGCGCGACGAAGCAGCGCCCGCGCCTCGGCCGCCGCCCGGTCGGACCAGATTTCGATCAGCGAGGCGCGGCGACGCGGGCGAACGATCTGGACGAAGCCGAAGCCGTTGACCGCGGTCCGCTCGAACGGCTGCGGAAGGTGGCGGTCGATCGCCTGCGCCGCCGCCAGCCGAGCCGCCTTGCCGGCGACGGTCGGCAAGTCGATGCCGATCGAGCCGCCGATGGCGAGCCGGCGGATCGCACGCGCCGCCGCCGCCGCGCCCGCGACCGCAAGCTGCTCGGGCGGCAATGCACCGTCGACGTCGATCAGCGTCATCGCCGGTGTGAGGTGGATGCGAAGCGTCCCGCCGGCAAAGCCGACAATGCCGCTCGCGGCCTCCTCCACCAGATCACCCCAGCCGGCCTCGGCGAGCGCATCGCTGCCGGCGGGCGGAAAGGTCAGCAGTTTCCCTTCGAGGCGGGCCTCGAGCGATTGCGGCAGCGACGGCACAAGGTCGGTCGCTCGTCCAAGCGGACGCTTCCACGGCTCCGCGCCGGGGATCGCCTCGCGGACGATCTCGACCGAGAGCGAAGCGCCTTCCGCTACCCCGCGCGGAGCCTCCGGGATCAGATATTCAGTGCCGGACTCGTCGCGAGCGAGTGCGTTGCGGCCGTTCTGGCTGACGCTCGTAAGCCGCGCCGCGACGATGGTTCCCGCCGGCACCGCGCCGTCGAGTTCGATGCGCGCTTCGACGATCTCGCCGCCTTCAACCAGCGCCGCCCGGGTCTCACCAATCCCGCGCTCGATCAGCCATTCAGCCAATCGGATAACCCGCCGATCTGAGCAGGTTCCGCGTCTCCGCCAGCGGCAGGCCGACAACGTTGGAATAGCTGCCGGCGATGTGGCGGACATAGACTTCGCCATAACCCTGCAGCGCATAGCCGCCGGCCTTGCCGCGCCACTCGCCGTGCGCCGCGTAAAAGGCGATCTCCTCTTCGCTCAGCCGCTTCATCGCGATCATCGTCTCGACCAGCCGCTCGCGGAAGCCCGTTCCGGGGACCGCCAGCGCGACACCGGTCAGCACCCGGTGACGCCGGCCAGACAGCAGCGTCATGCAGGCGCGAAGCGTCGCCTCGTCCTCGACCTTGGGCAGGATTCGGCGGCCGACCGCGACCACAGTGTCGGCGGCGAGCACCAGCGCTTCAGGCTCTTGCGCGGCGACCGCCGCAGCCTTGGCGCGCGCCAGACGCCGCGCATGATCGCGCGGCAGCTCGCCTTTGGGCACGCTCTCGTCGACGTCGGCCGGGACCACCGCATCGGGAACGACGCCGATCCGGGCGAGCAGGTCGAGCCTGCGCGGGCTTGCGGAAGCGAGGATGAGCCGCACCGGCGGCTCCGCTATTTGAATCGGTAGGTGATCCGACCCTTGGTCAGGTCGTACGGAGTCAGCTCGACCAGCACTTCGTCGCCGGTGAGGACGCGTATCCGGTTCTTGCGCATCTTGCCGGCGGTGTGGCCGAGAATTTCGTGGCCGTTCTCGAGCTCGACGCGGAACATGGCGTTGGGCAGCAACTCGACCACCTTGCCGCGCATCTCGAGAAGTTCTTCCTTGGCCAAACAAGACCCCGATTCAATGCTGTTTTCAAAAGTCGCGGTGCCTTAGCGGCAGCGCTGCGAAAATGGAAGGCGGTGTGGCGCGAATGAAAAGCACCCGCCGCGGCAACACCGGGCAGGGCATTGCAGGGATTGATAAAAGCCTAGCCGACCACGCCACCGCCGCCGGCGAGGGCCGCAAGCAGCAGCAGCGCGACGATGTTGGTGATCTTGATCATCGGGTTGACCGCGGGTCCGGCGGTGTCCTTGTAGGGATCGCCGACGGTGTCGCCGGTGATCGCCGCCTTGTGGGCTTCCGAGCCCTTGCCGCCGTGATTGCCGTCTTCGATAAATTTCTTGGCATTGTCCCAGGCGCCGCCGCCCGAGGTCATCGAGATGGCGACGAACAGGCCGGAGACGATCACGCCGAGGAGCAATGCGCCCAGTGCGGCGAAGCCCTGCTCGCGTCCGGCCACCGCCGAGATAGTGAAGAAGACGACGATCGGCGCCAGCACCGGCAGCAGCGACGGCACGATCATTTCCTTGATCGCCGCCTTGGTGACGAGATCGACCGTGCGCGCGTAATCGGGGCGGCTCGAGCCGTCCATGATCCCGGGGTTGGAACGGAACTGCTCGCGGACGTCGATCACCACGTCGCCGGCGGCGCGGCCGACTGCGGTCATGCCCAGCGCTCCGAACAGATAGGGGAGCAGCGCGCCGAGCAGAAGGCCGACGACAATATAAGGATTGCTCAGCGAGAAATCGACGCTGCCCGGGGCAATGCCGAGCTCGCTCGAGAATTCCTCGAGGTCGGTGGTATAGGCGCCGAACAGAACCAGCGCGGCCAGCGCGGCCGAGCCGATCGCATACCCCTTGGTTACCGCCTTGGTCGTGTTGCCGACCGCGTCGAGCGCGTCGGTGCGGTTGCGGACTTCGTCCTCCATGCCCGACATTTCGGCGATTCCGCCGGCGTTATCGGTGACCGGGCCGTAGGCGTCTAGGGCGACGACCATTCCGGCCAGCGCCAGCATCGCGGTCGCGGCGAAGGCGATCCCCATCAGCCCGGCAAGCAGATAGGAGGCGATGATCGCGACGCAGATGACAATCGTCGGCATCGCCGTCGATTCAAGGCTGATCGCCAGCCCCTGGATGACGTTGGTGCCGTGACCGGTCTCCGACGCCTTGGCGATCGAGCGCACCGGGCGATAGTTGGTGCCGGTGTAATATTCGGTGATCCAGACCAACAGGCCGGTGACGCCGAGCCCGATCAGCATGCAGAAATAGAGATCCCAGCCGGTGAAGTCGCCGGTCTGTTCGGCGACCGCGCCCTCGATACCGGTGCCGGCCGCTTCGGGGCCGCCGATCACCGCAGTGAGGTCGCCGAGCGCGAGCGTGGTCGCGAAGTAAAGCGCCGGGACCGACAGGATCGCAGTCGTCCAGAAGCCCTTGTAGAGGGCGCCCATGATCGACTGGCCCTTGCCGAGCCGGACCAAATAGGTGCCGATGATCGAGGTAATGATGCAGACTCCACCGACGACCAGCGGCAGCGCCATCAAGGTAGTGATCTCGGCGGTCGTTCCGGCGACCAGAAGCGCGGTCAGGACCATCGTTGCACCGACCGTGACGACATAGGTTTCGAACAAATCGGCGGCCATTCCGGCGCAATCGCCGACATTGTCGCCGACATTGTCGGCGATCACCGCCGGGTTGCGCGGATCGTCCTCGGGAATCCCAGCCTCAACCTTGCCGACCAGGTCGGCGCCGACATCGGCCGCCTTGGTGAAGATGCCGCCGCCCAGTCGCGCGAAGATCGAGATCAGCGAGGCGCCGAAGGCGAGCGCGACCAGCGCGTCGATAACCGTCCGGCTGTCCGGCGCGGCGCCCTCGATTCCGACCAGCACGTAGAACAGTCCGGCGATCGCGAGCAGCGCCAGGCCGGCGACCAGCATGCCGGTCACCGCGCCCGAGCGGAAGGCAATAGTCAGGCCGCCCTGAAGGCTGGTGCGGGCGGCTTCGGCGGTGCGCACATTGGCCCGCACCGAGATGTTCATGCCGATATAACCTGCGGCACCGGACAATAGCGCCCCGACCGCGAAGGCGATCGCCGGGACGTAGCCGAGGAACAGACCGACCAATATTGCGACGATCACGCCGACGATGGCGATGGTGGTGTACTGGCGGCCGAGATAGGCCTGAGCGCCTTCCTGAATGGCGCTGGCGATATCGACCATGCGCTGGTTGCCTGGCGATGCGCTCAGCACCTGGCGGCTGGTGAAGATGCCGTAGAGCACGGCGACGACGCCGCAGGCGATCGCGATCAAAGTCAGGTTCATTGGTAAATTCTTCCCCGTTTTCGCGGCAGACAGATATGGCCGGAACTGCAAGGTCGCAGCCGGCGGATTCGCGCCCCTTTATGGGCGCTTTGCGCGGCTTGCAACCGCGTTGAGCGGGGACTTAGCTAAGCAGCAGCGCGGCGGCCATGCCGGAAAGCAGGCCGCTAGCTGCGATCGCCCATTGGCGAAGAGGAAAGGCCGCGATGTTCAAACCCGAGATGCTCCGGCAGCGGGACCTCGCCATCCGAATCGCCAAGCGTGATGCCGGCGCCCGCGACGAGGCTTCCAATCGGAATGATGCTGAGCGCGTCGGGTAAACAAAGCGTTAGGATCGGGTCGAGTTGGGTCGGAAGCGCGGCGAGCAGCGCATAATCGTCGCCGCCGGTCGCCGCGAACAGCCGAGCGGCGCGATCCAATCCGCGCTCGGCGATGAAGGCGTCGGACAGGGGCAGCGAATCGAGGTCGACCAGGGCACCGCAGCCGCTCGCCACGCAAAGCCGCTGAAGGTCGAGCAGCAGCCCGTCGGACACGTCCATCATCGCCTGCGCCTGCACGGACAGTTGCCGGCCCGCCGCGAGCAGCGGGATCGGCCGCCGATATATATCCACCAGAGGACCGGTCGCCGCTGCATTTTCCCGCAACTGTTCCAGCCCGGCGGCCGAATCGCCGAGCGTGCCGACCAGCCATAGCCGGTCGCCCGGCCGGCCGCCGCCGCGCGTCGGGGTTCGCTCGCCGGCTCGCCCGATCGCCGTCAGGCCGAGCACCCGCGACGCCCCCATCGGCAGACCGATCGTATCGCCGCCGACCAACGCCAGCCCGTAACATTCGCAGGCCGCCTCGACTCCGCCGATAAAGGCTTCATCCCATTCCGAATCGCCGGCCAGCGTTAGCGACAGCAGGCAGGCGAGCGGCTCGGCGCCCTTGCCTGCGAGATCGGAAAGATTGACCGTCACCAGCTTCCAGCCGACGCTTGCCGGCGGGTCGGCGGGCAGAAAATGCAGCCCTTCCGCGATGGTGTCGTGAGTGACGACTAGCCCGTCGATCAGCGCCACATCGTCCATCAGCCCGCGCGCCGCGGGATCGGTGGCGACCCGCCGCAAGCGCTCGATGATTTCGCTTTCCCGCATCTTTACTCCGCGCTAGCCGGGCGCGCTTCCTTGGCGATCGCGTCGAGCAGGCCGTTGACGAAACCGCTTTCGCGCTTGTCGAAGAAGGCGTGGGCGACGTCGACATATTCGGAGATCACCGACGCCACCGGCACGTCGGGCCGCGCGATCAGCTCATAGGCGCCGGCACGAAGGATCGCCCGCATTGGCCTGTCGAGCCGCTTGAGGCTCCATCCGGCTGCGAGCCTGGCGGTGATCAAATCGTCGATTTCATCGCGGCGGGCATCGCAGCCGGCGACGATGTCGTCGAAGAAATCGACCTCGGCCTCGGCATAGGTGTCTTCCTCGATGGTCGCGCCGAGGCGATGGTCGTGGAATTCCTTGAGCAGCCGCGCAACCGGCGTACCCTCCATTTCTTGCTGATACAGCGCCTGAACGGCGGCAAGGCGCGCGGCGGAGCGCGAACGGGAGCGGGCGGCGGTTCTCATCAGCGTCGGCGCTCTAGCGGCCCGGCGGCGCGGGTGGGAAGTATAAAATCGCCATTTCCGCTCTTTGGATTGAACCGAAGCCCATGAACGCGCCACTTATACCCTGAACGGTGTGGGGAAGATGGGTGACACGCGGTGCGGCGCGCATACTGGACGAATATCTGGTCGCCTCCGCCAAGGTCGGGGATCGAAAGTCGTTCGCGATGCTCGCCGAGCGCTGGCACAGGAAACTGGTCGCCCACGCATGGCGTCTGACCGGCGATCCCGATGCTGCGCAAGATGCCGCGCAGGCCGGCTGGATCGAGATCGTTCGCGGTCTTCACCGGCTTGCCGACGAGCGCGCTTTTCCGGCCTGGGCCTACCGCATCGTTTCACGGCGATGCGCGAAGCAGATCGGGAGCGCCGTGCGGAGACGAATGCTGGCCGAGGCGCTTTCCGGGGAAGCCGAAGCGACCGCGCCGGATGCGGATGCCCCGCTCGAAGGCCAGAGGCTGCGCGCGGCGATCGCCACACTTCCTTCCGACCAAAGGAGCGCGATCGCGCTGTTCTATCTGGACGAGATGAGCGTCGCCGAGGTCGCGGTCGCGCTCGATGTGCCGGTGGGCACGGTGAAGACCCGATTGATGCATGCGCGCCGCAAGCTTCGCGCCGCGCTGGAAGGAGAAAGATGATGCGAGACCTGGACGAAATGATCGACGAGGCGCTTGGCGAGGAAGAGAGCGAGTTGCTGAAAAGGATCGGCGGCGAACCGAATATTCTCGAAAGGGCACTCGGCATGTTCGGCGCCGGCGTCGAATGGATGGCGGCGCTGATGATGGTCATTCAGACCCTGCTCTTCATCGCGGGCGCTTGGGCCGCCTGGATGTTCTTCGAAGCGGCCAATCCGGTGGATCAGTTGCGCTGGGGCTTGCCCGCCGCCGTGCTTCTCCTGATGTCTTTGATGATCAAGTTGAGCGTGGCGCCGGCCATCCATCACAACCGCATCATGCGCGAGCTCAAACGCATCGAGCTGCAGATGGCGCGGGCCTCTCGCAAAGTGCAATGAGCTCAGGCTCGTCCGCCGAGGAAGGCGCCGAGCGCTCGATACACGGGCTCCGGCGCCTCCCACGGCGCGAAATGACCGGCATCGGGGATGCGGACGATCTCGAGATCATTGACCAGTTGGTCCAGCCCCTCGAGCTGGACCGGTCGGAGCGCCGGGTCGCGCAACCCCCACATGACCAGCGTCGGAATTGCGACTTTCGGAAAGGCGCCGAGCAGCCAGCCGGGCAGCGGCACTTTCGCGGCCGGCGGCGGAACCTCGAGCTTCGACGCGCGGTACCAGTTGAGCATCGCCGTCAGAGCACCGGGCCGCGACCAGTCGGCGATGTAGCGGCGCTTCTCCGCCTCGGGGATGATCCCCAGGTCGACATGGCCGGCGAAGCTCTTGGCGAAGAATGTCTCATAGCCCATCGCTTCGACCGCTCTTTCGAAGCCAGGCGAGCGGAAGGCGGTTATATACTGCGACGCCGCGCGCTGCTCGCCATCTTCGATCAGGCTCTTTTGGAAAATGACGGGATGCGGCGAATTGATGATCGCCAGCCGCTCGAGGCGCGGGTCGCCGCGGATCGCCGCCGCCCAGGCGACCGCCCCGCCCCAGTCATGCCCTACCAGCGAGAAGCGCTCGATCCCGAGTGCGTCGGCAAGGGCGAACAGGTCGGCGACGAGCCTGTCGGCGCTATAGGCTTCCACCTCTTGCGGCTTGTCCGACGCGCCGAAGCCGCGCTGGTCGGGCATGATCAGCCGGAACCGGTCGGAGAGCAGCGGTGCCAGCCCGCGCCACGTCCGGTGCGATTCCGGGAAGCCGTGGAGCAGGATCACCGGCGGGGCGGCGTCGGGCCCATCCAGCGCAACGTTGAGTGTCACGCCCGTCGAAAGCGCGACGCGGCGCAACTCGGTCACAGATAGCTGACCGTCTTGGGCCTGTCGGGGAAGGGGATATATTCGTCGCTGTCGCCGGGAATCAGCGGGAACCGCATCGCCTTCCAGTCCTCGACCGCCTCGGCGATCCGGTCGCGCGACGAGGAGACGAAGTTCCAGTAGACGTGGCGCGGCCTTGCGAAGGCGCCGCCGCCCATCAGCATCGCCTGCCCACCGCCCTGGCTGGTCAGCCTCGCGGCATGCCCGGGGCGAAGCACGTAGAGCAGGAACGGCTCGAGCAGCTCGCCATCGAGCTCGGCGTCGCCGGCGACCAGCATGATTGCCCGCTCGTCGGCGTCGGCGTCGATCGGCACCGCGCCGCCGCCGTCAAGCGCGATATCGGCATAGATGGTGGGCGAATCGCAGCGGGTCGTGGCGGTCGCGCCCCACAAGGTCCCCATCAGCACTCGCGCCCGCGCACCGCCGCTCTCGACCAGCGGCAGGCCGTCGGGCCCGACATGGTCGAACGCCGGGTCGACCTCTTCCCTGTCGTCGGGCAACGCCAGCCAGGTCTGCATCCCGAAAAATCGCGGTCCCTCGGCGCGGCTCTCCGCGGGCGAACGCTCCGAATGGACGATGCCGCGGCCCGCCGTCATCAGATTGACCGCGCCGGGCTCGATCACCTTGCGGCTGCCGAGCGAATCGCGGTGCTCGATGGCGCCGTCGAACAAATAGGTGACCGTCGCCAGATTGATGTGCGGATGCGGCCGGACGTCCATCCCCTCGCCGGGTTCGAGCCGCGCCGGGCCGAACTCGTCGACGAAGATGAACGGCCCGACCATCGTCCGCTCGCGGCTCGGAAGCGCGCGGCGAACCTTGAACGCGCCGAGGTCGTGGGTGACCGGGGTGATCGCCTGGATGATCGGCTTTTCCATCACGTTTCTCCTGGGGCGGTGGCGCGGATGCTGAGCGCATGGACCCGTTCGTGCAACAGGTTGCCGAGCGCGGCGTGAACCATCCGCTGCCGCTCGACCCGCGACTTGCCGGTGAAGGCCGGGCTTTCGATGCGCAGCGAAAAATGACTTTCGCCGGCCGGGTTGTAGCCGCCGTGGCCGCGATGCTTTTCGCTGTCGTCAACCAACGCGATCCGCGTCGGGGCGAGTGCCGAGCCGAGCCGCGCCAGCATTTCCGTTGCGACCGGTCCGGTAGATGCGGCGTTCATCTGGCCTATATAGAAGGCTTCGATGCAAGAGGAAGTGAGTGGCGTCGCGTAGTCAAAGGATGCACGGTCGGGTTGAAGGCGCGAGCGCGCGCTGCGCCGTTTCCGGCTGCGCCGAGGTCGGCGAATATAAGGCCCCGGCCCAACCGGCCGATTTCGACGGCCCGGGGGCGTGGCGGCTGCTGTGCCTCGACCATGTCCGCGAGCACAATGCCGGCTATAATTTCTTCAAGGGCATGAGCCCGGAGGAAATCACCGAGGCGCAGTCGCCGTTGAACGGCTGGGAGCGGGGAACCCGCGTCTTCGCTTCGGCAGGGGCCGATCCGCCGCCCGCCTGGAGCGATTTTTCCGACCCGCTCGACGCCATCGCCGCCCGCTTCGGCCGCGCCCGCGGCGGGCCAACCTCGCGCTTCAATCGCGGCGAACGGCGGGCGCTGGCGGTGCTCGGTCTCGGCGAGGATGCCGACCCGCAGGCGGTGCGCCGCCGCTATTCGCAGCTGCTGCGCCGCTATCATCCGGACAACAAGGGCGGCGACCGAAGCGGCGAAAAGCGCCTCGGCGAAGTCATCGACGCCTATCAGTTGCTCAAGCGGTCGGCGGTGTTCGGCTGAGCCGGACCGTTGCGCGCGCGGCCCGGCCCCTTATTCTGCGGCGGCGAAACGCGGTTCTTCGCCTTGGCGGCGCGGCCACGTCCCGTACTGATGCCAGTCGCTTCGCGGCTTCAGCTCCTCCCGGAAATAATCGATTGTCGCCCGCAAGCCCTGCTCGAGATCGATTTGCGGCGCCCAGTCGAGCAGCTGCTTGGCTCGGCCGACGTCCGGCTTGCGCCGACGCGGGTCGTCGACCGGCAGCGGCCGCAGCATGATCCGCGAGCCGGATCCGGTCATTTCCAGCACCAGCGCGACGAGGTCTCTGACGCTGAGCTCGTTGGGATTGCCAAGGTTGACCGGAAGGCCGGCGGCCGCTTCCGAATCCATCAGTCTCATCAGCCCTTCGACGAGATCGTCGACGAAGCAGAAGCTGCGGGTCTGCGACCCGTCGCCGTGGACGGTGATGTCGTCGCCGTTGAGCGCCTGGCAGACCAGGTTCGACACCACCCGGCCGTCGTCGGCGCGCATCCTGGGGCCGTAGGTATTGAAGATCCGCGCGACCCGAGTGTCGCATCGACCGGCGCGCAGATAGTCGAATGCCAGAGTCTCGGCAGCGCGCTTGCCCTCGTCATAGCAGGCGCGCGGCCCGGCACAGTTGACGGAACCGTGATAATCCTCCGGCTGGGGATGCACTTCCGGGTCGCCATAGACCTCGCTGGTCGAGGTCAGCAAAAGCCGAGAGCCGCAGCTTTCGGCCAGCCGCAGCAAATTGTTGGTCCCGACGACATTGGTCAGCATCGTATGCTCGGGGTCGTGCTGATAGTGCAGCGGCGAAGCGGCGCAGGCGAGGTTGTAGATGTGGGTGAACCGCATGGCCGAAGCCGGCAGCCACGATGCAACCGGATCGATGGCGTCGGCTTCGATGAATGCGAATCGGCTTTCGCGATTCAGATGGCGAAGATTTTCCGGCCGCCCGGTCAGGAAGCTGTCGACGCACAGTACGCGTGCGCCATCCTTGAGAAGCCGGTCACACAGGTGCGATCCGATGAACCCGGCCCCGCCCGCGACAAGTGCGATCCTTTCGCTGCTAGGTTTCACGACTGGCTCCCTGGAAAATGTCGCGCGTGCGATCCTGACTGGGCACAGCAGCGAATGAAATTGGACTCGAGTTCCGAATCGCGAAGTGGAGCCGACTGTCCGGCAGGGTGACGCGCGCGCACCGCGCTTCCCGTGGCGGCGGCCCCATGCACGGTGCGGGCCAAGGCTGCAATGACTTCTTCACGGGCGACTGGCGAGCATGTTTTCGCCCCCATGGTCAAGTCGGCTTTGCATCCTGCTTGGCGTCGATGCGGTTGGAAGGTGGTCAGGGCTGACGACAGGAGGAACCGCTGCAACGCACTATTCGCTGAAGCTTCCCGACTGTAGATTGAAGGAAGCAACTTATGCCCGCCAAGTCGAAATCACAGCAGCAGGCCGCGGGAGCGGCGCTGGCTGCCAAACGCGGCGATTCCCCGAAAAGCGAACTTAAGGGCGCGTCGAAGGGCATGGAAAAGTCGATGACCGAGGACGAGCTCGAGAAAATGGCGTCGACCAAACACAAGGGCAAGCCCGAGCACGTCGGCGACTGAGTCGCGATTCTACCGCCAGCCCTGCCGGCGGGCTGCCTGCTCCTGAGCGGCATCGAACGGCTCGCCGGCGATGCTCGCATCGACCATCTCGAGCAGCCTGGGGTCGGCGCCCGCGGCCATGCGATACTCGGCACCGGCGCTCTTTGGGGCGTCGAACAGGCCGCGCAGCCGCCAGTCGTCGCCCTCGCGGCACGCGAGCCCTCCCGCCGAGTCCGTCTCGAAGATCCGGCAGATCGCACCCGACCGGTCGCGGTAGGTGAGGCCGATCCGTATCCCGCCGTCCGATCCAGCGCTGGCGAGTTGCCCCTCCAGCGCGCGATCGACGGCGGCAGCTGCGTAAAGCTGCCCATCGCGCACTTCGACTGGCCCTCCGCCGCCAGCGACGTCGAGCGTCGTCCCGACGACAAGACCAAGGACCAGAGTCGCGGCCATCGCCGCCCATTGCGATTTCGGCCCGGAAAACGGCCGCGCGACCCGCTTGCGCCAAGAGGAGAGTTCGACGATTTCGGCGCCTTCCGGCTCCACCAAACGCCGAATTGCCTCCGGAACCGGCGTAACGGAGACGCTGTCGAATGCGCCGCGAAGCCCCGCCGCCATCGCTCGATGCTCCCGCGCCCGCCGGGCGAGCGCCGGGTCGGATGCGACCAGCGCCTCGACCTTTGCCGCCTCCCCGGCCGCAAGCTCGCCGTCGAGCCAGGCGAAGAATGTCTGGTCGTCAATCATCATCCGTACCGCCAAGCATCGCCAGCAGCGCCTTCCGCCCGCGCACCAGCCGGCTGGAAACCGTGCCGATCGGCAGGTCGAGGAGCTCGGCGGTCTCGCGATAGCCATAGCCTTCGATCAGGATCAGCGCGACCACTTCCCGCTGTTCGTCGGGCAAGCGCTGCATCGCCGCCATCGCCCGTTGCAGCTCGATCGCCGCGTCGATTGCCTCGCGCGGATCCTGGCCAACCGTCCGCGCCTCCTCGGGGGGCGCTTCGAACCTCTGCTGCCGGCCGCGGGCGCGGACCGTATCGATCCACAGGTTGCGCATGATCCGGTAAAGCCAGCTGTCGAGCCGGGTACCGGGCGTCCATTGGGCCTGCGACCGGATCGCCCGCTCGATCGTCATCTGGGCAAGGTCGTCGGCGTCGGCCGAATCGCGGCTCAGCGCGTGCGCAAACCGCCGCAGCCTCGGCAGAAGCTCCGACAACTCGGTCTCGAACGACGGTGAATGGCTCATTCGTCTCCATATGGATGAAACGACGCTTCATTCTCGTTTCATCCGGGAGGCCATAGAAAGAGGTTCGCCGATGTCCAGTTTCGTCCGTCACATGCTCGCCGCTGCCACAGCGGTCGCCGTCCTCGCCGGAAGCGCGAGTGCGCAGCTTCTGCCGGGCGTCCAACTGCCGCCGGTCGGCGTGCCGGTAGGCAATGTGCCGGTCGTCGGCCCGGTCGTCCAGAACCTGCTCGACCGGCCCGAAACTCAGCAGGTCGTCCAGCCGACACTCGATTCGGTTTCGGGCCTACCGGAGAGGCTCGCCCAATCGGGAGCTTCGACTTTGCTCCAGCTGCGCCAGCAGCGGCTTCGCGAGCTGATCCGCCAGCATCCGCGGGAGCTGGAAAGCGATCGCTCCGGCAACCCGATCCGCCGTGGCGTGCTGCTGGCGATCGATCCCGACCCAGCGTCGCTGCAACTTGCCGGCCGCGCCGGATTCAGGATCGTCGCCGACTGGCGTGACGACACACTGAAGTTCCGGATGGTTACGCTTTTAGCACCCGCCGGCCTGAACGCACCCGACGCGATAAAACGGCTGCGGCGGACCGCGCCCCGACTGCAGCTGGACTTCGACCATGTCGTTGAGCCGGCGAGCGCGGACCTGCTGCCGATCTCGGCTGCCCTTGCCGCCAGCCAGAGCGGGGCCGGCGGCGGACCGAGCATCGGCGTGATCGACGGCGGGGTCGCGTCGCACCCGTCCCTCGCCGGAGCGTCGATCGAACAGAACGGCTTCGCCGGAAGCCCGCAACCCACCGGGCACGGAACCGCGGTCGCCTCGCTGATCGTCGGCGATCAAGGGCCATTCAGCGGCGGCGCACGCGGTGCCTCGCTGCTGGTCGCCGACGTTTACGGCGGCAGTCGCGCGGCAGGCTCGGCAAGCACTGTCGTTCGGGCACTCGGCTGGCTGGCGGCGAAGCGGCCACAGGTGATCAACATCAGCCTGGTCGGACCGCCGAACAGACTGGTCGCACGCGCCGTCGAGATCGTTCGAGCGCGCGGCATCCACATCGTCGCAGCGGTCGGCAACGACGGCCCCGCTGCGCCGCCGCAATATCCGGCATCCTATCCCGGCGTGGTCGCGGTCACCGGAGTCGATGCCCGAGGCCGGGCGCTGCCAGAAGCCGGCAAGGCCAGGCACCTCGATTTCGCCGCACCCGGCGCCGACATGGCCGCGGCGCTGCCGGGCCGGGGCTATGCGAGAGTGCGCGGGACCAGCTTCGCGGCGCCGCTGGCCGCATCGCGGCTCGCGCTGACCGGCTCGATTCAAAGACTCGCCGCGGAGGCCAGGAAAGGCAAGGGGCGTGTTGGCCGCGGAATCGTCTGCGGACCCTGCCGAGTCGACCCGAAATCGGTCCGCGCCCGATAAAATTCGCCAGCGGCCGGGATGAAGCGCCGCCGCACTGTCGTTCTCCACTCAGGACACCAATGTCCCTTCGAAAACTTCGAGAGGAGAAAACGATGCGTATTTCCATCCTGATTGCCGGCGGCGCGGCTCTGCTCGCCGCCGCTCCGGCGCAGGCCCAGCTGCTTGGCAATGTCACGGGTGCCGTCAACGGCACCGTTAACGGCACGGTCGGCGGAACACTGCGCGGCCGCGGCTCGATCGGCGGAATGCTCGGTTCGGTCGGCAATGCCGACGGGGGGTTGCTCGGCAATTCCGGCTCGATCGCCAACAGCGTCACCGGCAGCGTTTCCGGTACCGGCAGCGCGTCCGCCGACAAGTCGGTCGACTCGCGCGGCGGCTCGGCCAGCGGCAATGTTGGCCTGGCAGGAGTCGTCACCGGCGCCGCCAATGCCGCCGGCTCGGCGACTGGTGCCGGCCAGTCCTTGGGGCTTGCCGGCTCGGGCTCGGGCCGCGCCTCGGCCGACCAGAATGCAGGCTTCGGAGTGCAAGTCGTAGGGACCAACCAGGCCGGCGCCCTCGCCGGCCAGGTCAACGGCACTGCCACTGGCGCGGCGCGCTCGGCAGTCGGCGCGACGAACGCGTTGCGCGGCGAGGCCGGCCGCAGTGTCGGCGGCATGGCGCAGGTTAGCCTTTCCGCCGACGGGTCGGGCGATGCCTCGGCCGATGCCCGGGAGTCGCGCAAGGCCTCGGCCCGTACGAACGGCTCGGCCCGCGCCAATGGCCGCGCAGAAATGGACCGTCGCAAGCGGCGCTAGACCCGCTCAATCTTCGGTCCCCCTGAGGCCCACCGCTCTGCTCCCGGCGGTGGGCCTTTTTTTCATGCGCGCTCCGGCCGTTAAACGGTCGGCATGGGCGCCGAATACAGAAACGTTTAGCAAAGCGAGAAATGGGCCGGACCGCGACCGATAAGTCCTTTTGACGTTACCCGTGGCCCGTCGCCTTTGCTCCCAGGCGACCGGTCTTTTCCTTTGCCGGATACCGCACGCCAGTTCGTTCCGGCGCAATGGCAAGTGCAAGCCTTGACCGCTCGGCATCAATCCATGCTAGCGGCCTTGCAGGGCCGAAGAACAGGGGAGTGGTCTGCAGTTGAGCCTGGGATTGTTACTGGCCCTGCCTTTTCTCGGAGCGGTCCTGTGCGCTGCTGCGCACCGTAGCGGTCGCAACGTCCAGGCTTCGGCCGCCATTGCTGCCAATGGCGCCGCCCTCCTGATTCTGCTTGCCAATGCACCGAAAGTGATCGGCGGCGGCGGGACCGTTGCGTCGAAGCTCGAGTGGGTTCCGTCGATCGGGCTCAACGCCAACCTGTTCCTCGATCCTCTGGGATGGATGTTCGCCGGGCTCATCCTGGGCATCGGCCTGCTGATCCTGATCTACGCGCGCTTCTACCTTGCGACGGGCGACCCGATGGGGCGCTTCTACGCCTTCCTGATGCTCTTCCAGGGCGCAATGCTCGGTATCGTTCTTTGCGACAACATATTGCTGATGATCGTTTTCTGGGAGCTGACCAGCATCTCATCGTTCCTGCTGATCGGGTTCTGGCGAGACCGTCCTGAAGCGCGGCAAGGCGCTCGAATAGCCCTGGCCGTGACGGCCGGCGGCGGGCTGTCACTGCTCGCAGGAATGCTGATCCTCGGCAGCATTGCCGGTTCCTACGACCTCACGACGATACTCGCCAGCCGGGAGGCAATACAGGAATCGTCTCTTTACCCGCTCGCCCTGGTGTTGATCCTCGGTGGCTGCTTCACGAAATCGGCGCAGTTCCCATTCCACTTCTGGCTTCCGCACGCGATGGCGGCTCCGACGCCGGTGAGCGCCTACCTTCACTCCGCGACCATGGTGAAAGCAGGTGTGTTCCTGCTGGCGCGCCTGTGGCCGGTGCTCGCCGGGACCGACCTGTGGTTCTATCTGGTCGCGACGGTCGGGCTGGTGACGATGCTGCTGGGCGCGGCGATTGCGCTGTTCAGCAACGACCTCAAGGCGATGCTCGCCTATTCTACGGTCAGCCACCTCGGCTTGCTGACGATGCTGTTCGGCTTCGGAACGCCGATGGCCGCCGTGGTCGGCGTATTCCACATCCTCAATCACGCCACCTTCAAGGCGGCGCTCTTCATGACGGCCGGAATCCTCGACCATGAAGTTGGAACCCGCGACGCGCGGCGGCTCGGCGGGCTGCTGACCCTGATGCCGATTACTGCCACCCTGGGACTTGTGGCCGCCGCCTCGATGGCGGGTTTCCCGCCGCTCAACGGCTTCCTTTCGAAAGAAATGATGCTTGAGGAGGCGGCACATACGATCTGGGGAAATCTCAGCTGGCTGGTGCCACTGCTGGTGACGCTCGCCGCGACCCTCTCCGTCGCCTATTCGCTGCGATTCATTGTCCATGTCTTCCTCGGGCCGAAACGCCCGGACTATCCCCGCCGGCCCCACGATCCTTCCGCCGGCTTATGGCTTGCGCCCGCGCTGCTGGTACTCATGGTCGTTGCAGTCGGCTTGTTTCCAGCCTTGATTGCGGGGCCGCTGGTGCAGTCGGTCTCAGGCGCGGTGATCGGGACCGACCCGCCCCATTTCGCGCTCAAAATGTGGCACGGCTTCACGCCGGCATTGGTCATGAGCGGACTGGCGATTGTCGCCGGCGCGGCGATCATCTGGCGCTTCCCTGCCGCCGAGAGGCTTTGGAACCTGTTGCCGATCCCGGCGGCCAAGACACTGTTCGAAGGTAGCATCGCGGCGCTGGTGGCGGTCAGCCGGGCGCTGACTTCGGCGATCCATACCGGTTCGCTCCAGCGCTACCTCGCGGTCCTCTTCGCCGCCGCCGTGCTCTTGGCGGCCGGCGGCGCGCTTTCCGGCGGTGGCAGTCTCGGCGGCGACAGGCCGCGGCTGGCGGCCAGCCCGGTTGCGGTGGTCGGCTGGCTTGTGCTGATCGCGGCAACCGGGGCCGTCATTTGGGCGCAACGTAGGCGCTATCTGGCCCTGATATTCATCAGCGGCGTGGGGCTGATCGTGGCGCTCGGATTCGTCCATCTATCAGCCCCCGACCTGGCGCTTACTCAAGTGTCGGTCGAGGTCGTCACCATCCTGCTTCTTCTGCTGGCCCTAAACCTCCTGCCTCGTCGGCCGCCACGCGCCAGCAGCGACCGGCGCCGGTTCCGCGACGGCCTCCTCGGCGTGTTCGGCGGAACCGCAGCCGGACTGGCGGTGTGGGGCGTCATGACCCGCGCGCCCAACAATCCGATTTCCTCCTTCCACTGGGCCAATTCCTATTCCGGCGGCGGCGGCACCAATGTCGTCAACGTCACGCTCGTCGATTTCCGGGCCTTCGATACGTTCGGGGAGATCATCGTCCTCGGTATTGCCGCCGTCGCGATCTACGCCCTGCTGGAAACCGCGATCCGGGGGGCTTCGGGCTACCGGCTGCTGCACTGGAAGTTCGAGACGGCCTATTCGCCCGAACGCCATCCGATGATGATGGTGGTCGCGACGCGTCTACTCCTGCCTCTGGCGATAATCGTCGGCATCTACATCTTCCTGCGCGGTCACAACATGCCCGGCGGCGGCTTCATAGCCGGACTCGTTTTCTCCATCGCGATGCTGATGCAATATATGGCGTCCGGCTTCGAATGGGCCGACCGGCGTAATCGCGTCACGCGCCACGGATTGATCGCTTGGGGCGTCATCATCGCTGCAGCCACGGGCATCGGCGCGATCGCCTTCGGCGCTCCGGTATTCAGCACCGCATATGATTATTTCCACCTGCCGGCGGTCGGCGAATTCGAACTTGCCACTGCTCTGTTTTTCGACCTGGGGGTCGCAATCACCGTGTTTGGCGCGGTGATGCTGGCTCTCGCCGAGCTATCGAATGTCGCTCAGAGAGCGGAGGGGACGGTGGACGACGATAATCCGATGGACGTCGACCCCAGCCTCGGGACCGAGGAGAAACCGGCATGAGCCTGGAGTTCCTGGTCGCGAGCTCGGTTGCCGTGCTGACCGGAGCCGGCATCTTCCTTTGCCTGCGCGGCCGAACCTTTCCGGTCGTTCTTGGCCTGACGATGCTGTCCTATGCGACCAACGTGTTCCTGTTCGCCATGGGACGGCTGGTGGTCAATCGGCCACCAATCTTTGACCCGGCAGCTTCGGAATATACCGATCCGCTCCCGCAGGCGCTGGTTCTGACCGCGATCGTAATCGCCTTCGGGATGACGGCACTGGTCGTGGTCCTGGCGCTACGAACCTATCTCGAAACCGGCACCGACCATGTCGACGGCGAATCCGCTCCGGACGAGGAGCACGGCCGGCCGTGAATCACCTGATCGTCCTGCCGATCCTTCTGCCTGCCCTGGTCGCGGCTTTGATCCTGCTTTTCCGCAGCCGCACGTTGCGCATTGGCCGTGGGGTTTCGTTCGCTTCCTGCCTGACGCAACTCATCGCCGCCGCCTTCCTACTCGTTACAGCAAGCGACGGCACCGTCGTCTCCTATCCGCTCGGCAATTGGCCGGCGCCGTTCGGAATCGTTCTCGTGATCGACCGACTGAGCGCGCTCATGCTGCTGATCACTTCGTTGTTGGCGTTGGTCGTGCTTTGGCATGTAATCCAGACGGATCTCGACCGTCGCGGCTGGCATTTCCATTCACTGTTCCAGTTCCAGCTCCTGGGCCTAAACGGCGCTTTTCTGACAGGCGACCTGTTTAACCTGTTCGTGTTTTTCGAGGTGCTGCTGATCGCCTCATTTGGGCTGATGCTTCACGGGCAAGGCGCCGAACGGCTGAAGGCCGGCATCCAGTATGTGATCATCAACCTGGTCGGCTCGACGCTATTCCTGATCGCGCTCGGCATACTGTACGGAGTCACCGGAACTCTCAACATGGCCGACATGGCCGTGCGAGTTCCGCAATTGCCCACCGAGGACCAGGGACTTCTCCGGGCTGCAGGCGCGCTTCTGATGTCGGTCTTCGCCCTGAAGGCCGCGCTTCTCCCTTTGCATCTTTGGCTACCGCGGACCTATGCCAACACTTCGCCGCCGGTAGCCGCGCTTTTCGCAATCATGACCAAGGTCGGGGTCTATTCGATCGTCCGGGTGATGACCCTAGTGTTCGGAGCCAATGCCGGCGCGGCGGCCTGGGCACCCGGAACCTGGATGCTTCCGGCAGCACTTTTGACCATGGTTGTCGGATTCGCGGGGCTTATTGCCGCGCGTGGCCTCCGCGACCTGGCGGCCTTCGCACTCATCGGTTCGACAGGCACGCTGCTCGCCGCAGTGGCCCTGTTCGACCAAGCCGCGATGGCAGCGGCACTCTACTATCTGCCGCATACGACGCTCGCTGCGGCCGCCCTATTCCTCATTACGGATTCGGTGCAGCACCGGAGGCCGGAAAACGGCGATTCGCTGGTCCCCGGCCGGCGCTTTGTTTCGAGCGAGCCATTGTCCGCACTTTTCTTCCTGACGGCGATCGCACTCGTCGGACTTCCGCCGCTCTCAGGCTTCGTTGGCAAGCTTCTGATCCTGGAGGCCGCGCGGCCACTTCCAAGCGCATCATGGGTCTGGGCGACGATCCTGATCACCACCTTCATCGGCATCGTCGGGCTGGCTCGCGCAGGGAGCACTTTGTTCTGGAAGAGCGCCACTTTCGAAACAATGCAAATGGCGCCGGCGCGGTGGCAGCGCACCGCGGACCTCGTTCCGACGGTCGCGATCATCCTCCTGCTTGCCGCGCTTACCGTTTTCGCCGGTCCGGCCACGGACTATATGGATGCCGCGGCAGGCCAATTGTTTTCGCCCACCAGCTATATCGAGGCAGTCCTTGGAACGACCGGGAGGTGATGCGGTGTTGAGAAAGCTCTTCCCACACCCCGGATTGTCCGCCCTTCTGGTCGTTGTCTGGATGCTGCTCCTGAACAACTTCACGGTCGGCGGACTGTTGCTCGGAACACTGTTAGGCACGCTAATCCCGCTCCTTACCGCCGCCTATTGGCCGAACCGTCCGCAAATTCGATTGGGATGGCCCGTCGTCGAATATCTGGCCGTGGTTTTGGGAGACATCATCGTCGCCAACTTCGAGGTCGCCAGGCTGATCCTGTTCCGGAGGAGCAAGGATTTGCGGTCGCGATGGTTGGTGATCCCGCTGGAGCTGCGTTCGGCGGAGGCAATCACCGCGCTGGCAGGAACGATCAGCCTGACCCCGGGCACGGTTACGGCCGATATCGCCGCCGACGGACGGTCGCTTCTCGTCCATATGCTAGACGTGGACGACGCCGACGCCGCAGTCTTGCGAATAAAGGGCCGCTACGAGGCGCGGCTGCTGAGGATATTCAGATGATCCCAGCTGCCCTCGCCTTCGCTTTCGCCTGCGTCACCTTGTCGATCCTGCTGAACCTTTACCGGCTGCTCCGCGGCCCGGGCCGCGGCGATCGAATTCTCGCCTTAGACACTTTGGTGATCAACTCGATCGCGATCATCATCCTGTTCGGGATCGGCCATTCGACCACGCTCTATTTCGAAGCGGCGCTGCTTCTTGCGATGGTCGGCTTCGTCAGCACCGTCGCCTATTGCAAGTTCGCCCTTCGCGGCGACATCGTGGAGTGAGCCGATGAACCTGCTGATGGAAATCCTCATCGCTTTCCTGCTGGTTCTCGGCGGTGGCTTTGTGCTCGTCGGATCCTGGGGCCTAACCCGGCTGCCATCGCTGATGACCCGGCTGCACGGCCCGACAAAGGCCACGACGCTCGGCGTCGGCAGCTGCCTGATCGCCTCTGCCCTCTATTTCCCCTTTACGACCGGGACCTACACCGCACACGAATTCCTGATCACCCTGTTCCTGGTCGTCACCGCGCCGGTTTCGGCGAACATGATCGCCAAGGCGCACATTCACCGTCAGGGTTGGCAGCTCGACCCGAACCCAGTCGATGACATCGTCGAGGGGCTTCCCCCGACCGGCGGACCGACCGGCTGGGCAACCTTCTGGTGCCCACCCGACCAGCAGTCGGCCGGCTCGCCGGTGATCGACTCGGAGCTCGACCCGCCCCCATCAGTGCCACCGAAGGGTATGCGCTAGGCTACAACTTCTCCGTCAGCTCGGGCACGAATCTTGAACAGATCGCCGACCAGACCGTCTCCGACGGCGAGAATCAGGAGGAATCCGCGGAGATTTTCGCGCGCGAAATGGTAGACTAGAAAAAGGAACGCAACCGATGATCGCTCGCCACCTGCCTGGACTATTGGCAATTCTGCTGGTCGCCGCCTGCGGGCCGGATCGCGAGGCATCGGGCGACACGCTCGACGCGGCGGCGCGCGACTACGTCCAGCTCAGCCTGACCATCGGCGAGAAGGAAGAAGGCTATATCGACGCCTATTACGGCCCGCCCGAGATCAAGGCGGCGGCGGAGGCCGAGGCGCCGACGCTGTCGCTTGCCCAATTGTCCGCACGGACCGAAGCGCTCGCCGCGCGAGTCAAAGCGCTCGGCAGCGAGGCTCGCGGAATGGACGCCCGCCGCGCCCGCTTCCTGGGTGCGCAGCTGACCGCGGCGCGGACCCGGCTGCGGATGATGTCGGGCGAGCCGTTGTCGTTCGAGGACGAGGCGCTCGGACTGTTTGGAGTCCGCCCGGATCTTCAGCCGCTGGCGAGCTTCGACCCGGTGCTGGCGCGTATCGACGCGCTGGTGCCGGGCGAAGGCCCGCTGTCCTCCCGGGTCGACGCTTTCCAGGACCGCTTCACCATCCCCGCCGACCGCTTGAAGCCGGTGTTCGACGCGGCCATCGCCGAGTGCAAGCGGCGCACGGTCGAGCACATCGCGCTTCCGCAAGGCGAAGCGTTTGACATGGCGTTCGTCACCGACAAGAGCTGGTCGGGCTACAACTACTACCTGGGCGGGTCGAAAAGCCGGATCGAAATCAACACTGACTTGCCGATCCGGATCAGCCGCGCCGTCGATCTCGGCTGCCACGAAGGCTATCCCGGCCACCACGTCCTCAACGTGCTGCTCGAACAAAGGCTGGTCGAGGAGCGCGGCTGGGTCGAATATTCGGTCTACCCCCTTTATTCGCCGCAGTCGCTGATCGCCGAAGGGTCGGCTAATTACGGCATCGACCTCGCCTTTCCCGGCCCTCAGCGGCTGGCCTATGAAACCCGCGCGCTTTACCCGCTCGCCGGCCTCCCCACCGCCGACGCGGCCCGCTACGCCGCGCTTCAGGAAGCGACCGAGGACCTTGGCCCGGCCCGCTTCACCATCGCCCGCGACCTGCTTGAAGGCCGCATCGACGAGGCCGAGGCGGTGCGCTTGATCCAGCGCTACCAGCTCGTCAGCGAAGCCCGCGCCCGTCAGAGCGTCGCATTCACCAAACAATACCGCAGCTATGTCATCAATTACGGCCTCGGCCGCGACATGGTCCGCGCCGACATCGAGGCGGCGGGCGTGTCGCCCGAGGCGCGGTGGAAACGGATGGAGCAGCTGCTCAGCGAGCCGACTCTGCCGAGTGATTTGCGCGCAGCCCCTACAGCTTCTCGGTCAACTCAGGCAGGATCTTGAACAGATCACCGACCAGGCCGAGGTCGGCGACCTGGAAGATCGGCGCTTCCTCGTCCTTGTTGATGGCGACAATGACCTTCGAATCCTTCATCCCCGCCAAGTGCTGGATCGCGCCCGAAATGCCGATCGCAATATAGACTTCCGGAGCGACGATCTTGCCGGTCTGGCCGACCTGATAGTCATTGGGCGCGTAACCGGCGTCGACCGCCGCACGACTCGCGCCGACCCCGGCGCCGAGCTTGTCGGCAAGCGGATCAAGCAAAGCGTGGAACTGCTCCTTGGAGCCGAACGCGCGGCCGCCCGAAACGATGATCTTGGCGCTGGTCAGCTCGGGCCGTTCCGACTCGGCGACCTCTTGCCCGACGAAGCTCGACAGGCCTTGGTCGCCGGTTCCGTCGAGCGTCTCGATCTCAGCCGATCCGCCGTCCCTTGCCGCCTTGTCGAAGGCGGTCCCGCGTACGGTGATAACCTTCTTCGCATCCGACGTCTTGACCGTCGCGATGGCGTTGCCGGCGTAGATCGGCCGGGTGAACGTGTCGTCGCCCTCGACCGAAATGATGTCCGAAATCTGCATCACGTCGAGCATGGCGGCGACCCGCGGGGCGATGTTCTTGCCGGTGGTGGTGGCCGGCGCGAGGAAGGCGTCGTGGCTGTCCATCATTTTGGCGATGAGCGGCGCGACATTCTCGGCGAGGCCGTGCGCGAAGGCTGGGTCGTCGGCGACATGGACCTTGCCGACGCCTGCAATCTTCGCCGCAGCTTCCGCGACCGGGCCGACGCCTTCGCCGGCGACGATCAGATGGACCTCGCCGAGTTTTGCGGCGGCGGTGATGGTCGCCAGCGACGCGTCCTTGAGCTCGCCGTCCTCATGCTCGACCCAGACCAGAGTCTTCATCCGACAACTCCCGTTTCGCGCAGCTTGTCGATCAGCTCGTCGACGGACCCGACCTTGATTCCGGCCTGACGCTTCGGCGGCTCGGCCACCTTGAGCGTTTCCAGCCGGCGGGCGATGTCGACGCCCAGCTCGTCCGGAGTTTTGGTCGCAAGCGGCTTCGACTTGGCCTTCATGATGTTGGGCAGCGAAGCATAGCGCGGCTCGTTGAGACGAAGGTCGGTGGTGACCACCGCCGGCAGCTTTAGCGCGACCGTCTCGAGGCCGCCGTCGATCTCGCGCGTCACCTTCACCTGACCGTCGCCGGGCTCGACCTTCGAAGCGAAGGTCCCCTGCGGCCAGCCGAGCAGCGCCGCCAGCATCTGCCCGGTCTGGTTGCTGTCGTCGTCGATCGCCTGCTTGCCGAGGATAATCATTTGCGGCTGCTCCTGTTCGGCGAGTTTGGCGAGCAGCTTGGCAACGCCGAGCGGCTCGACTTCCGAGCCAATATCATCTGGGGTCTGGACCAGGATCGCCCGGTCGGCGCCCATCGCCAGCGCCGTGCGCAGCGTCTCCTGCGCCTTGGCCGGGCCGATCGACACCGCGACGATCTCGCTGACCGCGCCCTTCTCCTTGAGCCGAATCGCCTCCTCGACGGCGATCTCGTCGAACGGATTCATGCTCATCTTGACGTTGGCGAGGTCGACGCCCGAGCCGTCCATCCTGACCCGCGGCTTGACGTTGAAATCGATCACCCGCTTGACCGCGACGAGGACTTTCATTCCGTTGCTTCCCTCTGTTTCAAGCCGCCACCTTCACCTCGGCAACGATCTTCTTCGCCGCGTCGCCGAGGTCGTCGGCGGGGATGATCGGCAGACCGCTCTCGGCGAGGATGTCCTTGCCCTGGGCGACGTTGGTGCCCTCCAGCCGAACGACCAGCGGCACCTTCAGGTCCACCTCCCGCGCCGCCGCGACGATGCCCTCGGCGATGATGTCGCAGCGCATGATGCCGCCGAAGATGTTGACCAATATGCCCTTCACCGCC
>CAYUWJ010000038.1:0-15458 GCA_964448315.1 uncultured Sphingomonas sp. | reverse complement strand
TGATCGCCTCCGGCGATCGCTTCCGGGGTGAGGCGGGGAAAATGCCGCCGCAACTGCTGCGGGGCCTCGCCCAGCGCGGCGTGATCGTCGAGCCGGAGGGGGGCGAAGACTCGGGAGTGCACGGTGTCCTCGTCACCGACGGCGGCTTCGACGGCGGCGCCGATCCGCGACGCGACGGCACCGCGCGCACCGCGCCGGCGCCGCCCGCCCAATAGGAGAGTGCGTCTTGCCGACCCCCTTTCATCTCGCCTTCCCGGTCGACGACCTGGCGGCGACGCGGCATTTCTACGGCGACATCCTTGGCTGCTCCGAAGGGCGCAGCAGCGAGAGCTGGATCGACTTCAACTTCTTCGGTCATCAGATCGTCGCTCATTTGGTCGATGGCCCGGCCATTGGCAGTGGCGCCAACGCGGTCGACGGCCATGACGTGCCGGTGCCGCATTTCGGTGTCGTGCTGCCGCGCGCCGAATGGGACCGGATTGCCGAGCGGCTGGAATCCGCAGGCGTGTGCTTCGAGATCGCGCCCGGCACCCGCTTCAAAGGCGAGCCAGGCGAGCAATCGACCCTGTTCCTGCGCGATCCCGCCGGCAATGCGCTCGAGTTCAAATCGTTCGCCGACCCCGGCCAGCTGTTCGCCTGCTGATTGGTGTATTGACTGTATAATACACTGTCGCTACGGCGAAGTCCTGAAAAATCGGGAGAGGGGCTCATGTACAGCCAGCACGAAATAGACGAGGCGGTCGCGGCGGGCGCGATCAGTCCCCAATCGGCCGACGCGCTTCGGCTTCACGTCCAGAACCAGCGCGACCTGCCGATCCAGGACGAGGAACAGTTCCGGCTGATCACCGGCTTCAACGACATTTTCGTCGCCATCGCCGCCGCGATCCTGCTGTTCGCAGTCGCCTGGATCGGCCAGCAGGCCGGTCAGGCGACCGGGCTGATGATCGAAGGCGACGGCCCCTCGCCGCTCGCTCCGCTCAGCGTTGCGGTCGTCGCCTGGGGCCTGGCGCTGTTCTTTACCGCCAGGCGGCGGATGGCTCTGCCCTCGATCCTGTTGCTGCTCGCTTTCACCGGCGGCGTGTTCGCGACGGCCGGGTTCACGCTGGTCCTGGCGGTCGGGAGCGATGCGCTTAATGACAATGAAGTGCTGGGCGGCCTGATCGTCGCCGGCGCCGCGGCGGTTGCCGCCGCCGGGGCCTGGCTGCACTGGAAGCGCTTCCGGGTTCCGATCACCGTCGCCGCCGGCGCCGCCGCGGTCGCCGGCATCGGCCTGGCGCTGCTGATGTCGGCCCTCGGCAATACCGACGGGGCGAACGGCGATGTGTTGCTCGGCTTCCTGCTGCTGCTCGGAATCGGCACCTTCCTGTTCGCCATGCGGTGGGATTCGTCCGACCGGGGGCGGGTCACGCGCCGCTCCGACGTCGCCTTCTGGCTGCACCTGCTGGCCGCGCCGATGATCGTCCACCCGATCTTCACTCTGCTCGGCCTCAACGACGGCAATGCCAATTTGTTGGAGGGGCTGGTCGTGATCCTGCTCTATGTCGGTCTCGGGCTGACGGCGCTGGCGATCGACCGGCGCGCGTTGCTGGTCTCCGCGCTGGCCTATGTTCTGTGGGCGCTGACCGACCTGTTCGAGCGGTTCGGCGCGGTCGAGCTCAGCGTCGCTCTGACGGCGCTGGTGATTGGCTCGGCTTTATTGCTACTGTCGGCCTTCTGGACCCAGGCTCGCGCCGCGGTCGTCAAGCCGTTGCCCGACAGGCTTCAGCAGCGGCTGCCGATCGTCAACCGGGCGGCGGTCAGTCCGCAACCCGCCGCCTAGTCGACCAGCTTGATCAGCCGGCGCTCGAGCGGGGCCAGCACGGGCGCAAGCTCATGGCCCCGCTTGAGCACCAGCCCATGCTCGCCGACCAGCGCGAACGCCCCTTGCTTCAGCCGAAGCTCGGGGCGTTTCTCGATCTGGATTTCCGGGCGTTCCGACGCCCGGCGAAAAGCCGCGAACACGGCTGCGGCGGGGGTGATCCGGATCGCATAGTCGCGCCAGTGGCCGGCCGCGACCATCCGCCCATAGAGGTCGAGAATCCGGGTCAGTTCCCGGCGGTCGAAGCTGGCGAGGGGGCGCCGGTCCCGTGTTTGGGGGAAGGGCGCGACGACGCTCAAGCGCTTTTCGCCTTTGGCGCTGGCTGCCGCCCGGCCTTGAGCGCGGCGAGCTCGTGGCGGAGCGCCTCGACCTGCTGCTCGAGCTCGTCGATCCGGGCAGTGGCCGGGTCGCAGGTCTCGCCGCACACCGTCCCATAGGGGACGAAGCCGGGACTGTAGTGAACGGAGTCGACCGGTACCGGCCGGGCCGGGATGCCGACCATCGTCGCTCCGGCGGCGACATCCCTCGTCACCACCGCATTGGCGCCGATCTTGGCGCCGTCGCCGACCTCGACCGGGCCGAGGATCTGCGCGCCCGAACCGATCACCACCCGGTGGCCGATGGTCGGATGACGCTTGCCGCCTTCGCCGGCCGACGGGTTGGTGCCGCCCAGCGTGACATTCTGGTAGATGGTGACGTCGTCGCCGATCTCGGCCGTCTCACCGACCACCGTGAAGCCATGATCGATGAAGAAGTTGCGGCCGATGGTGGCGCCGGGATGGATGTCGATCGCGGTCAGGAAGCGCGCCGCATGGTTGACCAGCCGGGCGAGGAAGAACAGCTCGCCGCCGTACAGCCAGTGGCCGACGCGGTGAAAGGCGAGCGCCCAGACGCCGGGGTAAAGCAGCACTTCCCCGCGGCTGCGCGCCGCCGGATCGCGCGCCTTGACCGAATCCAGATAGGCGTTCAGCCCGCTCGTCAAAATGCCGCTCCTCCCGACAAGTCCAGCAACCGATCTAGGTCCGCAAAGTGGCGATTTCCAGACGCATAGTCGCCGACCCACGCGGTTTCGCTTGCGCGAGGCGCGGCGGTTGGGCCGAGATCGTGTAGGATGAGCCGATGACGACCAACTCAATCCTGGGCGACTCGAACCTGGCCAAAGCCGTCGAACAGGTCGAATCGGTTCTGTGCGGGAAACGCGCCGCTCCGCAGGTCGAAACCTTGTTCGACGAGCCGACTTTCACCGCCAGCCACATCATCTCCGACCCGGAAACCCGCGTCGCCGCGATCATCGACAGCGTCCTCGATTTCGATCAGCCGTCCGGCCGCACTTCGACAAGATCGGCGGACGCGATCATCGACCATGTCCGCGAACATGGGCTCAGCGTCGCGTGGCTCCTCGAAACCCATGCCCATGCCGACCATCTGTCGGCCGGCCCCTATCTTCAGCATAAGCTCGGCGGCCGCATCGCCATCGGCCGCGACATAATCGCGGTCCAGTCGGCGTTCGCGGAAATCTTCAACGAAGGCTCGGATTTCACACCCGACGGGTCGCAGTTCGACCATTTGTTCGGCGACGGCGAGGAATTTGCCGTCGGCGGCATGGCGGCGCTGGCGCTGCACGTGCCGGGCCACACGCCCGCCGACATCGCCTATGTCATCGGCGATGCCATATTCGTCGGCGACACGATGTTCATGCCCGATTACGGCACCGCCCGAGCAGATTTCCCCGGCGGCGATGCGCGCCAACTGTACCGCTCGATCCGCCGGCTGATGGCGCTTCCGGGGGAAACGCGTGTATTCTTGTGCCATGACTACAAGGCCCTGCCCAACCGCGTCGAATTCGTTTGGGAGACGACCATCGAGGCGCAGCGCACCGGCAACGTCCACGTCCACGCCGGCGTCAGCGAGGACGATTTCGTCGCCATGCGCGAGCAGCGCGACTCGACGCTCGAAATGCCGAAGCTGATGCTGCCGGCGATTCAGGTGAACATGCGCGCCGGACATTTTCCGCCGGCGGAAGACAATGGCACCCGCTATCTCAAGCTGCCGCTGGATCGGCTGTAGCAAGGACAAGCCGGGTCTTGGCTAGCGTGCCGCCATCACCGCGCTGTCGACCGCGCTGATCTGCGGAAGGACGAGACGAAGCTTTTTGCGGGCGAAGTCGATCGATACTTTGTCGAAGCCGCGAAGCGCGTTCATTCCGAGCAGCATCGCCGGCCTCCTGACCAGGCCGAGATGATGAAAGGCGTGGGAATCGGCGATGACGACCACCAGCCCCTCGAGCCTGACGCCGCCGATCTCCAGCGCGTCGATGACGGCAAACTCCCCCATCAGCCTTTCACCGGTTACCGACAGCAGCTCGGCCGGGCCGGAACGGACGACAAGGCCGCGCCGCAAAAGATGGCGCTTCAGCGCCTGATTGCCGATGCTGATTTCCGATCCGGTATCGACCACGACCGTCAGCCGCTTATTATTGGCCTTCGCTTGGGTGAGCACCAGGCGGCCGTTCTTGCGGCGGGCACTGACGACTATGGTGTCCTTGTCGATGATCACCGACGGCTCGGACGACGGGACGATCGTCAGGGTGCGCGCCGTGAAATCGAACAGGATCCGCTGGGACTGCACCGAGTCGAGGCCGAGAATGCCGTCCGCACCCATATGCTCGGATTGCAGCAGCGGCGCATCGATGTCCCGGACCTGCTTGGCCCTGATCTCGAGCAGGGGAATCACCGCCGTTGACACATTGGAGCTGCCGGTGACGCTGTGCAGACGCGTATCCTCTCCGGGTGTCAGGCGCAGCTTGTGCGCAAGGTCGCGAGAGATCGTCGTACGATCCGACCCTGTGTCGACCAGAAAATCATAGGGGCCGGTGCCGGACAGCCGGACCGGCACGGTCATTCGCGAAGACTCGTCATTCTTGAATCCAAGGTCGAACGCCTGGTCACTGTCGTCCGCCTGCTCCGGGTGGGACGTCGCCTCGAACTGAGTGGAAATTTGCTGCGCTGCCGCCGGGCAGGCCGGGAGAAAGAGAGCGATGAGGAGCAGTGCCGCAACCAGATGCATTCCAGGAGCCCTTCACTGCCACCAATAACAGACCGCCATGCCATCGGCATAGCTTTGATGAGCGGAAATTCGCCGTCCCGTCGCTTACCGCATTTCCCGGCGCAGTTCGGAGCAAAGGTCAACGATCTGGTAAGCACCGGCTGTTACCCACCGGACGGCAACGCGAATCTCAGGTCCGGGTGAGCGCGGCGACTAGTTACGATCAACCGGGGCTGGTGGAGAAGTCGTGGAAGAACTGCCGGTCGAAACGACCCTCTACTCGCTTTCCGAAGCGCTTCCCATACCGGCCGAACGCCGCGGTGACGAACGCCATCTGACTCTGTTTCGCGTTGGGTCGGTGACCATCGGCGATCGCCGAGAGCTGTGCCTGATCAAGAATATCTCGGCCGGCGGAATGCTGATCCGCGCCTATTGCGACATCGCTCCCGGAACCCGCGTGGCGATCGAGCTCAAGCAGGGCGAGCAGATTGACGGCACGGTCGGCTGGATGCGCGACAATTGCGCCGGAATCGCGTTCGACGCTCCGGTCGACGTTATCGATCTGCTGGCCGCATCGATGGACAGCCCGCGGCCGCGGATGCCGCGCGTCGAAATAGGCTGCACCGCCTCGATCCGTCAGGAATCGCAGGTTTACGGCGTGCGCGCGCGAGACATTTCGCAGGGCGGACTCAAGGTCGAGACCGATCGCGAGCTGACCATCGGCGGCGACGTCGTCGTCAGCCTGCCCGGCCTGCAGTCACAGCAAGGCGTCGTGCGCTGGCGGGAAGCGGGCTTCTACGGGATCAACTTCAATCGATTGCTGTCGCTCGCCGAGCTGGTGTCGTGGTTGCACGATCAGCGCGAGACCCTGCGCGCCGCAAGCTGAGACTTGGCTTCAGTCGCCGAGACGCTGGCTGCTGTTGGACGTCGTCAGCCAGCTTTCGATCAGTCGCATTTCCTCCGCGCTGATTTTCTGGGTGCCGAAGCCCGGCCGGCGACAATCCATCGGCCGCATCGGCCGCGGCGTCGGGACATGACGCAACACCTGCTCCGGGTGAAGCTTGTCCTTGAAGGCGATGCCGGCATGGCTGCCCTTCGCCCAGACGACCCGGCCGAGCTCGCATAGCTCGTTGCGTTGGAACAAAAGCTCAGTCCCTTCGGCCGGCAGTTTCTCGCCCTGGATCAGCGCGCCTTCCGAAGAAAGATTGCGCAGCTTCACCGGTATCGAGAGACCCGATACTTCGAGGGTCGCCGCCATAAGCACGTTTGAGCGGCGCGAGCGGCGATTGTGAGTGACGCTGCTATTGTCCATGGCAACGCCAATAGAACAACTGAGGTAAAGCAATATTTAAACCGGCAGCCCAATTTCATCCAAATTGGATCAATTTCCGTCAGCCCCGCAGCCGGAACAGCAGCATCAGATTGTTGGCCGGCATCGACCGCCATTCCGCGAAATCGAAACCCTTCGAACCCGCGGCCGCCGCGAAAGCCTCGACCCGCCGAATTCCCCATTCCGGATTGCGCTGCTTGAGGTCGGCGTCGAAGGCAAGGTTGCTCGGAGCGGTGTCGATGCCGTCCATCCGCCATGGGCCGTAAAGGATCAGCGACGCCCCGGCCGGCAGCAGCCTCGCGGCGCCGGCAATCAGCCCGAGAGAGGCCTGCCACGGACTGATGTGCGCCATGTTGATGCTGAGCACGGCATCGGCCTTGTCCACCGACCAGTCCGCGCAACTGGCGTCGAGCACTGCGGGAGCGCGCAGGTTCGGCAAGCCGGCCTCGGCCCTCCAGGCCGTAATCGATTCGAGCGCGCCGGCGTCGCGGTCACTCGGCAACCAGCACAGCTCGGGAAATCTTTCCGCAAAAAAGGCGGCATGCTCGCCGGTGCCGCTGGCAATCTCGAGCACCAGTCCGCTGGTAGGCAGCCAGTCGCGAAGCACGCCGGCGATCGGCTCGCGGTTGCGCAGCGCGGCCGGCGACGAGCGCCGGACGCCCGCGCCAGCCGGGTCGTCGGGGAAGTGATCGACAGCCATGCCGACGAACAGCTATGCCGTGGCGAGGGAGGCGACAAGCCGTGACGGTCGACGACGACAACGCCCGGGTCCGCATTCCGCCGCCGCTTTTGTACCTCGCTGTGCTCGGCGCGGCCCTCGGGGTGGATGCCCTGAGTCTTTTTCCGCTCCGACTCCAAGGCATTGGCCTCGCGTCTGGAATAGGCGTTCCGTTCGGATCTGTGATCGCGTTTGCGGGCATCGCGCTGATGGCGATCGCGGCCGGGCTGTTCAAACGCGCCGGGACGAGCCTTCCGCCATGGCGGCCGTCAACCAGCCTGGTTTTGCAAGGACCGTACCGCTGGACTCGCAATCCGATGTATCTCGGAATGTCGCTCACCTATGTCGGGCTCGCAATTGCCTTCGACAGCCTGGTCGCGCTGCTGTTGCTGGCGGCGGTCGTCCTGCCGATCATGCAGACCCACGTAATCGCCCGGGAGGAAAGCTACCTCGAACGAAAATTCGGCGAAGAGTATCTGGCGTACAAGCGGCGCGTTCGCCGCTGGCTGTAACGCCTACTCCGCCGAGCGCGCCGGCTCCGGATCCTTGTACACCAGCACCGGCTTTCTCGCCGCCAGCGTCTCGTCGAGCCGCCGCCGGGGAGCGTGGACCGGCGCCGTCTTCAGGCTTTGGTCCCCCGCCTTCGCCCGCTCGGCAAGGCCGCGCATCGCGGCGATGAACTGGTCGAGCCCGGCGCGCGATTCGGTCTCGGTCGGCTCGACCAGCATCGCGCCATGGACGACCAGCGGGAAATACATGGTCATCGGGTGGAAACCCTCGTCGATCAGCCCCTTGGCGAGATCGAGCGTCGTAAGCCCGCCGGCAAAGCCTTTGTCGGAGAATATCGCCTCGTGCATGCACGGCCCGCCCGAAGCGAACGGCGCGTCGAGCACGTCCTCAAGCGCGCGCAGCAGATAGTTGGCGTTGAGGACGGCATCCTCGGCAACTTGGGCGAGCCCGTCGGCGCCGTGGCTGAGCATGTAGGCGGCGGCGCGGGTGAACATGCCCATCTGGCCGTGGAACGCCACCATCCGCCCGAAGCTGTGCGGATGATGCTCGTCGGCATTCTCCTCCTCGACCAGGACGAAGCGCTCCGCACCGGGGTCGCCCTGCTTTTCGACGAACGGCAGCGGCGCGAACGGCGCCAGCGCCTTCGACAGCACCACCGGCCCCGATCCCGGCCCGCCCCCGCCGTGCGGGGTCGAGAAGGTCTTGTGCAGATTGATGTGCATAGCATCGATGCCGAGGTCGCCGGGGCGAACCTTGCCGACGATCGCGTTGAAATTGGCGCCGTCGCAATAGACCAGGCCGCCGGCGCCATGGACGGCTTCAGAAATCGCCGCCATGTCCGGCTCGAACAGGCCGCAGGTGTTGGGGTTGGTGATCATCACCGCCGCGACGCCATTGTCCCGCCCACCCGCGCCGAGGCGCGCCTTCAACGCATCGAGATCGACCCGGCCGGCGGCGTTGGCCGGGATATTCTCGACCCGATAGCCGGCGAACGCCGCGGTCGCCGGATTGGTGCCGTGCGCGCTTTCGGGGACCAGCACGACTTGCCGCGCATCGCCGCGCGCCTCGAGCGCCGCGCGGATCGCCAGCAACCCGCACAGCTCGCCATGCGCCCCAGCCTTGGGACTCATCGCCACCGCGTCCATGCCGGTCAGGCTGGTCAGCCAGTGGCCGACCAGATCGATCAGCTCGAGCGCGCCCTGCACCGTGTCGGTCGGCTGCAGCGGGTGGACATCGGCGAATCCGGGCAGCCGCGCCAATTTCTCATTGAGCCGCGGGTTATGCTTCATCGTGCACGAGCCGAGGGGAAACAGCCCGAGGTCGATCGCATAATTCTGCCGCGACAGCCGCGTGTAATGCCGCACCGCCTCCGGCTCCGAAACTCCCGCAAGCCCGATCGGTGCGGTGCGGGCCATCTTCTCCCCTCCCGCCCAGCGGGAGGGGACAGGGGAGGGGAATTCGAAATCTACCCCCGTCGTCTCGGTGTCGCCGATCTCGAACAGCAACGGCTCCTCGAGCATCAGCGCGCGGTTGCCGGTGACGGTGTCCGGCCCCTGCCCGCCCTCGCTCGACGGGGAGGACGGTCGCCAGCCGGATGGGTTGGCGGTCACTTGCAAAGCTCCCTTAGGCCGGCTTCCAGCGCATCGATATCCGCGTCCGTCACCGTTTCCGTGACCGCAATCACCAGCCCGTTCTGCAAGGCTTTGGAACCCGGATAAAGCCGGCCCAGCGACACGCCGCCGAGGATTCCCCGGTCGGCCAGCTCGCGAACCGCCGGCCGGGCCTCGATCGGCAGAGCAATCGTGAATTCATTGAAGAAGCTGTCGTTGACCAGGCCAACGCCCGGGATGGCGGCCAGCCGCTCGGCCACCTCGCACGCGCGCGCGTGATTTATTTCGGCCAGCCGCCTCAGCCCCTTTTCGCCGAGCAGGCTCAAATGTACCGAGAAGGCCAGCGCACACAGCCCCGAATTGGTGCAGATGTTGCTGGTCGCTTTCTCGCGGCGGATATGCTGCTCGCGGGTCGACAGAGTCAGCACGAAGCCGCGCTTGCCGGCCGCGTCCACCGTCTCGCCGGCCAGCCGCCCCGGCATCTGCCGGACGAATTTCTCGCGCGTCGCGAACAGCCCGACATAAGGCCCGCCGAATTGCAGCCCGACGCCGATCGCCGGGCCCTCGCCGACGACGATGTCGGCGCCCATTTCGCCCGGCGAACGGATCGCGCCCAGCGCCACCGGCTCGGTGACCACCGCGATCAGCAGCGCGCCCTGCGCATGCGCCGCCTCGGCGATCGGCGCCAGATCGGCGATTCGGCCGAGGATGTCGGGATATTGCACGACCACCGCGCTGGTCTCGCCGTCGATGCTGGCGATCAGCCGCTCGGCGTCGGTCTCGGCAACAAGTTCGGGCGCGGCAATATCGAGCGTGTCGCCGGTGAAGCGCGCCATCGTCTCGGCGACGCTGACATAATGCGGGTGAAGCCCCGACGACAGGATCGCCTTGCCGCGCCGGGTGATCCGCCGGGCCATGACGATCGCTTCCCAGCAGGCGGTCGAGCCGTCGTACATCGAGGCGTTGGCGACGTCGCAACCGAACAATCGCGCCACCTGCGTCTGGAACTCGAACAACACCTGCAGCGTGCCCTGCGCGATCTCGGGCTGATAGGGGGTGTAGGCGGTGAGGAACTCGCCGCGCTGGATGATATGGTCGACGCTGGCCGGAATATGATGCCGGTAGGCGCCGCAGCCGAGGAAGAAGGGCGCCTCGCCAGCGACGAGATTCTTGCGGGCCATGGTCGTCAATTGCCGCTCGACGGCAAGCTCGGAGGCGTGATTGGGAAGCCCTTCGATCAACCCCTCGAGCCGCGCCGATTGCGGCACGTCGCAAAACAGCGCGTCGATCGAGCCGGCGCCGATGCTCGCCAGCATCGCGCTCCGGTCGGCATCGCTGAGCGGCAGGTAACGCATCAGGCAGGCTTCCTCATGATGAAACGAAGCCGGACGTAATCGGCGCTGTCCGTGCCGAAGCTGTCGGCCACCGCCGCGGCGATCTCGCTCCGCTCCTCGTCCGGCACTCCGGCGCTCTCGAGCCAGCCGGAGCGGAAAGTTTCGACCCACGCCGCGACGCCGTGAACAAGCGGCGTCGGCCGTTCGATCAGCCGGGCGTCGATCGCATCGAAGCCGGCGGCCTCATAAACGGCGGCGAATGCGTCGGGCGCCGGATACCAGTTGGCGCAGTCGAACGGTGGCGGATAGCCGCGCGCGATCAGTTCGGCGTCCAAGGCTTCGCGCAGCGCCAACAAATTGCCCTCACCGCCCATCTCGCCGGCGAACCGGCCGCCTGGCTTCAACGCGAACCAGATCGCCCGCGCCGCCCGCTCCTTGTCGAGCACCCAGTGCAGGGTCGCGTTCGAGAAAGCCGCGTCGAAAGCCTCGCTGAACTTCAGCTGCGCCGCATCCATCAACCGCGCGTCGAGCCCCCGCGCTTTCGCCGCGATCACCATGCTCTCGCTATTGTCGATACCGACCGCGGTCGCGCCGCGCTCGACGATCTTCTCGGTCAAAGCGCCGTCGCCGCAGCCGACGTCGAGGATATGCTCGCCCGGCTGCGGGTCGAGCAGGTCGAGCGCCGCCGCCCCCAGCTCGGCGACGAAGCCGCCGACCCGGGCATAATCGGCCGCGTTCCAGCGAGACGTGGACTGCAACATCTTATGCAGCTCCTTTCTCGCTCGATTGCGCGGGTAGGCTCCACTGCCGAATATCTGTTGGAAACAGGTCAGTGGATCTGTCGGTACACGCAGGTTGTCCGTCGGCGTCCCGACATTTGTCGGTCACGCGACCAGTGATGAGCACATAGCTGTTCGTGAAAGGTGCGGCCTTTTGGTCAAACTCGAACATGCAGTCATTCGTAGACTTCTGGCACTCCCAGCTACTGCTCCCGATGCCGACTAGCGGAGGTTCAGTCGTTGTCGATTGCCGCCTTTCCCGAATCAGCTCAGCGATCAATCGATCAAACTGCGCCTCGCCGGCAGGATCAACATAGAGTCGACACTCGTATCCGGCACATTCTCCAAGGTAGCCTGCAACCGTGACAGTCTTACCGTCGAGTTCGTTGATCCGCGGGATGAACTCCTCAACGGTTAGATAGCTCTCTTTTCCACTCCCGCACGACGCCAGAAGCGCAGCCACGACGGAGGCAATGATGAAGCCATGCCTCAAAGCGTCTTCACCCATTCGCGATACGCGGCAGCGTCCATTAGCCCTTCGAGCTCGCCCGAATCGTCCAGCTTGAGCTTGAAGAACCAGCCCTCGCCTTCGGGATCGCGGTTGATGAGCGCCGGGTCGTCGGCGACCGCGCTATTGCCTTCGATGACCTCGCCGGCGACCGGCGCATAGACATCCGAAGCGGCCTTGACCGATTCAACCACCGCCGCCTCGCCGCCCTTGGCCAGGCGCTTGCCGGCCTCGGGCACTTCGGCGAAGACGATATCGCCCAGCGCCGTCTGCGCATGGTCCGAAATGCCGACGGTGGCGATATCGCCCTCGACTCGAATCCATTCATGCTCGCGAGTGAAATAGAGGCTCATGCGGCGGCTCCCTTGCGGTGATAGCGGTGGGGGACGAACGGCATCGGCGCGACCTTGGCGTCGAACAGCTTGCCGCGCTGCTCGAGCTTCACGGCGGTGCCGGGCTCGCTCAGGGTCGACGCGACATAGCCCATGGCGATCGGCCTCTCGAGGCAGGGCGAATAGCCGCCGCTGGTGATCCGGCCGACTTCGCTGCCGTCGTCGTCGAGGACAGAGGCGCCCTCGCGCACCGGCCGGCGGCCGTCGATGTCGAAGCCGACGCGGCGCTGCACCGGCCCCTTGTCGATCTCGGCGAGAATCCGAAACGCGCCCGGAAAGCCGCCTTCCGCACGGCGGCGCTTGCCGATCGCGAACTGCAGCCCGGCCATCACCGGGGTCGTCGTCCGGTCGATGTCATGGCCATAGAGCGGCAGCCCGGCTTCGAGCCGCAGCGAATCGCGCGCACCAAGGCCGATCGGCCTGACGGCGTCATGATCGATCAGCGCATCGGCCAGCCCGCGCACCGCGCTCGCGGCGATCGAGATTTCGAACCCGTCCTCGCCGGTATAGCCCGAGCGGCTGATCCACACCGGCTGGCCGACGGCGCGAAACGCGCCGCCTTGCATGAAGCCGAGCTCCGATACGCCCGGCGCCAGTCCCTCCAGCACCTCGAGAGCCCGCGGCCCCTGCAGCGCCAGCAGCGCCTGCTCCTTCATGTGATCGACGACGATGTCGCGCGGCAGCCGCTCCTCCAGCTCGGCGATGTCGCCAAGCTTGGTGGCGCCGTTGACGACCAAATAGAAATCCTCGCCGCGGCGAGTCGCCATCAGATCGTCGATGATGCCCCCGTCCTCGGCCAGCAGCATCGAATAGCGAAGCTTGCAGTCGCCGAGCAGCTTCAATTCGCCGGGAAGCAGGGTTTCGAGCGCGGCGTCGGCGCCGTCGCCATGGACCAAAAGCTGCCCCATGTGGCTGACGTCGAACAGCCCGGCATTGGTCCGGGTCCACAGATGCTCGGCGATGATGCCTTCAAACTGGACCGGCATCGCATAGCCGGCGAACGGCACCATCCGCGCGCCCTGCGCCCTGTGCCAGGCATCGAGCGGCAGCTGTTCGATCGCGGATTCCTCGGCGCCGGTGCCGGCGCCGCCGTCGGGATCGCCGCTAAAGGCGGTGCCCCGCGCCTGGTGCTGGTCGGTCGGACCGTTGTGGACTTCTCGGCTCATGGCGCACTCCGCGACTCGATGGCGACGACCGGACCGCAACGCATCGGACCGGTTCATCGCCCCCGTCTGTCGCTGCGACCTGAGAGCTTTCCCCCGGAAGCGGTCCGAGGTTACCCCTTCGGTGGCCACCACCTTGCACAGGCGGAGGCGCTTTCCAGACTGTCAGGCGCGCGCGGTCCTTCTGCCTGAGAGATTCCGGGGGCGGTTGCTCCTTCGGCGCCGCGACGCCCCGCTTTGGGGACGATCGCGGACTCTCCCGCGCGGCCTTCCGGCGACCGGGCGATTTGCCTGACCACCGGAGACGGGCGGAGCCTTGGCCGCGCCGTTCTCCCGAGTCAACGCTGCCGTCGCCGGAGCGCCGGGCGGCGCCTAGCGCGTGGCGTTGTAGCGCAGCTGCGCTTCGCTCATCTGGAAGCCGATCAGCTGCTCGAAGGTGGCGTTGGCGACGCTGGCGCGGACCGTCGGGTTGGTCAGCGGATCGACCGCCGCGTCGGGATCGCCGGCTTTCCGACGGCGGGTAAGGATTTCCCTTGTCTCCTGCGGCAGGGTCGCCGAGGCGCGATCGACCCGGGCGATCGCCTGGGCGCTGGTCTGCGCCCGCTGGCTGCCGGCGGGAAAGTCGAGGCCGACATGGCTGACCCCCTTGGCAACGATCCGGTCGCCGGCCTGCACCACCGCGTTGAAATAGGGCAGCACCACCTGCCGCGCCGGCCCGGCATCGCGGCGCAGGGCGATAACGTCGAAGGTCGTCGTAGAGATGATCTGTGCCGAGTCATCCTGGCAGGTCGTGCGCATATTGGTGATCGTCGCGGTGACGTCGATCGCCGAGGCATTGGCAAATTCGGGCGGGTTGAACAGGGTGATGTCGCCGGTCGCTTCAGGGATCGCGACCAGCGGGCAGGCGCTGCGATAGGCATAGACGCCGCCGTCGCCGATCACCCCCTCGCGCGAACAGGAGGTCAGAAGGGCGAGCAGGAGCAGGGCGGGATAACGTGGATTCACGGGCTGATATTTCCTCGACAGGCGGCGGATGTTCGCCAGCGTTCATAGGAAGCGCCTTCAAACGCTGCAAGCAATGCCTTACATCGCGTGCCGGATGGCCGACAATCTCCCTTCCCTGCGCGTGCTGATCGCCGCCCCGCGAGGCTTTTGCGCCGGAGTCGACCGGGCGATTCAGATCGTCGAGCTGGCCCTCGAGAGGTTTGGAGCGCCGGTCTATGTCCGCCACGAGATCGTCCACAACCGCTTCGTCGTCGACCGGCTGCGCGGCATCGGCGCGGTGTTCGTCGACGAGCTGGATGAAGTGCCCGACGACCGGCCGGTGGTGTTTTCCGCCCATGGCGTGCCTAAGTCGGTGCCGGCAGCGGCGAGCGCACGCGGGCTCAACTTCGTCGACGCGACTTGTCCGCTCGTTTCCAAGGTCCACCGTCAGGCCGAACGCCTGATCGCCGAAGGCCGCCACGTGCTGTTCATCGGTCACGCCGGGCATCCCGAGGTTATCGGCACCTTCGGCCAGGTGCCGGAAGGAAGCATGACCCTGATCGAGACGCTCGACGATGTCGCCGCGCTCAATGTGCCCGACCCGGCCAATATCGCCTTCCTCACCCAGACGACGCTGTCGGTCGACGACACCGCGGCGATCGTCGCGGCATTGCAGGCGCGCCTTCCGTCGATCCGGGCGCCGCGCAGCGAGGACATCTGCTACGCCACCTCCAACCGCCAGGCGGCGGTCAAGGCGATCGCCCTTGAGTGCGACCGGCTGCTGGTCATCGGCGCGCCGAACAGCAGCAATTCGCTTCGGCTGGCCGAAGTCGCGCAGCGGCTGGGCGTTCCGGCGCGGCTGATCGAGCGCGCCGCCGACATCGACTGGGACTGGCTCGGCCAGCCCGAGACGCTTGGCGTAACCGCCGGCGCGTCGGCGCCGGAACTGCTCGTCCGCGAAGTCCTCGATTCGCTTCGCCTGCGGTTCGACGTGCGCGAGGAAGTCGCCGATCACAGCCCCGAACGGACGATCTTCAAGCTCCCGCGAGAGCTGGTCGCCTGAACGGCGTGGCCGAACTTCCCCGAGTCGACATTTTCACCGACGGCTCGTGCCGCGGCAATCCCGGCCCCGGCGGCTGGGCGGCCTTGCTTCGCTCGGGCGCGCGCGAGCGCGAGATCAGCGGCGGCGAGCCACTGACGACCAACAATCGGATGGAGCTGGTGGCG
>CAYUWJ010000037.1:0-21203 GCA_964448315.1 uncultured Sphingomonas sp. | reverse complement strand
GTCGGCGTGGGCGTGAATCGCACCTTTTCGATTCGCTTTTGATCGCTGGGCGCGCGGCCTATGCGTCCGGCTCCGCAGCTGGGCGCGAGCCGGCTCCGTCATCGAGATAGCTTTCGGTGAGAAATTCGCCCGCGCGGATCGCCAGCTCGGTGCGACTGGTTACGCCCAACTTTTCGAAAACCGCGTGCAGATAGGCTTTCACTGTTCCTTCGGTGACGCCCAGCGCGTCGGCAATCTCGCGGTTGCGAAGTCCCTTGCGCACGCAGGCGATAAGCTCGCGTTCGCGCGGCGCCAGCGAAGCGCGGCCGCCGCCGGTCAGCGAGTCGGCAAGGCCGGTCGCGCGTTCTTTAAGCTCGGGATCGACCCAGCGCCCGCCACGGCGGACTCGATCGAGGCATTCGAGCAGATAGGCCGGGTCCGAATTCTTCAGCACCATGCCCTGCACGCCGAGCGCCCCGGCCTCGACCAGCGAGCTGTCGTCGATCGCCGCTGTCAGCAATACGATGCGCATCTTTTCGCCGCCCGCTCGAATTTCCCGGACGACATCCATCCCGGTGCCGCCGGGCATCTGCAGGTCGAGCAGCAATATGTCCGGCTTCAGCCGCTTGGCCTCGCGCAACGCCTGTTCGCCGGTCGCCGCGACGCCGACGATTTCGAACGGCGTACCGAGCAGCAGGGCTTCGATTGCCGTGCAGATCATCGGGTGATCGTCGGCGAGCAGGATCCGGGTCAAACACTCCTCCCGCCGACCGGCAACGCTACCGTCACTCGCGTCACGCCCATTCCCCGAGAAAGGTCGAGCGTCCCGCCCAATTGTTCCACCCGCTCCTTGAGCGACCAGGGCAGCGCGCTGTCTTGCGCCGTGCCTGGATAACGGGTGCCGTCATTGATGAATTTGAGCCGCAATTCGTCGGCTACCACCCAGAGCACAATCTTGACGCTATTCGCGGCCGCGTGGCGAACCGCATTGGCGACGGCTTCCCGCATCATTTGATGCACGTCGAGATGGAGCCGGGTCGGGATCATCAGGTCGACGGAGTCGGCCGCAAAAGTGCAATTCACATTCCATTGGCGCGACAATCTTTCCGCGAGCGCGGACAAATCCTTCGCCAGCTCATCGATGCTGATCTGGGGGCCGCTGCGCAGCGCGCTGATGAAGGAGCGCAGTTCGCCCTGCTCGTGGAGCATCATTTGCTTGAGCTCGTTGAGCTGCGGCTCGAGGCCGCTCCCCTCGGGCTGGGTTCGCTTCATTGCTTCGAGGCGGAACGCAGCCCCGGCAAGAAACTGGACGACGCTGTCGTGCAGGTCACGGGCGAGCGCCAGCCGCGAGCGGCCCTCCGCGGCTTCCTCGATGGCGCTGAGCAAGGCATGCTGCTGAATGTGCGCGGCGACATCGGCGGCGATCTGCTCGCCGAGATCGATGTGGTCGATGAACAGGTGCGGCAGCCGTTCGAGAAACAGCTCGCCCTCGCCGGTGCCGCTATGCACCGGGATGGCAAGCCCTTCGCTTAGCTCCAGCGTCGCGTCGGCGCCCGCGATGCGATCGCCCGGCGCGAAGTAAAGAAGATTTCGCCGCTCGTCTCTCGCCAGCGCACGGTCGCGGCGAAAATCATAAAGGAACGACCCGGCGATAGCCGGAATGCCGGCCGGCTGCGGTTCCCGCCACGCCGAAAGCTCGCCGTCGCGGACCGCGAGGATCGACGCTTCGCTGCCGCCGCCCTCGCGCCAGACGAAGACTCCGCTGTGCGCACCCAGGCTTTCCATGGTCGCGCGAAGCCCGGTTTCGAGCGGCGACTCGTCGAGCGACGGGGCAGCGAGACCGTCCGTGTCGCGCGCGGCAACGCCCGATTGCCAGCGGTGAATTCCGAACCAGATCAAAATCAGCGACAATATGACCAAATGGCCGGCGCCGATCGCGACAATCTGCAGGTCGGCCTCCGCCCGGGACTCGATGATCAGCAGTCCGGTCAGCAAATAGAGAATGCACAATAGCACCGCCGTCAGGGTCGTCGCCCGCCAGCCCCAGCGGATCGCCGCGGCCAGCAGGATGAACATGAACAGGGCGAAATAGGGGCTGGTATAGCCTTCGATCGGAATCACCAGCAGTGTGAACAATATGATGTCGAATGCGTGAGCTGGCCCCGCTAGCTTGGCATCCAGCCACCAGCTGCTCCATGTGGCGATGAGCAGCGAGACCGAAACGGCGACATAGGTGCCGAGCAGTAAATAGATCGCAGCCAGCGCCTCGACCGGCTGGCTGACGTCAAGCCACAGCGCGAGCATGAACAGGGTCGCCAGCATCAGCCGGCCGATGGCGATCACGCGCGCCGACGGTAGGCGAAGTCCTCGTCGCATCCGCCGTTCGTATCGCATCCGCGCGCCGCCGCACAGCGCGGCCGCCATGGTCGAAGCAAAAGCGGTAGCGAGAGGGCGCCGGCAGGTGCGGCGAGGCCACACTAACTTTCGATAGCTTCAATCCCTACCGCCCGCTGCTATTTCTGTGCGCGGGTCTAACGACCTTCCCTAGTAGGGGAGCGCGGCAGCCAGCCGCGCTCCCCCTTTTTATGCCGCAAAGCAGCGCAATATCAGCCGTACCAGCCTTCCTGCTGGCGTTGCCTTCGCCATTCTTTTTGCATGCATCCCGTCCAGCCGCCGATTCCCACGGGCGAGCAGGATTGGATGCCGGTGTCCCCGTCCTCGATCCACCGCGATCTTTCGCGTGACACGCTTGCCTTTGGGCCGCGAGGATCGAAAGCCCCGTCGGACGGCGGCAATCGGTAACGGGAACGACCGCCGCGCGGTGCGCAAACCACGCTCTCGTCCGGGTCCTGCGCCTGGGCGCACTCCTCGCGAGCCGCCTCGCGGGTCGCCTCGGCGGAAAGGTCCGGGCCCGCGGCCAACAGAAGGAGGGCGATCAGCGACACGAAATCTGTTGCCTCCTTGGCTACACGCTTGCCTTGAACGGCGTGAAGTTGGTCCGCTCGTCGTACACGTCGATCCCTTCGCGGCGCTTCAGCCAGCCGATGGTCGCATAGGTCGCCGGCGTCAGCATCGCTTCCCACGCGACTTTAAGCGCCCATTGGGTGAACATCACCGTCACCACCAGCTCGGTCGTCCAACCCGGCGCGCCCCAGAAGGCGAGCGGGTAGAAGATCATGCTGTCGATCCCCTGCCCGACCACCGTGCTGCCGATCGTCCGGCTCCACAAATGCCGCCCTTGAGTCCAGATCTTCATCTTGGCCAGCACCAGGCTGTTGGCGAACTCGCCCGCCCAGAAGGCGAGGATCGAGGCGAGGACGATCCGCGGCACCTGGCCGAAGACCTGATCATAGGCCGCCTGCCCGCCCCAGTCCGCCGCCGGCGGCAGCGCCACCACCACCGCCGCCATCGCCGCCATGAACAACAGCGCCGCCGTGCCCGCCCAGATGCAGCGGCGCGCTCGGGCATAGCCATAGACCTCGGTCAGCACGTCGCCGATCACATAGGCCAGCGGGAAGAACAGGATTCCGGCGCCGAACGGCCATTCGCCGATCAGCGGCAGGTCGATCACCGCCACCTTGCCGGCGCCGAGGATGTTCGACAGCAACAATATGGTGACGAACGCCGCCATCAGAAAATCGAAATAGCGCAGCCGCCGACCGCGCAGTGCGTCGGCCTCTACCCGTGCCGGTGGCTGGTCCTGGAGCCCCATGGCGGCGCTGTAATGCGGGCCGCGCCGGCGCGGAAGTGCGCGTTGACGCTGGCCGCGCCGAGACCTACTTCGGGCGCGCGCCGCGGGTATGATGTAATGGTAGCCTGTCAGCTTCCCATGCTGAACGCGCGGGTTCGATTCCCGCTACCCGCTCCATAAACCATCATGCCGGGGGCATGATGATTTTTGGAGCGCCAGCATAGTCATGCCGGGGCCATCATCGCTTTTGGAGCGCCAGCATAGCCAGTCCAGACACTATCCCGTCGCCAGGCGCTCAGGCCGGCTGTGCCACTCCCGGCGCCGGAACCGCCGCGCGCTTGCCGGCCGTCCACCCGGCCCAGCTGGTCAGCGCGCCGATCGCGAAGCCGGCCGCGACCACGACGGCGCTCGGCGTGTGGCCGAGCATGACCAGCAGGCTCCTCAGAAGATCCGAGCCGCTCGTCAGGCCCATGGTCAGCATCTGCGCGACGATGAAGATGCCGGCGACGAGAAAGGGCTTCGCCTTGTTGCCGTATTTCAGCCAGATCGCGGCGATGAAGACGAGCTCGAGCGCCATCGCCCAGAGGATCGCGGGCATGATCAGGTACAAATCGTCGGGCCCGCGGATTTGCAGGCCCGGCATGAACCCGTTGAGGATCCGCCCGAACGGCGATTCGAACAGGATGATCGGCGTCGTCAGCATGTAGCCGGAGTGAACCCACACTTTCCGGCGGTTTTTGAGCGCCTGGTAATAGACGGTGACATAAGCGGCGATGGCCAGCGCCAGGCCGATCAGGAAGGGGCCGCCGAACATCTGCCGAACTGGCCCTTCGCCGGCGACATAGCCTTTGGCGGTGACGTCGATGATCGCCGCCAGCCCGCCGATCAGGAACGGGAAGAGCAGCAGGCTCGATTTGCCGACTGCGCGGTGCAGCGGCAGCTGCTTGTGGTGAACCGACCAGCTTTGCGCCGCGACCATCATCACCCAGATGCTCGCCGCGACCCCATGCGCGTGGAACTGCCACGGCACATTGTCCCACACGGCGAAATAGCTCGGCCAGAAGCCGGCGATGATCACCGCGATGACCAGCAGCACGTACCAATGGGCGCGTGGATAAGGCATGGGCAGGCCCCCGTCTTCAGCCGCCGCTCGGCCATAACAAAGAGTTTCGGCGGATGCACGGGGTAGACTGCGCTGGCGCCGTTAGCGCGTCCAGTCGCTGTAGTGCCCGCTTTCCACCCAAAGCGGCCGTTTCAGCTTGGAGCGATTCTCGATGTGAAGTCCCGTCTCGGCCAGCTGAGCAGCATCACGACGACCGCGACCGCGTAGAAGATCAATGCCATGACGGGTATCCCGGCAATTGCCGGGAGAAGATCGACGAAGGGTGCGAGCAGCTGCCGCTTGAACGTGAAATCCCATAGCACCGGCAGCACCAGCCAGATTGTAACGCGCCACCATCGGCCGGAGCGGGGAAATTGTTTCCACGCCAGGACCAGCGGCGGCACCAACAGCGCTGCTGCGATCGCCAACGCCGCAGGCCAAGCCAGGTCGTCGAACGCCATGCGCGCGAGCACCATTTCGTCCCCGCTGCGCGTGGCGACGCTGATTGCGCGGGCTAGCGGCAGGTTCGCGAAGAACAGCAGGAGGCCGAACGGAGTGCGCATCACTGCACCAATCCAGATCAGCGTGTAGGTCAGCACCGGGCCGGCCAATGTGGCAATCCACCAGGGTTCCTTTTCGCACCCCACTGGCATGAAAAATTGAGACAGGGTCATCGTCCCCCACCGTCCGCAGACTCCCCGAAGGGTGAAATGGTGGATCAGCTCGTGAGCGCCGTAGGCGATGAAGGAGAGCGCAAGGAAGAACAGGATGGTGCGACCGCTCGGTGCCGCAACTTGCGTCGCCTTTGTTTCGACCATTGATCAGCTTCCCGATCCGTTCGCTGGCAAGCGCTACTGCTGCGCGAAGGTTATTCCCCGGCACGCCGCCCTCCTAGCGATTTCTTGTGGGCTGCTGGTGCCGTTAGCGCGCCCAGTCGCTGTAGCGTCCGCTTGCCACCTGTTGCGGACATTAGGTGAAGCGCTATTCTCCGCCCGAGATGGGGGCTTGTTCTGACTTCGAAAACGCAACTGGCCGTTTCGGTTTTTCGCATCGCCTACGGCGGTTTCTTCCTCCTGGTGGGGCTCTACGCCGGATATGCGATGCTCGCGGGACAAGGCAATCCGTTCGCCGGAGAACCCGGGCCCGGCGCCGATTTTCAGAACGCACTCGAAGCTTCCGGTTTTATCGTGCCGGTCATGCTGACCTGCTACGTGCTCGGCGGTGCCGCACTCCTCTTCAGCCGCACGGCACCCCTCGGGATCGTCTTGTTGGCTCCGTTCGTGGCGGTGATCTTTTTCTACCACATCCTGCTGGGTGGCAGTGCCCTGTGGGCATTGTTCTGGGCCGCGGGCCTCCTGCTCTTGGCGTGGAGGTATAGAGACGCTTTCAAAGCGCTCGTTAGCTTTTCGGATTCAAGGGCCGGCTAGCGAGCCAAGGCCAATGTCCGCTTCCTACACCTTGCGGACGTCACAACACGCCCCCGGCGCCGGCCTACGGTCGATCCCTCACTTGCCGCGCTCGCTCGGACCGCCCGCGGTCCAGCGTGCGCCGATCCGCTCGAGTGGCCGCCTGATCTCCACCTCGCGGCAGCCCGGCAGCTGCCCGGCGATATGCTCGGCCAGCGCCTCGCCCCAGGCCAGCGCGGCGGGAAGATGGGTGTGATCGAGCCCATCGAGCACCGCTCGAAGCTTTTGCTGAAGCTCGCGGGCGTCCCCTTCCGGAAACCAGGCCCAGACTTCATAGCTGTGGCCGTGGAGCACGCCCTCGGGGCTGTCGTGAGACGCGGAAAAGACTCCCCCAACACCGGTCAGCGTCACGGAATCCCCCAAAATTTATGCGCTTGAATGTTGAGACGCCACTCGGCGTTCGTCTTCACATAATCAAGCGCCGCCCTGACGTTCTTAGCCCAGTCGGGACCATCCATCGGGGAAAGCCAATGATATTTCGCCTCGACCGCTCGCATCGCATCTTCAGGCGTAAGGTCCGGGCCCTGCGGGAACACGAGCTTCAGCTCGTCGGCGCGGCGAACGACGATTTCGGTACCCGCTTTCGGACTGACGCACGTCCACTGAACGGTCGGGATCGGCCGTGTGCCGTTGGTCTCTATCGCCACTTCATAACCATAGTCCCGGTGAAGCTGATCGACGAGACCCTGGTCGAGCTGCAGGGCAGGCTCGCCGCCGGTGAAGACAAGCAAATCAGGCCCTCGAAAACTCCGTATCTCGGCGACCAGCTCGCCGCGCGAATAGCGCTTGCCTTTCCTGAAATCGGTGTCGCAAAATTTGCAGATCGCCGTGTGGCGGTCCTGTTCGCGACCGCTCCATAGATTGCATCCGGCAAACCGCACGAACACCGCGGCGCGACCCATATTCGCGCCTTCGCCCTGAACGGTGTGGAAGATGTCGTTGACGAGGTAGGTCACAGGCTGTTCCAGGACTGCCGCGCCCGACTGTGCAGCAGAGTTGCGGTGCATCGGATTTCCCGCATGATCACGGCGAGAAGCGGCGGCCCGATGCTCGGTGCTCATTGGTCGAAAAGCTTGTCTCGCCAAAACAACAGACTGCTCCAGAATAGATAGTCCTGGTTCTCCTTTTTCGAGAACCCGTGTCCCTCATTCTGCCCGAGCAGGTACCAGACATCGTTGCCGCCGGCGCGAACCGCCTCGACGATCTGCTCGGCCTCGCTGGCCGGCACGCGCGGATCGTTCGCTCCCTGGACGACGAACAGCGGCGAACGAATCTCGTCGATGCGACTAAGCGGCGATATTTCGAGCAGCTTGGCCCGCTGCACGGGATCGCGCTCGTCGCCATATTCGACCCGGCGAAGATCGCGCCGATAGCTCTGCGTGTTCTCGAGGAATGTGACGAAGTTTGAAATGGCGACGTTGCACAAGGCGCCATCGACCCGGTCGGCGTAGGCGATCGCGGAGGCGTAGCACATATAGCCGCCATAGCTTCCGCCGGTGATTCCGATCCTGTCGCCGTCGATCGCCGGATCCTTGAGCACGGCGTCCATCAGCGCGCCGATGTCCTTTACCGAATCCTCCCGGCGAAAGGGGCCGTTGTCGAGGCTGACGAAGCGCTTCCCATAGCCGGTCGATCCCCGGACATTGGGATAGAAGAGCGCGATTCCCAGTTCGTTCAAATAATAGTTGCTGCGCCCCCGGAAGCCCGGCCGGAACTGGCTTTCCGGACCGCCGTGGATGCTGACGATCAGCGGGCGATCGCCGGGGAATTTGCGCGGGTCCGGGCGGTACAAAAAGCCGCTGACGCGTTCGCCGTCGAAGCTTTGCGTTTCGACCAGCACCGGCTCGACATTGTCGGCGGGATCGAGCCCGCCGGTCTCGCTCTGGGTCCAGCGGGTCACGTTAAGACTATTCGGATCGACCGTAAACGCATCGGCCGGGTTGGTCGCGGACGAAAGGGTAAGCCCAAGCGTGCCCCATGGGGCGATGTCGACGCCCCCGACGATTCCCTGCGGCAGCTGCTCGACGATACGCACCGAGCCGGTGCGCGGGTCGAGCAGCCGGACGCGCGAAATCCCCGCCTCGTTGGTGACGAAGGCGATGTAACTTCCGTCCGGAGCGATATCGAAGCTGCTGACGTCCCAGTCGATTCCGGTGACGACGGGCGTGAAGCGGCCGGTTGCAGCATCGAGGCGGCCGAGCCGCTTGAACTGCGAATCCTCGTCGGACGTCACCCACAAATTGCCGTCGGGAGCGAATTCGACGGCGCCATAAGCGATGTCCCGCGAGATATCGCCGATCGGCGTCATCGCTCCACTCGAAAGGTCGAGCAGGTAGAGATCCGAGTTGGTCACCTGGACATAGTTCCTCGCGACCGCCCGCTGGCGATCGGGGGAGAAAGCGGCGATGTTCCAGCCGCCGCCTTCGACCCTGGCGACCAGCCGGTCGGTCGCAGGATCGCGCGGGTCGACGACGTAAAGATCGGTGTCGGTGTCGTTGCGGCGGGTCGAGCTGTAGCCGATGAGCTGCCCGTCCTTGCTCCAGCTTCCGAAATTGTTGCGGCCCTTGCCATCGGTGACTCGCCGCAGCCGTCCGTCGGACAGAGTGTAAAGCTGGTAGAACTCGTCCCCGCCGCTGTCCTTGGACACGACCAGCACGTCGCCGGCCGGCGACCAGCTGCCGCGAACCGGCTCGTCTTCGAAGCTGATCTGGCGCCGCATCGCCATCGGTGCGGCGACGCTATGCAGCTGGCTGGTGTTGCCGAAGCGCGTGGTGATCAGCATCGACCGGTCGCTGCTATTCCAGCTCGAAAAGCCGGCGGTGCGGGATTCCATGTACGGCCGGCTGTTGGCGGCCAACTCGTCGGGAATCGGCGGAATCGACTGGGCAACCAGGGCCGGCGGCTTGGGCACCTGAGCGAAAGCGGGAACAGGGGCGGCCCAGCCCAGAATCAGGACGGCGAATGCTAGGCGGTTGATAGGCAAGGCTATGCTCCGGCGGAAACGATTGTGCTTGGACTAACAAGCATTGGCAGGCGCCGCAGGCAAGGCCAATCCCCATTGCGGACATGCGATGCAGTGGGCAAAGTGCGCGAGGGCGAACAGCAGTCGTATACGTTGCCTGCTAACAGCAACCAGGGGACGCTGTCGATTGACGCTGCATCACCGCGGCACTGCCGGGGTGGTACTATCGGGAGGGGCGAATGCGACGGCTTCTGCGTTGGCTGGGGTTCGGTTTGGCTGGGATCGTGGGCCTATTGATTCTTGGCCTGATAATCGTCTTCGCAGTCAGCCAGTACAAGCTCCGCTCTCAACAAGCTGAAGCTCGCCAGATCGCTGTCTCAACAGCCCCGACGACTGTCGCGCATGGCAAGCGGCTGTCGTCGGCAATCGGGTGTACTGCCTGCCATACGCCCACATTGGAAGGTCGAGGCTTTGCTGAACTTCCGGATGGAAGCAGCGTGCACGCAACCAATCTCACACGCCTGTCGAGCTACAGCAATGAGCAGCTCGAAGCCGCTATTCGACAAGGCATTGGCAACGATGGCCGGCCTTTGGTCATCATGCCCGCAGGCATCTATTCGCGATTGAGCGATGAAGATGTAGGCGCGATCATCAGCTATCTTCGAACAGTCAAACCGCGCGGAAGCGTTGGCCCCGAGCGCTCCTTGGGTCCGTTTGCTCGTTTTGGAATCGCCACTGGAATGTTCGAGACAGGGCCCACGGAGATCGAACGGGCAAAATCGATGGAGCCCTACTGGGCAGGCATTGAACATGAGCAAGGCAGATACATCGCCAGCGTCGCGTGCGCGGCATGCCACAACTTCGACCTAAGCGGGTTCGAGGACGGCGCCCCAGATCTGGGACTAACCGCCGCATATGATGCGCAGGCATTCCGGCGGCTGATGAGGACCGGTGTCGGCGCAGGAAATCGCCAGCTCGGCGAAATGTCTGAGGTAGCGAAACAGCACTTCTCGCACTTTTCGGACAGCGAGCTGCAGCAGCTGCATGGCTATTTGGTTGCGCGCGCTGAGATGATCGCTTCGCAATAGGCCATAAGGTCGGTTTGGGCGCTAATCGACGTTACGACTGAATGTCCGCTTCAAATCTAGAAACGCGCGCTTCAGGCGGCCAATTAGCCCGCGCCCGGAAACGGATGTATGATCGCGCCTGCACCACAAATACGGGAGGGTCCCATGATCAGCGCACGCACGCGCCTGTCCCGCGTATCCGCCGCAATCGCGCTGTCCTTCGCGCTCGCTACCGCACCGGCCGCCGCCGCCCCCGGCTATTTGAAGCTCGGCGACATCAAGGGGGAGGCGAATGACGAGGGGCACAAGGATCAGTTCGAGATCCTTTCTTGGTCCTGGGAAACCTCCCGATCCGCGGCAACGGATGCCGGCGACGCCGCTGCCGTCCGGCCGGGCACCGCCGCCCCCGCCGGCGAAAAGGCCGTCAGCAAATCTGGCGACAGGGGCGGCACCGAGGACGCCGCCATAAGCGTCATTACCGACAAAGCGCTTCCCAGGCTGTCAAAATCGCCCGCGCCACAGGGCAGCCTGACTGCCATGGTCCCTGCCGGCATATGCAAGTCCGGCGCGCGCTATCCCACCGCCGAGCTTGGAGCCGACGGGCGCGTCTACCGGATGAGCGACGTGATCGTCACGAGTTGCTCGGCGCCGGTGTCGACTGCAGGCGGAGGCGGCCGACCGATGGAGCAGATCAGCCTCGACTATTCCAGGGTCGAGGTGCGCGGTTGGGACCCGGTGAAAAAGGAAAGCATCGAGTAAACTTCCTTGTCCGCGAAAAAATGGCCGTTTGTCGGACTGTCGAACGACTGTTGCTGTCCGACCATCTGCAGCCTAGGCCAACTGCATTCCAACTCTCGGGGGACCAATGCTCGAAATCGCCAAACTGTCGCACACCTATGCCAACGGCACTGTCGCGCTCGACGACGTAAGCCTTTCGATCCCGCGCGGGATGTTCGGTCTTTTGGGTCCGAACGGCGCCGGCAAGTCGACCCTGATGCGGGCGGTGGCAACGCTCCAGGCGCCGACCGCCGGAAGCATTCGCTTCGGGGACATCGACGTGCTGGCGGAACCGGAGAAGCTTCGCAAGAGGCTCGGATATCTGCCGCAGGATTTCGGCGTCTACCCGCGCGTATCGGCCTATGCGATGCTCGACCAGATCGCGATCCTCAAAGGCATCACCGGCAAGGCCGACCGCAAGGCCGTTGTCGAGACTCTTCTCAACCAGACCAACCTGTGGGCCGTGCGGGACAAGTCGATCGCCGGCTTCTCCGGAGGCATGCGTCAGCGCTTCGGGATCGCGCAGGCGCTGATCGGCAATCCCGAGCTGATCATCGTCGACGAGCCGACCGCCGGCCTCGACCCGGAGGAGCGCATCCGCTTCCTCAACCTGCTCGCCGGGATCGGCGACAATGTCGTCGTGATCCTGTCGACGCACATTGTCGACGATGTCGCTGACCTCTGCCCGCGGATGGCGGTGCTGGCCAACGGCCGGGTCCAGCTGGAAGGCAGCCCGTCGCAGCTCATACAATCGACCCGCGGCAAGGTTTGGATGAAGACCATCGATCACTCTGAGCTGGAGCAATATCAGGCGAGCCACGAGATCATCTCGACCCGCCTGTTTGCCGGCAACACGATCATCCACGTCCTCTCGGATACCAAGCCGCAGGGCTTCGAGCCGGTCGAGGGCGGGCTCGAGGACGTCTATTTCTCGACCCTTTCGACGCTTCGCCGCGCCGCCTGACCGGAGACTGTTCGATGTTCTTCGGGATTACGCGGTTCGAGATCCGCTATCAGCTTCGCAACCCGGTGTTCTGGGTCGCGCTGGCTGTCTTCTTCCTCCTCGGCTTCGGACTGACGGCTAGCGAGAATGTCAGCATTGGAACGCCGGGCGCGGTGCACGAGAACTCGCCCTTCGCGATCGCCGTCGCAACGGCGATCATGAGCCTGTTCTATTTGTTCATCATCACCGCATTCGTCGCCAACGCCATCGTCCGCGACGACACCAGCGGCTTCGCACCCATCATCCGCGCTACTCCGGTTACCAACGCGCAGATCGTAATCGGCCGCTTCCTCGGCGGCTTTCTGATCGCGCTTGTCGGCTATCTCGCCGTGCCGGCCGGCATGGCGGCCGGAGTCATGATGCCGTGGGTCGATCCCGAAACCGTGGGTCCTCAGAGGTTCGTTTATTACGCCTGGCACTTCGCGATCCTGGCGGTTCCCAATATCTTCCTGATGAGCGCCCTTTTGTTCGCGCTGGCCACCACGCTGCGCTCGATGATGGCGTCCTATATCGGCGCCGTGCTGCTGGTGATGGGCTACCTCGTCACCGCCAGCATCGTCGGCCAGAATATCGAATACCGCGAACCTTTCGCACGGTTCGAGCCGCTCGGCATGGGGGCGCTGACCGAAGCGACCCGCTACTGGACGCAGGCCGAGATGAACAGCCGGCTGGTCGAGCTCAGCGGAACGCTTCTGTTCAATCGCGCCTTGGCGATTGTCCTCGGCATCGCCTTTGTCGGCTTCACGGTCTGGCGCTTCTCGATGACCGAGCGGGCACCGTCGAAACGCAGGTTGCGCAGGCTGGCCAAGCGGGCAATGCGAGACGAGCGCACCGCGGCGGTCGTCCCGGATCTGGGCGGCGGCAGCGTGGTCGCGAGCGATTCGCGCCCTTCGCGGTGGGTCCAGTTCGTCACTCGCCTGCGGGTCGAGGTGCGCCAGGTCCTCACCAGCCCCGGTTTGAGCGTGCTAACACTCTTCGCGATTGCGAATAGCGCGGCCTCGCTTTGGCTCGGAGGCTCGACCTACGGCACGTCGGATTATCCGACGGTTGCAGCGACGATCGACACCGTCCGCAACACCTTCCTGGCAGTGCTGCTGATGATCGCCGTCTTCTACGGGGGCGAGCTGGTGTGGCGCGAGCGTGACCGAAAGCTCAACGAGATCATCGATTCGACGCCGGTGCCGAGCTGGGTGATGACGGTGCCGAAGATCGTCGCGATCTTTGCCGTGCTGCTGATAGTCAACCTTGCGGCGATGTTTACCGGCCTGTTCTACCAACTGGTGCAGGGCGCACGCGATTTCGGAATCGCCGAATATTTCGCCTGGTACATCATTCCCGCGGCGATCGACGGGCTGCTGATCGCGGTTCTCGCGGTGGTGGTGCAGGTGCTCAGCCCCAACAAATATGTCGGCTGGGGGATAATCTTCGTCTGGTTCGTCGGGAGCATCTTCCTCAACAACATGGGCTATTCGAATCCGCTCTACAATTACGCAACGACGCCGGGCGTCCCGCTCAGCGACTTTGTCGGCGCCGGCAGTTTCTGGAAGGGAGCGGCCGTGCTCCACGCCTATTGGCTGTGCTTTGCAATAATATTGGCAGTGCTCGCCCATCTGCTGTGGCCGCGCGGCACCGACATCGGGCTACGGGTTCGGATAGGCCAGCTGCGTAGCCGGGTGGCCGGAGCACCGCTTGCCATCATCGCTGTCGCAGCGGCCGCGATGGTCGGGACGGGCGCCTACGCCTACCACAACATGCACGTGCTCAACCGCTACGAGACGGATAGCGAGGAGGAGAAATATCTGGCGGATTACGAGCGCAAATATCTCAAGTATGAATCGCTCGCGCAGCCGACGATCACCAGCGTCGCCCTCGACGTCGCGCTATTCCCCGAGGACCGGCGGCTGGTCACACAAGGACGCTATGAGCTGAGCAACAGCACGGACCAGCCGATCGGCGAAATCCATGTGCGCAGCGGCAGCCGCGACACCGAATATCTCGAACTGAACGTCGCCGGTGCCAGGCTGGTCTCCGATGACGAGCGGTTCGGCTACCGGATCTACCGGTTCGACCGGCCGCTGGAGCCGGGCCAGACGACCAGCCTGACCTTCAAGTCCCGCATCTGGCGTCGCGGCTTTAGCGCCAACAATCCGGCAACCGACGTGATCGAGAACGGCACGTTCGTGAATAATTTCGCCTTCGCTCCGGTGATCGGGATGAACCGCCAGAACCTGCTATCCGACCGCACGAAGCGGCGGCGTCAGGGGCTGCCGGCCGAGCTTCGCCCGGCGAAGCTGGAGGATCTGAGCGCCACGCGGGCGAACTATGTCGGCGTCGACTGGGTCATGTCGGACATTACAGTGACGACCGACGCCGACCAGGTCCCGATCGCGCCGGGCCGCCGAGTTTCCGACGTGACGAACAACGGACGCCGGACCGCCCGCTTCGTCAGCAGCGCTCCGATCCTATATTTCTTCTCGGTGCAGTCGGCCGACTATGAAATCGCGAGCCGTAACCATGACGGCGTGAAACTGTCTGTCTTCTATCATCAAGGCCACGACTGGAACGTGGAGAAGATGCTTCGGGCAATGGCCGCGTCGCTGGATTATTATCGGGAGAATTTCGGCCCTTATCAGTTCAACTATGCAAGGATTATCGAATTCCCGCGCTATGCGAGCTTCGCCCAGGCATTCGCCGGAACGATGCCCTATTCGGAGGCGATCGGCTTCGTCGCCAACACCGACGATCCGGAGAAGATCGACTTCACCACCTATGTGATCGCGCACGAAATCGCCCACCAATATTGGGCGCACCAGGTGATCGGGGCCGACATGCAGGGCGGAACGCTGACCAGCGAGACGCTGGCTCAATATTCGGCGCTGATGGTGATGAAGCAGCTCTACGGGGCCGACAACATCCGTCGCTTCCTGAAGTACGAGCTCGATAACTATCTCTCCAGCCGCAAGGGCGAGGTGGTCGAGGAACTGCCCCTCGTCCGGGTCGAGAACCAACCGTACATCCACTATCGCAAGGGCGCGCTGGCCATGTACCTGCTCCAGCAGCGGCTTGGGGAAGATGCGGTCAACCGCGCGCTGGCTCGCTTCGCCGAGAAGTTCCGCTTCAAGGGCGCTCCCTACCTCCGGTCGGTCGATCTGATTGCCGAGTTCCGCAAGGAAGCGAAGACCCCCGAGCAACAGCAGCTGATCACGGACCTTTTCGAGCGGATTACCCTCTACGATTTGAAGGTCACGGAGGCGACGACGCGCAAGACCGGCGACAGCTGGACGACCACGCTCACTGTTTCCGCAGGCAAATATTACGCCGACGGCAAGGGCGAGGAGACAAAGACCAGCCTCGACGAGCGGATCGAGATCGGACTGTTCACCGCCCGGCCGGGACTCGGCGCCTTCTCGTCGGAGGATGTGATCGGGATCCGGCGGGAGCGGCTCCACGACGGCACGCAGCGGATCACGGTCCGAAGCAGAGTGAAGCCCGAGTTCGCGGGCGTCGACCCGTATAATTACTACGTCGACCGCAACAGCGACGACAATGTGAAAGAAGTCACCGCGACTTAGGCGGCGGCGAGTGGCGTCGGTGCAGCCGATGATGCGCTAAGGTCTGCTTTCCACCCATAACGGCCATTCACTGGACCTGCGCCTGACGGGTCTGTGTCGCCGGCTCGAACAGTTCATGGACTGTTCCAAAAGGATCGCAAAAAGCCGCATAGCGTCCGGTGGAGTTGGCAGCGGGGACCTGGTGAAGGAATCGCACGCCTCTTTCGAGCAGTGTCGCCATCGCCGCCTCGATCCTGGGCACGACGAAAGCCATCGCCGCGCCGGCTTCATGGGAATGATTTTCGCTGGTCCGACTTCTTTGGCATTTGAAAATGTCGATGCGAAAGCCGGCGCAATCGAACGAGATCCGCTGGTCCGTCGTCTCGAGAAGGCGCAGCTCGAGCACCTCGCGATAAAAACGCTCCGCCTCCACTAGATCTGGTGCGAAGAGAAGCAGGCGCCCTGCGGTCAAGGCAAGTGGCGTCTTAACGTCTGGAGTTGGCATGTCTCTTCCCCTCGTGAAGCCTGTGCGACAGGACCGCTTGACCACTTAGCGCCACTCAACGGAATGTCCGCCTTCCCCCCATTGCGGACCTAAGCTCAAGACCTCGGCAAGAATTTCCTGCCAGCACAGGATCGCGGGACCTCCCCACTTGGGTTCCGCGTCGGGGGCAGGTCTGTCAGCAGTGATCTGGCTAGCAGCACTCTTCCTATTCCGGACCGGGCTTCACCGCCGCATTCCGCGGCATTTCGAAAAGGCTGCCATGTCTTTCATCTTCGCAGCTGACGATGACCCGCTCCACGCCCGCCTGAAGAGGATCGTTCCGGCCTGGATGGCCCCTGCCCGTTCGCCTTTGCAATCGCTGGGTGCGATGCTGCGCAAAGCGTTTCCGGTCGAACCCGTTCCGGCCGACCCGACAAAGCTGCTGGAGCGCGGAGCAAATCTTGCCGGCGCCGGCGCATGGGAGTGCGATCTCGACACCAACATGCTTACCTGGACCGATGCTGTTTTCGATGTCTTCGGCCTTCCCCGGGGCATCAGTATCCGTCGGGAGGATGCCGTGGCGCTCTACGGCGAGGAGTCCCGCGCGGAGATGGAGCGCCTCCGGGCTGAAGCGATCGCACGGCATCGGGGATTCACGATGGACGCGAAGATAATTCGGCCCGATGGCAATCAGCGCTGGATGCGACTTACCGTCGGCCTGGTGTGTCGTCAGGGGCGTCCCACCCACCTTTACGGGCTCAAGCAAGACGTTACGCAGGAGCGGGAAAAACTGGAGGCCCTGCGCAAGTCGGCCGAGCATGATGCGCTCACCGGCCTCGCCAACCGCAGGGTCTTTCAAAGCCGCTTCCTGAACGCCTCCGCCGCGGCGCGCGCCAGCTTCCCGGTCGGCTCGCTGGTGCTGTTCGACGTCGACGACTTCAAGCGGATCAATGACGACAATGGCCATGCCGCCGGCGATCTGTGCCTCAAGGCCGTGGCGGTAAGGCTTGCGGACTGCTTTCCCGATGCGGCGATGATCGCCCGCATCGGTGGTGACGAATTCGCACTTCTCATGCGTCACCCGGTTGGAGAGCAGCTGAGCCAACGGGTCGCGGCGTGCCTCTTGCGCCTGACAAGCTCCATCCCCTGGAATGGTCAGCTCATTCGCGTCAGCGCATCGGCCGGCATGGCAGCTTCCGATGATCAGTGGACCTACGATCCCGACGCCATGTTTTCTGCCGCCGACGCTGCGCTCTATGAGGCCAAGAGGGCCGGTCGCAACCGGATGCATCTTGCCGCCGCGTGAAGGCGCCAAAAGCTATCAATACCGGATTTTGAGGAACCCCGTCGGGCTGCTAGCCGAGCACTTCGAGCGCGGCGGCATAAGCGACCGCGTTGCGGATCGGCCGGCCTGCGGTGCAGAGAATGATCGGGGATTTCGGGTGATATTGGGCCGCGGTGTAATCGCGGCGGGTCATAAATGTCTGTTTCATATTTCTTACTTCGACGGTTCTGCCGTCTGTTGAGGTTCTTGTTCTGTTACTTGTTCTGTTGTCTGCGGCTTGGCTTCGCGCGACGCGCGCATCTGTTCGGTGCGGGTCGCCCGGTCGGCCATTTCGGTCCAGGCGGCGACCGCGCGAAGGCAGCGCTCGCGCACATTGTCGAGAGTCGCCGCGTCCGCCTCGGCGCGAGCCTGGGCTGCGCGGGCCATGTAGAATTCAAGCTGGTTGGATGCTGCCATGAAAAGTTTGGACGGGCGCTGTTAGGCGCCCGTCCTGATCCTTACGCCGACTTGAGGTTGATGGCGCTGATGCGGCCGCCGCGACCCTCTTCGAGGTCGTAGCTCAGCCGCTGGTCCTTATCGAGCGTCGCCATTCCGGCGCGCTCGACGGCGCTGATGTGCACGAACGCATCGTTGGTGCCGTCGTCGGGCTGGATGAATCCATAACCCTTGGAGCTGTTGAAAAATTTCACTGTGCCTACTGGCATATTCTCGTCCTTCCTGGATGCGAACCGTTAAACGATCCCCGGGTGCTAGAAGTGCCAGAGAGGGAAAAAGGAGCCGCAAAGCGCCAGAAATCCGTCAATTTGCGACTGGTAGCGCAGTCTATATGAAGGATTAGCGCGAAGAATGTAAGTGTTCGAAGCAAATATATTTCGCAGCCCGCGCCGCCGACGGCGGGGTCAGTCGCCTAAATTCCGCCCGGCACCGGCGGATAACCCGCCTCGGCGAGCCTAACCCCGAGCGCTTCCGCACACCGCTCCGCTAGGTCGGCATTTTCGCTGCGGACGACGAAGTTGGCGCCGTGGCGGCCGTCCCGGTAGAAGGGGTAGCTGCCGATCGCCACCCCGGGATGCGCCTGCTCGGTCTCAAGCAACAGCTCGGCGATCTCGCTCTCGGTGGCATGGGCGCCGACCGTCACCGAGACCAAAGGCCGCCCGCCCTGGAGCAGACCATCGAGCGCCGCCAGCATATGCGCGGCGATGTTCGGGATGCCGGCGAGGATATGGACATTGCCGATCCGCACCCCCGGCGCGCCCGACAGCGGATTGGGGATCAGCTCGGCGCCCTGCGGCACGCGCGCCATTCTCAGCCGGGCGTCGGTGACCCCGCCGCGGTCGCGATAATAGGCCTCGAGGATCGCCCGCGCCTCAGGATGGACGATGGTCGGTACGCCGAACGCCGCGGCGATCGCGTCGATGGTTATGTCGTCGTGGGTGGGGCCGATGCCGCCGGTGGTGAACAGATAGTCATGGGCGGCGCGCAGCGCGTTGACCGCCTCGGCGATCGCTTCGATCCGGTCGGGGACGATGCGCACCTCGGCCAGCCGGATCCCCTGGCGGTTGAGCCAGGTCGCGACCTGCGCGACATTGCGGTCGGGCGTTCGGCCGGACAAAATCTCGTCCCCGATCACCACCAGCGCCGCGGTCCAGACCCGATCTTCGCCCATCCAAACTCCGTGTCCCCGACGGCTTTATGAAACCCGCCGAGGCTCCTATATCCACAGCATGACCCAATATGTCACCGTCGCCGCCGACGACCGCGTCGAATCGCGTTCCGGAACCATCAAGCTTCACGACGCCGATGCGTTCGAAGGCATGCGCCGCGCCGGCCGGCTCGCTGCCGAAATCCTCGACGCGCTGGTCGAATACATCGTCCCCGGAGTTTCCACCGAGGACATTGACGACTTCGTCCGCGAGCATATGCTGCGCGGCGGCGCGATTCCGGCGACCCTGGGCTATCGCGGCTACACCAAAAGCTGCTGCACCTCGATCAACCATGTCGTCTGCCACGGCATCCCCGGCGACAAGCAGCTCAAGGGCGGCGAAATCATCAATGTCGACGTCACGCCGATCCTCGACGGCTGGCACGGCGACACCAGCCGCATGTATTTCGTCGGCGACGTGCCGTTGAAGGCCCGCCGGCTGGTCGAGGTCACGCATGAATGCCTGATGCTCGGGCTCGAGCAGGCGCGGCCCGGCAACCGCCTCGGCGACATTTCCAACGCCATCCAGCGCCATGCCGAAGCCAACCGCTACAGCGTCGTTCGCGATTTCTGCGGCCACGGCCTCGGCCGATTGTTCCATGATTCGCCCGAAGTGGTCCACGCCGGCCGCCCCGGTACCGGCCCCGAGCTCAAGCCCGGCATGTTCTTCACCGTCGAGCCGATGATCAACATCGGCCGCCCCGACTGCAAGCTGCTCGACGACGGCTGGACCGCCGTCACCCGCGACCGCTCGCTGTCGGCGCAGTTCGAGCATTCGATCGGCATCACCGACGACGGCTGCGAGATTTTCACCCGCAGCCCGGCGGGGTTGGACAAGCCGCCTTACTAAGTCGCCGCGGCAAGCGGCGAAGGGGGATTACCGGATGGAAGACCGTCAACACCTGTTCGAAACATTGCGGACGACGCTGCTTCGCGCCGCCCCTCAGATGGTGGTGTCCTGCGACGAACCGGGCCGCGTCGATCTCAATGCCCCCTGGGCCCATCCGCGAAAGCCGAAGGAGCCGATGTGGTTCGGCGCGGTGAAGCTCGGCAAGAGCTACGTCTCCTATCATCTGATGCCGCTCTATACCGCTCCCGATCTTGCCGCCTCGATCCCCGATGCTTTGCGGCAGCGCATGCAGGGGAAGACATGCTTCAACTTCCGGGCGATCGACCCAAATCACGTCAAACAACTCGAAGAACTGACGTCGCGCTGCGCAAAAGCCTATGAGCAACCGATAAGCCTGTAGCCGGGGAATGTCCGTTTTCCGCCAAGCGCGGACGAGACTCTAGGCCGCCCGCGCGGCCTTTTCCGCATCCCAGCGCTCGGCCAGCGCCTGCGCCGCTTCGACGTCTTCCGGGAAGTCGACCTCGCCCCATTCCTCGCCGGAAATGTCGAGCGTCCACACGTCCTGCGTCTGAGCGATCTGGTGGATCACCCGCAGATACCAGATGGTCGTCCCCTCGGGCGTTCGCATCGCCGTTTCGATCGCCGCTCGAAAATCGTCCGCGCCGCTCTCGCGAAACGCCAGCAGGCCGATCGATTCGGCATTGACGCTGCGCTTCGGCAGCCTCTTGCCGATCGCATGCAGCCGGCCGTCGCCGCCGACCGCCACCTTCATGTCGTCAGCATCGTAGCTAGGCTTGCGATCGATGGTCACGCAGATCCCCGGCTGGCGGTTGGCGAGCACCTTGGCCATCAGCGCGAGGGACACCAATGTGTCGCCGTTCCACACCAAACAGTCGCCGGCCAGCGCCTCGCGGGCGACGAACAGCGAGCCGAGATTGTCGGCCACGCTGTAGAAGGGGTTGTAGACGGTCGACACCGTCGGCCCGCCGGCGCGCCGGGCGATCGTCGCCTCGACTTCGTCGTCGTGGAAGCCGGTCACCACCACCGCTTCGCCGACGCCATTGGCGGCGAGCGTGTCGAGCTGCCGGTCGAGCAAAGTCCGCCCGGCAAATTCGATCAGGCATTTGGGCTTGTCGGCGGTCAGCTTGCCGAGGCGCGAGCCCTGGCCGGCGGAAAGAATGATCGCTTTCATGGGGAGCGCCTCTGCCCGGAAAATGCGGCGGCCGTGCGGCAAACCGGTGCCTTTGGAAGGGTGGCCACCGCCCCTCCGGGGCGATAGGGTCG
>CAYUWJ010000036.1:0-2827 GCA_964448315.1 uncultured Sphingomonas sp. | reverse complement strand
TTTTCGGCAACCACGTCGGCGACCACATTATCCTCGAGGAATGCCGGCCGGCGGTAGCTTATCTCATGCTTCATCGCGACCCACAGGTGCGAGGTGACGGCTTCGGCGGGGGCGACTTTCTCCCAATATCGGACCACCGCGTCCTGAACCCATTTGAGATAGACGCTGTTGTTGACATGACCCATATGGTCGATGTCGTCGGGCGCGATACCGATCGGATAGCGGAACATAGTGGACCCCGAGGCAGTCGGCCGGATTGCCGCTGACATTATTGTCAACAAACGGAATGCGATCGGGTTGCGGCTTTGCCGCCGCCGCTGCAAATTCACCGGGAAATGAGCGCCATCCGCAACATCGTCGTGCTGACCGGGGCCGGAGTTTCGGCCGAAAGCGGGCTCGCCACCTTTCGCGGCCCGGACGGGCTGTGGGAAGGGCACCGGGTCGAGGATGTCGCGACTCCGGAAGGCTTCCGCCGCGATCCGGCGCTGGTCCAGCGCTTTTACGACGCGCGGCGAGCGGCGCTTTGCACGGTCGAGCCCAATGCCGCCCATCGCGCGCTGGCCCGGCTCGACGCTGAGTGGCCGGGCGAGCTGCTGCTTGTCACCCAGAACGTCGATGACCTCCATGAGCGCGCCGGCGCGAAGCGGCTGCTGCACATGCACGGCGAGCTGAGTAGCGGCTGGTGCCTCGGCTGCGGCGACCGGTTCGGCTGGGAAGGGCCGATGGGAGACGGTGCGGCGTGCCCGGCGTGCAAGGGAGAGGGCCGGGTCCGCCCCGACATCGTCTGGTTCGGCGAGATGCCCTACGGGATGGAGCGGATCGACCAGGCGCTGCAGAGTTGCGACCTGTTCGTGTCGATTGGCACCTCGGGCGCGGTCTATCCGGCCGCCGGATTCGTCCAGACCGCCCGCTATTGCGGCGCGCGCACTGTCGAGATCAATCTTGAGCCGAGCATGGGGAGTTTTTTCTTCGACGAAAGCCGGATGGGCAGGGCGGCCGTGTTGGTGCCCGAGTGGGTGGAGGAGTTGCTTTCTCGCGCTTCGACGAGCTCAGCGTGAGCGCGCCACAGTTTCAGTCCGTCCAATCCAGCCCGATGTCGCGGTAGACCGAGCGGTCTTCGTCCCAGCCGGGCGAGACCTTGACATGCAGGAACAAATGCACCTTGCGGCCCAAATGCTCGGCGATCGCTTCGCGCGCCGCCTGCCCGATCGCTTTCAGCTGCGCGCCTCCCTTGCCGATGACGATCGCCTTCTGGCTGTCGCGCTCGATCAATATCTGCTGGTGGATCATGGTCGATCCGTCCTTGCGGTCCTCCCATTTCTCGGTCTCGACCGCCGACGCATAGGGAAGCTCGCTATGGAGCTGGTCGTAGAGCTGCTCGCGGGTCAGCTCGGCGGCGACCATCCGGTCGGTGGCGTCGGACAATTGGTTGGGCGGGAAATGCCAGGGGCCTTGCGGCATCGCTTGTGCCAGCGCCGCCTTGAGGTCGGTGATGCCGTCGCCGCTGGTCGCGCTGACCATGAATATTTCCCGCGGCCGGAGCCGTTCGGATAGGGCGGCGGTGAGCGGCAACAGCGCGTCCTTGCCGGCGATGTCGACCTTGTTGAGGACCAGCATCAACGGCTCGGAGCGGCCTTCGAGGCTTTCCAGCAGCGACTCGAGGCGAGTCCCGACCGCGGCGGCGGCGTCGATCACCAGCACGACCAGGTCGGCGTCTTGTGCGCCGGTCCAGGCGGCGGCGACCATTGCCCGGTCGAGACGGCGGTGGGGTGCGAAGATGCCGGGCGTGTCGACCAGCAAAAGCTGTGTGTCGCCCAATACCGCGATACCCATCAGCCGGGCACGAGTGGTCTGCGCCTTGGCGCTGACTATCGCCACCTTCTGGCCGACCAGCGCATTGACCAGGGTCGACTTGCCGGCATTCGGAGCGCCGATCACCGCGATCAACCCGCAGCGGGTCTGCTCCTGGTTCATTGCAACTGTTCCAACAGCGCCGCCGCCGCGGCGGTTTCGGCTTCCTGCTTGGTCGAGCCTGTCGCTTCGGCCTCGCCGGTGCCGTCGATCGCCACACGCACGGTGAAGCTCGGTGCGTGATGGGCGCCGGTGCGGCCAGTCAGCGCATAGGCCGGGGTCGGCAGGCCGCGCGCCGCGGCATATTCCTGGAGCGCCGACTTGGGATGGGTGGGCGCGCCGCGCTGGGCGTTGAAATGCGGCGTCCAGCCGCGGCGCACGAACGCTTCGGCGGCTTCTAATCCGCGGTCGAGAAAGAGGGCGCCGATCAGCGCCTCGACCACGTCGCCAATCACATTGTCGCTCTGGTCGGTGCCGTCCTCGCGAGCCTGTTTGCCAAGACGGACGTGGGCGGGAATGCCCAGTTCCCGGCCGACTTTGGCGCAGGTCTCGCGCGCCACCAGCGCATTGTAGCGCGCCGCCAGCTTGCCTTCGGGCTCGTTGGCGAACCGCTCATACAGCCAGCGCGCGACGATCATCCCGAGCACCCGGTCGCCGAGGAATTCGAGCCGCTCATAGCTGTCGCGCGATGTGCTCGAATGGGTTAGCGCGCGGTCGAACAGCGCCTTGTCACCGGGCGGCCCGCCGAGCAGTTCGACGATGAAGGCGTCGCCATCCTTGCTCATCGCTCGGCTCCATTGAACGTCGTGCCGACCCGGTCGCCGCGAAGCGCGGTGAACCAGGTCCAGGGCCTGACATAGTCGGCGCTGCCGTCGGTCGACCAGAAGACGATCATCGCCCGGCCGATCAGATTCTCCACCGGCACGAAGCCGTCTCCGCCCTCGACCGGCGTATAGCGGCTGTCCATGCTGTCGTC
>CAYUWJ010000035.1:0-6552 GCA_964448315.1 uncultured Sphingomonas sp. | reverse complement strand
CGTCCGAAGCTTCGTGGCATGCCAACATCCGGGCACATTCGCAGAAGATCCGCACCCGAACTGCGCGGGCTTTCAACAAGGAATCAAGATGAAGTATGTTTTTATGGCCGCGGCCTTCGCCGTGGCGTGTGCAGCACCCGCATCCGCTCAAGTTTACCACAGCGTCGGCGACTGCATGTCGGACGGCCTCTACGGCAATCAGCCGAACATGGCTGACGGTACGCCGGGCGGTCCCTCGGAGCAGACCCCAGGTTCGCAGGCAGGCAATGTGCTTCCGTCGCAGTCGCCAGGGCCGTTCACCAACAATCCCAATGATCCGGACAACCCCACTCCCGGTCGTTCGGCCGGTGACTATCATCAAGAGTTCGGCGGCGGCATCATCCCCGAACTTTGCCGCTCCGTTTCGGGCTAAATCAGCGATGCAAGCAGGGGGAGGGTCAGCAATGGCTCTCCCCAATTTGCTTTTGGAAAACCGTCAACGCCCGACGCACAAAATATCAGCCGCATGGCGATTCGGCCATCCTTGACTTGCGGCCCGCCTCACCTTAGGTGCCCTGCTCGGTTTCCCGAGGGGAAACCTTCCTACAAGCTGAACAGCAGGAACGAGCAGGCGCCCGGCCATGAAGATTCGCAATTCCCTGAAGTCGCTGAAGTCGCGCCATCGCGATTGCCGGGTCATCCGCCGCCGCGGCCGCACCTATGTGATCAACAAGACCAACCGCCGCTTTAAAGCTCGGCAAGGGTAAGCTCCGGGGGAGCTTATCCGTCCGAGCTCGGCACTGGCCCGCCCACTTCGGCTCGGTTCGCCGCACGCCGTGCACACACCGTCTTTCAGCCCCGGTTCACCTTGCCGAAGCTAGGTTGAGGCCAAGGAGTCGTGTGATGGGACGTTTTTTGATCGGCGCGACAGCGCTTGTGGCCTTCGCGGCTGCCTCCGTCGCCCTGACCGGGGCGGCGAGCGCGCAGGCGACCGGTGCCAAATCGACACCGAAGAACTGGAATTACGAGATCAAGGACGGCAAGCGCGTGCCCAAGGGCAAGCGGCAGGAAAACGCCGACGGCAGCTGGCGCGAGGAAATTCGCGTCGGCAAGTGCGTCACCATCAAGGAAAAGTCGGCCAAGGGCGAATATCGCGAAACCCGCCGCTGCGACTAGCCGGCGGGCTCAGGCTCCTCGCTAATCCGGCATAGAGGCAAGTTCAGTTCCGCCAGAGTCGCGCAGTCTCGGATCTGGGCGGTGCCGTCCGGCGCGACGAAAATCGCCCAGCTCCGGCCGTCGTCGCAACTCGCCGTCCACATCGACAGATTTTCATATTCCTCGACATAGCCCGCTTGCTCGACCCGGCCGCAGCGCGTGCCCGAATCATAGAGCGCGCGGCGAAGCGCGATCGCCTGGTTCGCCGGGTCGAGGCGATGAAGCTGGTCCTGCGCCTGGCTGCGGACGACGATCGGCCGGTTGGGCTGGGTCGGCTGGCTGTCGTCGCAGCCGGCGACAAACAGGCCGGCGACGATGATTGCGACAGACTGGGCGCGCATAAATCCCTCCATTGGCTGACCGATCAACGCGAGATCGGCCGGAAAGCTTCCACTTCAGTCCTTGTAGCGGATGCGCACCGCCTTCGCCGCCGCGATCGCGGTGCGTAACGCGGCGTCGATACTGTCCGCTCCGGCGAGCGCGACGCCCATCCGGCGGTTCTTCAATGTCTTGGGCTTGCCGAACAGGCGAAGATCGACCGGCGCGGCGGGCCGGCCAAGGCTGAGCGCCTCACCGACGCCGTCGAACGCAAAATCGTCGCTCTCGCGGTCGGCGAGAATCACCGCCGACGCCGACGGGCGAACAAGCTCGATGGCCGGGATCGGCAGGCCGAGAATGGCCCGCAAGTGAAGCTCGAACTCGTTGGGGAACTGCGACAGCAGGGTGACCATTCCGGTGTCATGGGGGCGGGGCGAAAGCTCGGAGAAAATCGCTTCTTCGCCACGAATGAAAAATTCGACCCCGAACAGACCGTGGCCGCCGAGCGCTTCGACCACCGTGCGCGCCTGGTCCTGCGCCGACTTGAGCGCGGCGCCGGGAATCGCCGCCGGCTGCCAGCTTTCGCGATAATCGCCCGCTTCCTGGCGGTGGCCGATCGGTTCGCAGAACAGGGTCCCATCGCCCGTCGCGACGGTCAGCAGCGTGATCTCGCTGTCGAAGGCGATATACTCCTCGACGATCACTCGAGGCCGGTCGCCGCGCATATTGGCGACCGCATGGTCCCAGGCGGCACCGACCTCGTCGGCATTGCGGGCGACACTCTGCCCCTTGCCGCTGCTCGACATCACCGGCTTGACGACGCACGGCAGCCCGACCTCTCCGGCCGCGGCGATCGCCTCGTCGCGGCTTTCGGCGAAGCGGTAGCGGGAAGTGACGAGGCCGAGCTCGCTGGCGGCGAAATCGCGGATGCCGTCGCGGTTCATCGTCAGCTGCACCGCTTTCGCCGAGGGCGCGACCCGCCAGCCCTCGCGCTCCAGATCGCCGAGCATGGCGGTGTCGATCGCCTCGATCTCGGGAACGATGACGTCGGGCCGATGCGCCTCGACCGCCCGGCGCAGCGCGGCGCCGTCGAGCATCGGGAAAACCTCGAACGCATCCGAGCATTGCATCGCCGGCGCTTGCGCATAGCGGTCGCAGGCGATCACCCGGCAGCCGAGCCGCTTGGCGGCGATGGCGAATTCGCGGCCTAGCTCTCCCGAGCCGAGCAGCATCAGTGTGGCGACAGGCATCGCCCAGCCGATAGCGGCGCGCGCATTCGTCGGCTAGACCGGTGCTTTCAGACGAAAGGCCACCCTTGTCATGCCGCTGATGCTCGCGCTGTCCGCACTTGCCCTCGCCGCCGTCGCTCAAGACGCGAAGCCCCCGACCCCGACCGAGATCGTCGAGGCTGCGCCGGCGGCCGACTGGCTGAGCATCGCCGCCGACGATCTGCTGCTGATCGATCTCGGCGGCGACCGGCGGGTGACGATCCAGCTGGCTCCCGATTTCGCGCCGGTCCATGTCGCCAACATCCGCGCGCTGGCCCGCGGCAACTGGTGGGGCGGCGCCGCCATCTATCGCGTGCAGGACAATTATGTCGTCCAGTGGGGCAATAATGACAGCGAGCGGCCCTTCCCCGCCGGCGTCGTCGAAAAGCCGCCGGCCGAATATGAGCGGCCGGTCGGGATATTATCCGTCCGGCGGCTCGCGCATGCCGACCCCTATGCGGCGGCGGTCGGCCATGCCGGCGGCTGGCCGGTCGCGATCCATGCCGACGGGCTCGCCAGCCTGGTCCATTGCTATGCTAGCGTAGGCGTCGCCCGCGGCCTGTCGCCGGACACCGGCACCGGCGGCGAGCTATATGCCGTCATCGGCCATGCGCCGCGCCACCTCGACCGCAACATCGCCATCGTCGGCCGGGTGATCGACGGCTTCGAGCATATGACCGCGCTGCCGCGCGGCACCGGCAGGCTCGGCTTCTACGAGGAGGAGGAGGAGCATGTGCCGATCGCCGGGGTCCGGCTGGCGAGCCAGCTGCCCGAAGCGGAGCAGCCGGCGCTCCAATATCTCGACACGGCGAGCGACAGCTTCGGCGCCTATGTCGGCGCCAGAGCCAATCGCAACGATGATTTCTTCATCCGGCCGGCGGGCGGGGTCGATCTGTGCAATGCCCCGGTGCCGATCCGCCGCGCGCCCTAGCCTAAACGACGATCAGGCGGCCCAGGCCTGCTCCGGCCTGCGGTTGCGGTGCTGGATGATGATCGGCCGGGCGCTCGAATGCCGGCTTGCTTCGGCCAGCGGCAGCGCCGTCGTGCAGAAAGCGCATTCGGCTAGCATTCGCCCGATCAGCCAGTGGGTCCGGCCGCAACCGGGACAATTATTCACCTGATGCTCGCGATACACGGCATGGTAGCCGCGCTCCGCGGGGTCGTGCGCCCTGCGCAGTTCGCCATTGTGGCTCGGCATCGAAAATTCCTTCCTATTTGACTGGACTTAACGAGCCAAACCGGTGGCGGTTTCCCCGCGGCCCGATTCGGCACGATTTATCCGGCGGCCCGAAGGGCTTGGGCGGGGCGGACAAGCAGTGCTGGAAGCGCGGCGAGCAGAGCGGCGGCGATGCACAGCAGGATGGCGATTGTTGGCGGCAGGACAAGCGACTGCCAGGCTGGGGTGAAGTCGAGCTCGAGCAGGAAGCGCAGCACCGCCCAGGCAGCGGCGGCCCCGACCGCGACCGCGACCAGCACGACCGCCGAACAAAGCAAGGCGAATTCAATCAGTTGCACCCGCAGCACTTCGCCGCGGGTCGCGCCGACCAGCTTCAACAGCACCGTCTCGCGCTGGCGGGCGCGGCGGGTGGCGATCACCGAGCCGGCGAGGACGACGATGCCGATCGCGATCGCGAGCCCGGTGGCGAGCCGCACCGCGCCATCGAGTGCGACCAAAATGTCACGCACCTGCTCGACGATGTCGGCGACCCGGATCGCGCTGACCATCGGCAGCGCGCCGGTCAGCGCCTGCTCGAACGCCAGCGTGCCGGTGTCCGGCGGCACAGCGAGCGTCGCCATCAGCGTGTAGGGCGCCGCCTCCAGCGCGCCGGGCGCGAAAATGATGGCGAAATTGAAGCCCATCGAGCGCCAGTCGATGTGGCGCAGCGACGCGATCCTGGCCTCGATCGGCCGGCCGAGCACGGTGATGGTCATCGAGTCGCCGACGACAAGATCGAGCGCCTCGGCGGCGTCGGCGTCGAGGCTGATCAGCGGCGGACCGCGATAGTCGGCCGGCCACCATTCGCCGGCGACCAACTCATTGGCCGGCGGAAGCTCGGCGGCGAAGGTCAGCCCGCGATCGCCGCGCAGCACCCAGGCGCCCTCGGGTATCGCCGGCAGCCGGTTTACGGCCAAGCCATTGATCGCGGTCACCGACCCGCGCAGGGTCGGCACCAGGCGAAGATCGCTGCCCGGTGCATGGCGCTCGGCGAGGCCCTCGACCTGCCTCCCCGCGCTCGCCGGGATATCGACCAGGAACAGCGCCGGGGCGCGGTCGGGAATGCTCGTCTCGATATTGCGGAGCAGACTCGAGCTGACCGCGGCGAGCATCGCCAGCAGCGACAGCCCAAGGCCGATCGCGACCGACAGGCGAACCGTCGCCGCGCCGGGCCGGTCGAGCGCCGATATGCCGAGCCGGACCAGCGGCCCGAAGCCGGCGGCGCCGCGGCGCGCCAGCCGGCGGATCAGCAGCCCAAGGCCGGCGAACAGCAAGGCGACACCGCCGAGCGCGGCAATCGCCAGAGCAGTGAACATTGTATTGCGTGCGGTAGCGACGGCGAGCGCGACCGCGCCGGCCGCCGCGAGCAGGGGAATTGCGAGGCTGGTGACGGACGGCCTCGACGGCGTCGCCAGATCCTGACGGAACAGCTCGGCCGGGCGAGTCCTGGCGGCGCCGGCAATCGCGCCCCAGGACGCGGCGACCGTGACCAGCACGCCGAATCCCCCGGCCAGGCCGAGCGCGCGCCATTGCGGCGCCCGGTCGGGAGCGACCGGCAGCCAGCCTTCGACCGCGCCCGCCGCCAGCAACGGGGTCAACGCGCCGAGCGCCAGCGCGACGGCCAGCGCGAGCAGCGCGGCGATGGCGATTTCGGTGGCAAGCATCGCCCGAACCATCGCGCCCGACGCTCCGACCAGCTTCAGCGTAGCGATCGCCCCGCGCCGCGATTCGGCGAAGGCTCGGGACGCGCTGGCAATGCCGATACCGCCGATCGCCAACCCGACCAGCGCGATCAGGAAAAGCAATTGCTCGACCCGGTCGACGAACCGGCGGGTACCGCCGCCGGCGTCGTCGCGATCGGTCGCCCGCCAGCCACCGCTTGGGAAGCGCCGCTGGAAGGCAGCACCGATCGCCTCCGGGTCGGCGCCGGGGGCGGTGGCGATGCGATAAGCGGAGGTGAACAGGCTCCCCGGCCGGATCAGTTCGGTCGCCGCCAGCCCGGCCTCGTTCATCAGCGCCGGCGGCGCCAGCGCGAAGCCCGACGACGACGGCATCGCGCGAATGATGCCACTGACTCTAAAGCGGCCGTAGCCGATCCTCACCCGGTCGCCGAGACGGAGCCCGAGCCGTTCGGCCAGCTCGGCCCCGACCGCCACTTCGCCCGGGCCCGGCCGCCGGCCGCCGGGCGCAAGATCGACCGCGCCGACCAGCGGCCATTGCCGGCCGACGCCGCCCAGTTCGGCCAGCGCCGAGCGACCGTCGCCGGCGACCATGGTTGCCCGCGTCGTCACGCTTGGCGCCACCGGGCCGAGCTCGGCCATTGCCCGCAGCTCCTCGGCATTGGCCTGCCGCTGAGCGACGCTGAGCATCAGGTCGGCGCCGAGCAGCTGCCGGCTATTGGCGGCGAGCGCGCTGTCGATCGCCGAGGCCAGGCTGCCGACCGCGGCGATGCCGGCAACGGCGATTGCCAGGCAGGCCCACAGCAGCAGCAGCCCGGACAGGCCGCCGCGCAGGTCGCGCAGCGCAAGCTTCAGCCCTTGCCTCACCCGGCGATCC
>CAYUWJ010000034.1:0-14914 GCA_964448315.1 uncultured Sphingomonas sp. | reverse complement strand
CCGGCGCTGAACGCGCGCCCGGCCTCGCAGCTCGACGAATGGCTGCACGAAATCACCGAGGCGATCGAAGCGCACGATCGCGACCATCCCGACAGCCCGGCCGCGCCGTTCGCCGTCAACCAGATCGTTCACCGTTCCAATGACCGCTTCGAAGCCGACATGGCGGTTTGCGAGAAATGGAAGGTCCCGATCGTCATCACCTCGCTCGGCGCCCGCGAGGAGCTCAACCAGGCGGTTCACGGCTGGGGCGGGATCACTCTCCACGACATCATTCACGACCGGTTCGCCAGGAAAGCGGTCGAAAAGGGCGCGGACGGCCTGATCGCCGTGGCTGCCGGGGCAGGGGGCCACGCCGGCCGCTGGTCGCCGTTCGCGCTGGTTCAAGAAATCCGGCTGTGGTTCGACGGGCCGCTGATCCTGTCAGGCTCGATCGCCACCGGCTCGGCGGTCCTTGCCGCCGAGGCGATGGGCGCCGATCTCGCCTATATCGGCTCGCCGTTCATCGCCACGCCGGAAGCGAATTGCAGCGACGACTACAAGCAGGCGATCGTCGACAGCGGCGCCGCCGACATCGTCAATTCGAGTCTGTTCACCGGAATCGCCGGCAACTACCTCAAGGCGTCGATAGCGAATGCCGGGCTAGACCCCGACAATCTCCCGGGCGCCGGGCCGGAAGCGATGAGCTTTGAGTCGGCGAGCGGCGCCAAGGCATGGCGCGACATCTGGGGGTCGGGGCAGGGGATCGGCGCCGTCGACGGCGTGCAGCCCGCTGCCGACCTGGTTGCAAGGCTTGCTGAAGAATATCGCGCAGCCAAGGCCCGGCTCGGCGCGTAGCGTAGCGCCGTTTTCGGATCAGGCGGGCTGCCCGCCGAGCCCGCGCTCGAGCCGGCCCATCAGCGCCCGGGCCGGACTGGATACAGGCTCATCGGCCAGGCCGCCCTCTTCGAGTCGCCGGATGCGGGCATAAAGATCGCTGCTGTCGTTGATTAGCCGCTGCGCCGCCGGGGGAAGCTTGGCGACCGCTTCGGGGTTGCTGTCCTGGGCGTTGCCGAGCCGTCGCTCCGGACGGCGGCCGTCGATCCTGGTCAGTTCGCCGGTCTCGATCGCGCGCTGGGTCAGAAGCCAGGCGACGATGTGCATGATCCGGGTCGTGACCTTGAGCGATTCGCAGGCGAAGCCGACTCGGGCGAACGGCTCGAGAAGAGTGCGGTCGCTTCGGCCGGCGTCGTCGAAATAGGCCCGCGCCTCGTCCGCGAGAAGCATCGCCTCGGTGTAGAGGGCGTCGATCAGCCGTGGCGTGATCCGCACTTCTGCCGGGTTCGAGTCGTCCATGGACATTCTTTGCCATTGTCCGATCGATCTTGAAACGCCCCACAGGCGGCCTGGCTGCGCTTTAGGCACCCGCGTACCGAAATGAAACAGTGCTCAAGCGATGATATCGGGCGTCCGATTATCGAGGATTCGCTGGATCTGGTCTTTGAGATGAAGCTTGCGGCGTTTCAGGCGAGCGAGGTGGATCTGGTCGAGCGACGGCTGGGCGGTGAGCTCGGCGATCTGCCGGTCGAGCTGCTGATGCTCCGCCTTGAGCGCTTCGAGCTGCTGTTGCACGGAGTCATCGTCGTTCATTGGCCAACCGCTTGGTAGCGGAGCGGCCGAGGCGCGTCACCGAAAATGGCGCGGGCCGACAGGCGGTGCTTTCGACAGGACGCGCGGTCGCATCGCCAAAGCGAAAAGCCGGGCGAGACAAATCCGGAGAATCGTGATTTACTACCCGGTGCTGTCACTCGAACCAGGAAAGGTGATGACGCCGATGGACAAGGGAAATGGCGAAGAACTGGCATCCAAGCACGCGGCTCTTCACGCGAGAATCGACGAAGAAGAGCATCGGTCACACCCCGACATCGACCTCCTAGTCCGCCTCAAGAAGGAAAAGCTGAGGCTTAAGGACGCACTCGCCGGACATTAAGCCCGCCGGCTCGCGCCGCGCCCATCAGTCGTCGCGCGAAACCTTTTCAATCCGCTCGTGGCGCTCCTGAGCTTCCAGCGTCATGGTCGCGATCGGCCTGGCTTCAAGCCGGGCGAGCGAGATCGGATCGCCGGTCACGTCGCAATAGCCATATTCGCCCTCGTAGAGACGGCGGATCGCCGCATCGATCTTGGCGATCAGCTTGCGTTGCCGGTCGCGGGTGCGAAGCTCGATGCTCCAGTCGGTTTCGCTTGAGGCGCGGTCGGCAATGTCCGGCTCGCGAAGCGAATCGACCTGGAGCTGAGCCATGGTGGCGCGCGATTCGAGTACGATCGCTTCCTTCCAGTCTTTCAGCTTTCTCAGGAAGTATGCGCGCTGAAGATCGCACATGAAGTCCTCAGCTTCAGACGGCTTATAGCCTTCCGCCAGGATCAGACGATCGAATGATAGTTGTTCGGTGCCGTATAGATCGACAAGTGCGGTAGCCATAATCCCTCCCCGACACGCGCCCGCCGCTGGCTGCGGCCGGGCCACCGGTACAGCCGGGGGCGGATTCCACGAGACTTACCCGGGGCTTAACACCGGGTCAGTCGGTCATCCCCAACGGCGGCCTATAGATAGGCGCCAACGCCTTAACAAGCACTGACCAATAGCTCTCCAAGAAAAGTTGGTGATGTTGCCAAATTGGCGCATCGGCCCCGGTTGCAGTGACGGGGCCGCTCCCGCATAGCGCCGGTGATGCGGATACTCCTGACCAACGATGACGGGATCGATGCTCGCGGGCTCGAATCGCTCGAGACCGCCGCCCGTGTGCTTTCCGACGACATCTGGGTGGTCGCGCCTACCGAGGAGCAGTCCGGTGCCGGCCATTCGCTGACGCTGACCCAGCCGATCCGGATCCGGCGCCACGACGAGCGCCGCTTTTCGGTGACCGGAACGCCGACCGACGCGGTGATGATGGCGCTTGCCCACATCATGAAGGATGACCCGCCGGACCTGATCCTGTCGGGGATCAACCGCGGCGCCAATTTGGCCGAGGACGTGACTTACTCGGGTACGGTCTCGGCGGCGATGGAGGGCGCGCTCGCCGGCGTCCGCTCGATTGCCCTGAGCCAGACCTATTCGCGCGAAGGCATGGGCGACATGGTGCCGTTCGCCACGGCCGAAGCCTGGGCCGGGCGGGTGCTCGGGCCGCTCGCCGATCTCGACATGCAGCCCCGCACTTTGATCAACGTCAACTTCCCGGCGCTGCCACCCAAGGAGGTGCGCGGCATCCGCGTCTGCCGGCAGGGAATCCGCGACTATGGACGATTGCGGATCACCGAACGCACCGACCCGAGAGGCTATACCTATTACTGGTTCGGTCTTGGGCCGATGGTCGAAACTCCCGGCCATTTGACCGATCTCGAGGCGATCGCCGACGGCTATGTTTCGGTCACGCCGCTACACCTCGACCTGACGCACGACGTGTCGCTCGATCAGGTGCGGCAGAAGTTCGCCTGAGGCCGGCGCACGGCATCATTGTCGAACCGCAACGGATCGACTAACTCCGCGTAGATGGGCGTTTCGTTAACAGATTTTGAAATGGGTGCGCCGTTTGCCGGCGACCATGGCGTCGCCGTGGCCGCGGTGCAGGCTCGGCTCGAAAAGCTACAGCGCCAGCAGATCGCTCGCGGCGACCGTACGATCATATTGCTTGAAGGTTGGGAAGGCTCGGGCAGGAAGGCGGCTCTGAAGCTGCTCGGCGGCGCGCTCGATCTGTGCCACGTGTCGGTCCACTGTCCGCTCGCGCCGGAGTTCGATTCCGGACGGCACTGGCTGGCGTCCTACTGGAACAGCCTGCCGCGAACCGGCGAAACAAGCGTCTTCTTCGGCAGCTGGTACCGCAACCCGGTGCATGCCCGGGCCGCCGGCGCGCTTGGCGACAAGGAGTGGGCGCGCGCCTTCGACGAGATCAACGAGTTCGAGGCGCAGCAGACCGACCATGGGACGGTGATCGTCAAGCTGTTCCTCCACGTCACCGAACAGGCCCAGTCCAGACGATTGCGCGACCGGGACTCACTGGTCGATCCGGAATCCGGCGCGGAGCCCGCGCGCAGCGAGCCTGCGCGCGCGGCGTTGCTGTCGGCGTGGCAGGACATGTTCGCTCGGTCGGACACGCGATGGGCGCCGTGGCGGCCGATCGACGGTTGCGACGACCTGGCCGGGCCGCTCGGCGCGCTGACCGCGGTCGCCGACGCGCTCGACAAGGGTTCGGCGGGCGACGCTTCCCGCAAGGAGCGCAAGCCGGTCCCGTTGGTCAAGAGTTTCGCCTGAGCGCGGTTGCCAAAGCTAACTTAATTGCTCGGTCGCGTAACGGATCGCCACCACTTCATAGCTTTTCTCGCCTGACGGCAGCCGCACCCTGCGATCGTCGCCGACGCGCGCTCCGATCAGTGCTCGGGCGAGCGGCGCGCTCCAGCCGATCCGTCCCGCCGACGCATCGGCCTCATCGTCGCCGACGATGGTGAGATGGCGGCTGGCAGCGGTCTCGTCGATCAGTTCGACCGACGCTCCGAATCGTATCTGGTCGAGCGCTTTGTTCGCGGCCGGGTCGATCACCTTCGCCGCCTTCATCTCCCGCGACAGATGCGAAAGCCGGCGATCGATCTCGCGCAGCCGCTTGCGGCCGTAGATATAGTCGCTGTTCTCCGACCGGTCGCCGTTGCCGGCCGCCCAGGAAATGGTTTCGACCAGCTTCGGGCGCTCGACGCCGAACAATGCGTCATATTCGGCTCGGAGCCGGGCGAAACCCGATGGCGTGATGAAGCGCGGCGCATCCGCCATGGCTCAGCCGGGGGCGTTCTTGCCCAAAAAGGACGAGACGTGAAAGGCGGTCTGGGTCGAGGGGCTGGGATTGATACGGTCGTAAACGACGCTGTTCTCGATCACCCGCTGAACATAGCCGCGGGTCTCCATGAACGGTATCTGTTCGATCCAGCCGAGCACGTCGGCTCCCGGGCGCCTCGGGTCGCCATATTGCCGGACCCATTTGCGCACATTGCCGGCCCCGGCGTTGTAGCTCGCCACCGCCAGCGGGACATTGCCGTCCCACATGTTGAGCATGCGCGAGAAATAGGCCGAGCCGAGCATGACGTTGTAATTGGGGTCGCTGGTGAGCCGTCCGGCGTTGTAGGGCACGCCCATCTTGCCCGCCTGCTCGCGCGCCGTCGGCAGCATCAGCTGCATCATCCCGCGCGCACCGGCGTGGCTGACGGCGCTCATGTCGAACGAGCTTTCCTGCCGGGTGATGCCGTGGGTCAGCGACCACAGACGGCCGCCCGGCACGCCGGGCACGCCCGAAGCATGGGTCGGGAACGCCTGCAGGACATAGAAGGGCGAGCCGTTGTTGCGCGACGCGCGCGCCGTCCACACCGCCAGGTCCTGGCGGTGGATATGCTGAGCAAGCTCGGTCGCGAGAATCCGTTGTTGGTCGGTGTTGAGCGATTCCGCCAGCGCCCTGACGAACAGCGCCTGCTCGTCTCGGCGACCCTGCTGGCCGAGCTGGCGCGTGGCGCGGACCAGCGAGTTGGCGTGGAAGGCCTGGCGCTGGGCGCTGGTTACAGCCTGCATCGGCATCGCCGGCGGCGCCGGTACCGGGCGTCCCATCCGTTCGAGCGCGAGCTGGCCGTAGAACAGTTCGGGATAGAAGGCCGCGCGATTGAAATAATTGCTCGCCTCGGCGGCGCGTCCGGCGGCCATCGCCGCCTGACCGGCCCAGTAATAGCCCTTGGTCGTTACCTGCAGCGACTTGCCGCCGTTGGCGTAGCGGACGAACTGGCCGATCGCGTCGGCGGGCCGTCCGGCCGAATGGGCGGCGGTCCCGGCGAGCCATGTCAGCGAGGTATATTTGTCGCGCACGCCATAGGATTGGGCCGTCATGTCGGTGCCGGCGGGAAAGGCGTCATCGACCTGGCGGGCGATGTTGTGTGCCGTCACCCATTGCCGGGCGTCGGCGGCGCTTCGGGCAACCAGCAGCAGCATCTCGAAAAAGCGGTCGGGGTCGGCCGGACGCTCGGTGAAATTGTGCGGCTGCGCGGCAAGCCAGTGAGCGGCGGCCTCGTTGCCGCCGTCGCGAAGATAGCGCAGACGGTCCATCAGCAGGCCGGCATCGGCGCCTGCCCGGTGGGCCACCGAGCGCCAGTGATTTTCCGAATCGGGCGCCCGCGTCTGCATCGCAATCCGGGCCGAGAACACCGGGCGACGGGCGGGAGTCGTCAGCCCGAGAAAGCGGTATGCCTCGCGCGGCTGCTTGTCGAACAATAGCGCGTCGGCTCGCCGCTCATGGTCCTGCCAGTTCAGATATCCACCGAAGCGCGCGTAAAGCGCGGTTTCATTGGTGCCGCCAAGGTCCGGCGCCGCCCAGGCACTCTTGGCCGCGGCGATCGCTTCATTGTGGCGGCCGCTGGCGCTGAGCGCCTCGGCCAGCCGGGCGTGGCCGTTGCCCGACTGCGGCGGCTTGGCAGCGAAAAAGGCGAGGACCGTCGCCGGGGATTCGCCGGGGCGCATCGACCGCTCGGCCGCTCGGCGCATTGCCGGTTCGTCCGGCCAGCCGACGTTGTAGATCAGGAAGCGCGCATAATCGTTGAAGCTGTAGTTGCCGCCCTGGCGCAGGCGTCGCCAGTCGGCGAGCGCATAGCTGACATCGGCGGTGGCTCGCGGCTGGGCGGCCTGGACAGGGGACCGCACCGAGGCCGCCTGGGCAAGCTGTATCTCCGGAGCAGCGCGCGGCGCCAAATTCAGCTTGCCGCTCTGGGTCGAAGCGAAGGCGGCGGTGCCCAGCAAAGTCGGAATCAAGAACAAAACGGCTTTTCTCATGCTGGACATATTGCCTGAGGGGTCCTTATCAATCGCTGAACGTCGTGCTTGAGCCTAAGCCCGCTGCTATTATCCGTGAAGGAGTAAAACCATGTTTTCCGGTTCAATTCCGGCACTTGTGACTCCTTTTGCGGCAGGACGAGTCAATGTTGCGATGGTCCGAGCGCTGATTGACTGGCAGATCGACGAAGGATCGAGCGGATTGGTCCCGTGCGGCACCACCGGCGAGGTCGCGACGCTCAGTTCGGACGAGCATCGCCAGCTCATCGCGCTGGTCGTCGAGCAGGCGCGCGGCCGGGTTCCGGTGATCGCCGGCTGCGGCAGCTATTCGACCGCGGCCTCGATCGAGCGAACCAAGGCGGCGGCGGACGCAGGGGCGGACGCGGCGCTGATCGTCGTGCCCTATTACAACAAGCCGAGCCAGGCCGGGATCGCCGCCCACTTCAGGGCGATCGCGGACAGCTCCGACCTGCCGATCATCGTCTATAATGTGCCATCGCGGACGGTCGCCGACATTAACGTCGAAACGCTGGCCGACATTGCCCGGCTGCCGACCATCGTCGGAGTCAAGGACGCAACCGGCAATCTGGCGCGGGTGACGGCGCAGCGGCTGGCTTGCGGCACGGACTTTTGCCAGTTGTCGGGCAATGACGACATGGCGCTTGGATTCAACGCGATGGGCGGCGTCGGCTGCATCTCGGTGACCGCCAATGTCGCGCCGAAGCTGTGCGCCGAGTTTCAGAAGGCGACTTTGGCGCGCGACTGGGACACAGCGCTCGAACTTCAGGATCGGCTCTATCCGCTCCATGCGGCGATGTTCTCGGACGCGTCGCCGGGACCGGCCAAATATGCGCTGTCGCGGGTCCGCCCCGGCTTCCCGACCGAACTGCGACTTCCGCTGACCGAGCCGTCGGAGGCATCGAAGCGGGGAGTCGATGCGGCGCTGGAGCATGCGGGGTTGCTCTGAGCGGGTGTCTGCTCCGGGCTCCACCATTGCTGGAGCCCTTCCGAAAGTCTCCCATCCCGCCTAACTGGCCTTTCCCATGCCCAAGCCTCTCTCTTCTCCGTTCGACAAGCAGAAGGTCGTCGCCGAGAACCGGCGGGCGCGGTACGATTATTTCGTCGAGGAACGGTTCGAGGCCGGCATCCAGCTCGCCGGTACCGAGGTCAAGGCGCTGCGCCAGGGCGAGGGGTCTATCGCCGAAAGCTATGCGACCGTCGACGGCGACGAGGTCTGGCTGATCAACAGCCACATCCCCGAGTACAGCCACGGCAACCGCCTCAACCACGAGCCGCGGCGGCCGCGCAAGCTATTGCTCAAAGGGCGGGAAATCGCCAAGTTGCAGGGAGCGGTGACGCGTCAGGGGCTGACGCTGGTGCCATTGTCGATCTATTTCAACACCAGCGGCCGGGCAAAGCTCGAACTGGCGCTGGCACGAGGCAAGAAGATGCACGACAAGCGCGAAACCGAAAAGGAGCGCGACTGGAAGCGTGAGCAGGGCCGGCTGCTGAGACAGCATGGCTGACTTCGCGACATTCGTCCGAAGCTTCATGCACCGCCACGCGCCATCGCGCGAGCAGGTGCTGGAAAGCCGCTGGATCCGACCGTTCGGGCAGCGGGTGCGGCGGTCCGACCTGTGGCGCTTCACCCGCCGTTCGGTCCCGCGCGGAGTGGCGGTCGGACTGTTCATCGGGATTTTCCTGATGGTTCCGGGACTTCAGATCATCGGCGCCGCGCTGGCCTCGGCGCCGTTCCGCGCCAACATCCCGATCGCCGCGGCGATGACCTTCCTGTCGAACCCGGCGACGACGCCCTTCTTCCTGGTCGCGGCGATCAATGTCGGCAACCAGCTCGGATTCCACGCCGATCTCGCCGCGTTCGAAGCGCTTCGCGCGTCCGGCGCGGGGTTCGGCGGCTGGCTGGGATGGCTGCTGTCGTCGGCCGCGCCGGCGCTGGTGTGCGGACTGGCCATAATCGGCGCCGTTTTCGCGTTCGTAGGATATTGGGTGTCGCTCGTCGCATGGCGCTGGTGGGTCGGCCGCAAATGGACTCAGCGTGGAGAGATTGCCGAGTGATTCGCGCATCCCGCGGGTCCGCAACCGACATTCGGAGATAATGATGACTCGATTGATAGTGCTTCTCGCCGCCGGGACGATCCTTGGCGGCTGCGCGACCCAAAGTGCGCCGGTAGCGCCGATCGCGCCGGCTCAGCCGGCGGCGGTGCCGGCTCCGGTCGCCCCCATTCCCGAACGCGAGCCGGAGATCGGCAGCTTCGGCTTCGACGTTTCCGGAATGGACCGCTCGGTCGCACCGGGAGAGGATTGGGTGCAGTTCGCCAACGGCACCTATCTTCGCACCCTGGAAATCCCGGCCGACCGCTCGTCCTACGGCATGTTCAACAGCCTCGACGAATTGTCGCGCGAGCGCACCCGCGCGATCATCGAAGAGTCTGCCCGCAGCGCCGCCGCCGCCGGAACCAACGCGCAGAAAGTCGGCGATTTCTACAACGCCTTCATGGACGAAGCTGCGATCGAAGCCCGCGGGGCCGCACCGCTGACGCAGGATCTTGCACCTTTCGTGGCGGCGCAAAGCAAGTCCGACTTCGCCCGCGCACTGGGCGCATCGCTCGACGGCTTCGGCCCGTCGCTGTTCCCGTTCTACATCAACCAGGATGCCAAGGCGCCGGATCGCTACATCCCGATCTTCCTTCAGGGCGGCCTCGGCATGCCCGATCGCGACTATTATCTTTCCGACGACGCCAAGCTGGTCGACGCGCGCACCAAATATCTCACTCACGCCGCCAACATGCTGATGCTGACCGGCGTCCCCCAGGCCCAGGCCGCGGCCAAGGCCAGTGCCATCTTCGAGCTCGAGAAGAAGTTCGCGCAAGTCCACTGGACCCGGGTCGAGAGCCGCGACGACGACAAGACCTACAACAAATGGGCCAAGGCCGACCTCGCGCAAAAGGCGCCGGGCTTCGACTGGAACGCCTATCTCGACGGCGCCGGCCTCGGTGCCCAGCAGGATTTCATCGTTTCGCAGCCAAGCGCCTTCACCGGCATGGCGAAGGTGATTGCCGACACTCCGCTGCAGGTGCTGACCGACTGGGCGACGCTGCATACGGCGCGCGATGCCGCGAGAGTCCTGCCCAAGGCCTTCGCCGACGAACGGTTCGACTTCGATGGACGCGTATTGTCCGGCACGCCTCAGATCGAGGAACGCTGGAAGCGGGGCGTCAATGCCGTCAACGGTTCGCTCGGCGAGGCGGTGGGCGAGCTTTACGTCGCCAGGCATTTCCCGCCGGAGACCAAGGCCAAGGCCGACGAGCTGGTCACCAACATCATCGCCGCGATGGATACGCGCCTCGCCAACTTGCCGTGGATGACCGCGGAAACCAGGGTGAAGGCGCGCGCGAAGCTGGCCAGCTTCCGCGCCAAGATCGGCTATCCGGACGAGTGGATCGACTATGCGCCGCTGAGCATCGAGAGCGGCGACGCCTACGGCAATTTCCAGCGTGCGGGGGCGTTCGAATATCGGCGCGAGCTCGACAAGCTCGGCAAGCCGGTCGACCGCGACGAGTGGTTCATGACGCCGATGACGGTCAACGCCTACGCCAACCCGACGATGAACGAGATCGTCTTCCCGGCCGCCATATTGCAGCCGCCGTTCTTCGATCCCAACGCCGACGATGCGATCAATTATGGCGGGATCGGCGCCGTCATCGGCCATGAGATCAGCCACCACTTCGACGACCAGGGCCGCAAATATGACCCGATGGGGCGGCTGACCGACTGGTGGACTCCGGCTGACGTCGCGGCGTTCGAGGTTTACGCGACCCAGCTCGCCGACCAGTATAGCGCCTATGAGCCGCTGAGCGGCACCTTCATCAACGGCCGGCTGGCGCTCGGCGAGAATATCGCCGACCTTGCCGGCCTGCTCGTCGCCCACGACGCCTATCGCCTGTCGCTGGGCGGCAGCGAGGCGCCGGTGCTCGAAGGGTTTACCGGCGACCAGCGTTTTTTCCTCGGCCATGCCCAGATCTGGCGGATGAAGTATCGCGAGGCGGCGCTCAAGCGGCAGCTGGTCACCGGGCCGCACTCGCCGGGCCACTTCCGGCCCTATGTGGCGCGCAATCTCGACCCCTGGTACTCCGCCTTTTCCGTTGAGCCCGGGCAGGCACTCTATCTTCCGCCCGAGCAACGCGTCCGCGTCTGGTAGCGATGTTTCACCAGGAACTGCCAGATATCGCGATCGGCCCGGACGGGGCCGCGGATCGCTGGCTGCTCCCGGTGATCGGCGCCGCTCTGGCGATGACCGCCGCGGCGTTGCTGTGGATGGGCGGCATGCTGCTTGCCGCCGGGCTGGTTCTGCTGGTCGGGCTGGGCGTTATCGGGCTGGCAACGTGGCGAAAGGAGCGATCGGCGCCCGCGCCGACGGAATCGCTAGCGGGATCGCCCGACTTCTCGCTGGTCGGATCGTCGCTCGCCTTATGTTCGGAATCGGCGGCGATCACGTCGGCTGACGGAACGCTGCTGGTTGCCAACACCGTCTATCGGGAAAGATTTGGAGCGACGCCGCCGTTCAGCCTCGCGGCCGACGCGGAGTCCTCGGATTCGCTCCAGGCAGCGGTCTCCCTGGCCTGGCGCGACGGCGCCAGCTGCGTTGCCGGAGTGTCGACGATCGCCGGCACGGCGGCGGTTGAGGTGCAGCTCGCGGGACTCAGCGGCGATCATTTGCTGTGGCGGTTTCCGGACTCCCCCCGGCCGTCACCACTGGCCGCCGCCGCCCAAAGCGTAGCCGGCGTCACCGGCGAGCAGCTCGGCCGCGCCGGCGTGCTTGCGGCGCTGGTCGATGGCAACGGCGGACTGATCGCCGCCAACCGGCTGTTCACCGACCGGGCAATGGCGGCTAGCCCGACCGGCGAGGGCGACAAGCCGCGGTTCGCCGAGCTTGTCGTGCTGACCGATGACGGACAGTTCCAGGTCGCCGCCGAAGGCGAATCGGGCCAGGCGATGCGGGCGGTCCACATCCCGGTCGATTCGGACGATCCCGGCGGGCCCGGCACTTTCCTGTTGTTCGACAGTCCCGAATCCATCTCGCTGGCAAGCTCGGCCCATCTCCAGGCCTTGCTCGACATGCTTCCGATCGGCCTTGCGCTGGCCGACCGGGACGGACGCTTCCTGACGATGAACCAGGCGTTCCGAACCGCCGGCGGGATCAAGGGTTCGGCGAAGCCGGTCTATCCCGGCGACCTGGTGGTCAAGGAGGATAAGGCTGCGGTCGCGGACGCCGTGCGCCGTAATGCCCGCGGCCCGGCGATGTCCGGCGATCTCGCGGTCCGCCTGGCCCGCGACCCCGCCGAGCCCGTGGCGATGACCGTCGCCGGCCTTCGCGGTCTCGGTGAGGCGGCGGTGCTGCTGTTGCTCAAGGACAATAGCGAGGAGGCCAAGCTCAAGCGTCAGATCGCCCAGGCGACCAAGATGCAGGCGGTCGGACAGCTGGCTGGCGGAGTGGCGCACGACTTCAACAATATCCTGACCGCGATCATCGGCCATTGCGACCTGATGCTGATGCGCCATACGCCCGGCGACAGCGATTACGACGACATCCAGCAGATCAAGAGCAATTCCAACCGCGCCGCCGGCCTGACCCGGCAGCTCTTGGCCTTCTCGCGCCAGCAGACCTTGCGGCCGCAGGTGCTGCAGCTACCGGACGTGGTTTCTGAAGTGTCGCATCTGTTGAAGCGGCTGCTGGGTGAGACCGTACAGCTGGTGGTGAAGCACGGCCGCAGCCTGGGGCCGGTCCGCGCCGATCCCGGCCAGCTCGAACAGGTGATCGTCAACCTCGCGGTCAATGCGCGCGACGCGATGGCGGCGACCGGTGGCGGCACCCTGACCATCCAGACCTACGCCGTCCTCGCCGACCAGGTTGCCGAGCTCGGATCCGAAATATTGCCGATCGCCGATTATAGCGCACTGTCGGTCAGCGACACCGGCAGCGGCATCCCGGCGAACATCCTCGGCAAGGTCTTCGAGCCCTTCTTCACCACCAAGGAGGTGGGCAAGGGCACTGGTCTCGGCCTGTCGACCGTCTACGGCATCGTCAAGCAGTCCGGCGGCTTCATCTTCGCCGATTCCAAATCAGGCGAAGGCACCCGTTTCGTCATCTACCTGCCGGTGTACCGGGTCGAGGAATCGGCGAGCAAGGCGCGCCGGCCGTCAAAGCCGAAGGAAAATGAGCTGTGGGGCAGCGGCACCGTGCTTTTGGTCGAGGACGAGCCGATGGTCCGGACGGTCGCCGAGCGGGCGCTGACCCGGCATGGCTACAAGGTGATTACCGCCAGCAACGGCCAGGAGGCGCTGGAAGTCCTCGATCGCGGCGAGGAGGTGGTGCTGCTGATCACCGACGTCGTCATGCCCGAGATGGACGGTCCGACGATGGTCCGCGAGGCGAGGCTGAGCCGTCCCGACCTGCCGATCCTGTTCATGTCGGGCTATGCCGAGGAGCAGCTCCGCAAATCGATCGACATCGACAAGGTCGCCTTCCTGCCCAAGCCCTTCTCGGTTCAGGAGCTTGCTGAAGCGGCCCGCCGGGCGGTCGCTCCCAAATAAGTCTTTTCTCTTCCGAAACCGGGCTTTATGCGAGCGTTCATGCCAAAACCGCAATCCATCCTGATTGTCGAGGACGAACCGCTGATCGCGATGATGCTCGAGGATTTCCTCGAATCGCTCGGGCACAGCATTCAGGCGACCTGCGACAGTGTCAGCGACGCCTTGAGCGCCGCCGACAAGGGCGGCTTCGACCTGGCCATTTTGGACGTCAATCTGAAGGGCGAAAATGTGTGGCCGGTCGCATTGCGGCTGCGCGAGCAGGGGATTCCGTTCGTCATCGCCACCGGCGGCCACGTCGACCCGCCGCCGCCGGAATTCGACAACGTCCCGGTGATCGAGAAGCCCTATACCGTCGATCGGGTAACTCCGGCGCTCGACGCGGCGCTTGCCGCATAGCCCGGCGATCGCCCGCCGACGCCGCTCCAGCCCCTATGGGCTATTGCTTGCATTCCTTCTGCTGCCCATCGCGTTCCTTGCCGTGATGGCGTTTTCGCAAGACGATCTGATCTTTCCGGTGCACGCGGTGGCGCCGCCGGGGCCGCTTCCGCCCGGCTCGGGACGAATCAATCTCGAAACTTCGGACGGCGAGCGTCTGCACGGCATCCATGTCCCGCCGCTTGGCGCAGCGGAAGCCCCGCGCACGCTTGTCCTGGGATTCGGCGGCAACGCCTGGAACGGCGAGGACATCGGATCCTTTTTGCACGAACTCTATCCGCAGGCTCACGTCGTGGCCTTCCACTATCGCGGTTATCGCCCTTCGACCGGGAAACCCTCCGCCAAGGCGCTGCTCGACGACGCGCCGCTGGTGCTCGATGCCGCGATCGAGCGGGTCAAGCCGGAGCGCATAGTCGCGGTCGGCTTCAGCATCGGCAGCGGCGTCGCCGCCAGCCTGGCCAAGCGCGGCGAAATCGACGGGCTGGTGCTGGTCACGCCGTTCGATTCGCTAAAAGCGGTCGCGAGCGAACTTTACCCGTGGTTGCCGGTCGGCCCGTTGTTCAAACATGAGCTGAATGCGGCCGGCTTTCTCGAAGGCAGTCAAGTGCCGGTCGCGATCGTCGCCGCCGAGCGCGACGAGATCATCCCGCCGCGCCGAACCGCGGCGCTGCGCGCAGTCGTCCCGAATCTCGTTCATGACCGGACAATCGCCCGCGCAGGCCACAACGACATCTATCAGCGCTCCGAATTCCGGGAGGCGATGGGCGAGGCGCTGGACGCTGTTCTGGCACCGGGGAAGTGATTTCGTTCCCTACTTGTTCTCCGTGAACAAACACTGTACAGAGCTGTTTCCGGCGAGCGGTGATCGGCCGCTGATGTCGGTGCGGATTTGACGAAAGGAATGGGGCCATGGCAGCGCAGCTGAAAGTCGTCGCAAATACGTTGGGATCGGGCAGCATGGACAGGCAGAAGGCACTCGAGGCGGCGTTGGCGCAGATCGACCGCGCCTTCGGCAAGGGCTCGGCGATGAAGCTCGGCAGCCGC
>CAYUWJ010000033.1:0-15822 GCA_964448315.1 uncultured Sphingomonas sp. | reverse complement strand
AAGGTCTGCTTGAACTGCTTTTCGGTGACGTCGCCGTAATAGCCCTTGAGCTTCTGCTTGGCGCGCAGCTGGATGCCGAAGTCCGAGACCTTGCCCTTGCGGCGCTGGCCGTGCTGGCCGGGGCCATATTCGCGGCGGTTTACCGGGCTTTTGGGGCGTCCGAAGACATTCTCGCCCATCCGGCGGTCGAGCTTATATTTGGCGCTTGAGCGCTTCGACATGCAGGTTACTCCAATTCGCGTTTTGCCAATGTCCCGGGCCCGCACCGCCAGGCCTTGCCTGTCCCGAACTTGTCGAGGGGCACCTGACGCGGCCGCCGCTTCACCGGGAATGCGGAGCCAATTGCGAGCGGCGCGCCTAGCCGAGCCCGGCCGGACGGTCAAGCTGGCGGCGGTTTTCCGCCGCGGCGCCGGGCGGGCGAAACCAGCGAGCGGATGACCCCGCGCACCGCCTTGATCTCGCGCGACGACCAGCCGGGCTTGGTGAAGATCGCGCGAAGCGTGTTGCGCGTCGCTGTGCTGCGCTCGGGGGGATGGAAATAGCCCTGGTCGACCAGCGCCCGGTCGAGCTGCTGAATCAGCCCTTCGAGCTCGCCATGCGGCGCCGCACTCTCCAGCTCCTTTGCCGGCGGCTGGGCGAGCGCGGCGCCTTTCGACCATTCGTAAGCGAGCAGAATCACCGCCTGGGCGAGGTTCAAGGATCCGAACTCGGGGTTGACCGGCACCGTGACGATGGCGCTGGCGAGCGCCACCACGTCTGTTTCGAGGCCCGCGCGCTCGGGCCCGAACAGGATCGCCGAGCGGGTCTTCGATCGGTGGATTGCCTTGGCCATCGCTTCGGGAGCGACGACCGGAATCGCCAGTTCGCGGCGGCGCACGGTCGAGGCATAGACCGTCGCGCAGTCGGCGATCGCTTGCCGCGCGGTGGCGAACACCTGCGCCTGCTCGAGCACGACATCGGCGCCGGCTGCCGACGGGCCGGCATCCGGGTTGGGCCAGCCGTCGCGCGGCGCCACCAGCCGCATCTCGGTAAGCCCGAAATTGAGCATCGCCCGCGCCGCCTTGCCGATGTTCTGGCCCAGTTGCGGGCGGACCAGGACGATGATTGGCTTGCTGTCTCGACGGCGCGTCTCGGCTGTGCTCGACGCTGGCTCGACATGAACGGATGGGTTTGCACTCCCCCGTTCGTTTCGAGCAGATGTCGAGCTCGTCGAGACATCGTGTCGAGAAGTTCGCCGCGCGGGCGGCCTGGCAGCCTCGCTAAGCGCTCCCCAGTCGCCGCGGAACAGCGCCTCTTTCTTGGCACGCGACCAGTCCTTGATCTGCAGTTCGGCCGAAAGCGCTTCTTCGCGGGTCGCGAAACTTTCGGACCACATCAACTCAACCGGCCGTCGCCTCTGCGTATAGCCTTGGATCTCGCCGGATTGATGCTCCGCGATGCGGCGTTCGAGATCGTCGCTGTGGCCGGTGTAATAACTCCCGTCCGCGCAGCGCAGGACATAGGTCCAGAAGGCCATCGCTCAACTGTCTCGACGCCGCTTCTCGGCTTCGCTCGAAGCTTGCTCGACACGAACGGAGCGGGGCCGGGTCACTGTTCCGTTTCCCCCACCGCGCCGGCGATTTCGGCGAAGTCGCCGGGCTCGGTGAAGTCCTTGTAGACGCTGGCGAATCTTATGTAGGCGACATGGTCCATCGCTTTCAGCCCGTCCATCACCGCCTCGCCGATCGCGCTTGCCGCGACCTCGTCGCCGCGCGTTTCGAGCTGGCGCTGGATCGACGAGATCAGCCGGTCGATGCGGTCGGGCGCGATCTCGCGCTTGCGGCAGGCGATGGCGATCGAGCGTTCGAGCTTGGTTCGGTCGAACGGCTCGCGCTCGCCGGTCTTCTTGACGACGGTGAGCTCGCGCAGCTGGACCCGCTCGAAGGTGGTGAAGCGCGCGCCGCATGCTTCGCATTGGCGCCGGCGGCGGATCGCCGCCCCGTCCTCGGACGGGCGGCTGTCCTTCACCTGGCTGTCCTCATGCGCGCAGAACGGGCAGCGCATCAGCTCTCGTCCGAAGTCCGGCTGGCACAGCAAGCAAGGGAAAGCATCATCTAGCCCTGGTAGATCGGGAATCGGGCGCACAGCGCGCGCACGCGGGATGCGACCGACTGTTCGACCTGACCGTCGCCGGCTTCGCCATTCTTGCGCAGCCCCTCGACCACTTCGCCGATCATGCCGCCGATCTCCCGGAATTCGGCCTCGCCGAAGCCGCGCGTCGTCCCGGCCGGAGTGCCGAGGCGAATGCCGGAGGTGACGAAAGGCTTTTCGGGATCGAACGGGATGCCGTTCTTGTTGCAGGTGATCGATGCCCGGTCGAGCGCCTTCTCGGCATGCTTGCCCTTGGCCTGCTTGGGCCTCAAGTCGACCAGCATCAGATGGTTGTCGGTTCCGCCGGAGACGATGTCCAGGCCCGCGACCTGGAGCGACGCCGCCAGCGTCCGGGCATTGGCGACGACGCTGGCGGCATAGGTCTTGAATTCGGGCTGTAGCGCTTCCTGAAAAGCGACGGCCTTGGCGGCGATGACATGCATTAAGGGCCCGCCCTGAAGGCCCGGAAAGACGGCTGAATTCATCTTCTTGGCGATGGCTTCGTCGTTGGCCAGGATCAAGCCGCCTCGTGGGCCGCGCAGTGATTTGTGCGTGGTTGTCGTGGTGACGTGCGCGTGAGGGACCGGGTTGGGATGGACGCCGCCGGCGACCAGCCCCGCGAAATGGGCCATGTCGACCATTAGATAGGCGCCGACCTCATCGGCGATTTCGCGGAACCGGGCGAAATCCCAGAGGCGCGAATAGGCGGTGCCGCCGGCAATGATCAGCTTTGGCTTCTCGCGGCGGGCGATCTTGGCTACCTCGTCCATGTCGATCAGATGGTCGTCGGGGCGGACGCCATATGCGACGGGGTGGAACCACTTGCCGGACATGTTGACCGGCGACCCATGGGTCAGATGCCCCCCGGCGTTAAGGTCGAGGCCCATGAACTTGTCGCCGGGCTGCAGCAAAGCGAGGAACACGGCCTGGTTCATTTGGCTGCCGCTGTTCGGCTGGACGTTGGCGAAGCCTGCGCCGAACAGCTGCCTGGCGCGCTCGATCGCCAGTGTTTCGACTATGTCGACATATTCGCACCCGCCGTAATAGCGCTTGCCCGGATAGCCCTCGGCATATTTGTTGGTCAGCACCGAGCCCTGCGCTTCCAGCACTGCGCGAGAGACAATGTTCTCCGAAGCGATCAGCTCGATCTTTTCCTGTTGCCGGACGAGTTCCAGGTGGATCGCATTCTCGATCGCCGGATCGGCCTCGGCGAGACCGCGAGTGAAGAAGCCCTGGGGCTGTACACGGGTAAGCCCGGGCGCGGATGCCATCAGTCGCTGTCCTGCAGGAGTTTGGAAAGCTGGTCGACGCGGCGCTGGTGCCGGCCGCCGGCGAAATCGGTGCCGAGGAAGGAGGCGACGCAGGCCTTGGCCATGTCGGCTCCGATCAGTCGCGCGCCCATCGCCAGCACATTGGCATCATTATGCTCGCGGGCCAGCGCCGCCGACAGGGGATCGTCGACCCGCGCGCAGCGGCAGCGCGGATCGCGGTTGACGGCAATCGAGATGCCGATGCCCGAGCCGCAGACTGCGATTCCGCGCTCCGCCTCGCCCGAGCCGACGCTGCGCGCCAGCTTGGCGCCGAAATCGGGATAATCGACGCTGCCGCCAGCGTTGGTGCCGAGGTCGGTGACGACATGACCTTGCTCGGAGAGCCAGGCGGCGAGCTCGTCTTTCAGCTGATATCCGGCATGATCGGCGGCGAGGGCGATGCGCATGGCCGGTGACTAGGCGATGCGCTGGAGATTCGCCAGCCTCGTGCTTGCCGACGGTTCCGAGTTCGCTATTCCTGTTGCCAACGTTGAGGAGAGCGGGATGCGTTGGCTACTTACATTCGCGGCGATGGTCTTGGGCATGGCCAACCCGGCGGCGGCACAATCGCCGGAGCCCGTCGAAGTGATGGTTCTCGGCACCTACCACTTCGCCAATCCCGGGCTGGACGTGGTCAATATTCGCTCCGAAAGCGTGTTGACGCCGCAGCGCCAGAGCGAACTCGAAGCCGTCGCAGATGCGCTGGCGGAGTTCAAGCCGACCCGCATCGTCGTCGAGCAGCAAGCCGAGGGACCGGATTTCGAGCTTCAGTCCTATCGCGAATTTCGTCCCGAGATGCTGGCCACTGAGGCGAGCGAGCGAATTCAGATCGGTTATCGCCTCGCCCGCCGCATGGGCCATGCAGCCGTGTACGGCTTCGACGAGCAGCCGGATGACGATGAGCCGGACTATTTTCCGTTAGGCGCGGTCCGCGCCTTTGCGGAGGAGAGCGGGCAGACAGACAAGATCATGGCGATCATGGCCGAGGTGCGCCGGATGGCCGAGGCGCTGGAAAAAGCACAGCCCGAAAGCAGCATATCCGAACTGCTCCAGACACAAAACCGGCGCGACGAGCTTCGGCAAATGCACGGGCTGGCATATTACGGGTTGCTGGAAATCGGCGATGGCGATCGCCAGCCGGGAGCGGAGCTCAACGGTTACTGGTTCATGCGCAATGCCAAAATGTTCGCCAAGCTGATGGCAATCGCTCGTCCAGGCGATCGCGTGCTAGTGGTCGTTGGCGGCGGCCACAAATATTGGCTCGACCATCTCGTCGAGACGACTCCTGGTTTCGATCTGGTCGATCCCATGCCCTATTTGAAGGCGGCGGCGCAGGCCTCCGCAAGCCGCTAGGCCGCCAGCCGCATCTCCAGCCGGTCCCAGACCTCGATCAGCGCCTCGGTCAGCTCGTCCATCATCGCGGCACTGTGGTGCGGGCCGGGGGTGAAACGCAGACGCTCGGTGCCGCGCGGCACGGTCGGATAATTGATCGGCTGAACGTAGAGGCCGTATTCGGCGAGCAATATGTCGCTGATCCGCTTGGCCATGATCGGGCAGCCGACCAGCAGCGGCACGATATGGGTGACGCTCGGCATCAGCGGCAGCCGCGCGGCGATGAACCGTTGCTTGAGCATCGCCGCCGACGCCTGTTGCGCCTCGCGCTCCGCGTTCGACTGCTTGAGGTGGCGGACGCTGGCCAGCGCGCCGGCGACCAGCACCGGCGACAGCGAGGTGGTGAAGATGAAGCCGGGCGCGTAGCTGCGGATACAGTCGATGATCATCCTGTCCGCCGCGACATAGCCGCCCATGATACCGAACGCCTTGCCGAGCGTGCCCTCGATTATCGTCACCCGGTGAGCCAGCCCGTCGCGCTCCGAAATGCCGCCGCCATGCGCCCCGTACATGCCGACCGCGTGCACCTCGTCGAGGTAGGTCAGCGCTCCGTAGCGGTCGGCAAGGTCGCAGATTTCGGCGATCGGGGCGATGTCGCCGTCCATCGAATAGACGCTTTCGAAGGCGATCAGCTTCGGCGTTTCGGGGTCCTCCTCGCGCAGCAATTGCTCGAGGTGATCGAGGTCGTTGTGGCGAAAGACGCGCTTCTCGCAGCCCGAATTCTTGATTCCGGCGATCATCGAGGCGTGGTTCAATTCGTCGGAGAAGATGACGCAGCCGGGGAGCAGCTTGCCGAGCGTCGACAGCGCCGCTTCGTTCGACACATAGCCCGAGGTGAACAATAAAGCCGCTTGCTTGCCGTGAAGCGCGGCGAGCTCGGCCTCAAGCTGGATGTGATAATGGGTGTTGCCGCCGATGTTGCGGGTGCCGCCCGAGCCGGCGCCGACCTCGTGCAGCGCCGTCTCCATCGCTGCGACCACCAGCGGGTTCTGACCCATGCCGAGATAGTCGTTGGAGCACCAGACGGTGATCGGCTTCGGGCCGTTGTGGCCGGCGAAGCATTGCGCGTTGGGGAAGCTGCCCTTGGTGCGCAAAATGTCGATGAACACGCGGTAGCGGCCTTCGTCGTGAAGTCGCTCGATCGCGGCCTTGAAGATGCTGTCGTAATCCACGGTTTTGCGTGTGTTTCCTCGCCCATCGCCGCCTTAACGCCGCCTGCCGGCGATTTCCAATGCGAACGACTCGCAACAAGTCAGAGCGTCTGCACCTCGTCGAGGCCGTAGGCGGCAAGCGCGCTGGTGAGACCGGTCCCGGTCGGCCCGCCGGTGAACAGCGCGATCCCCTTCGGACGCCGGTTCGGCCAGGGCTGATCGCGAGTCAGCCAGGCGATTCGGCGGGCGATGCCGGGGCCGCCGTCGATCCATTCGACACCGGGGAAAGCGGCACGCAGCTCCTCGCCGAGTAGCGGGAAATGGGTGCAGGCGAGCACCACCACGTCGATTTCGTCGCCGCGCTCGGCCTCGAACATCTGCAGCGCCGCCGATCGCACCGCGGCGACAGCGATCGCCTCGCCGGCCAGCTTGGCTTCGGCGAGCCCGACCAGTTCGGGCGAGCCGTGGCGGATCACCGTGCAGTCGCCGGCGAAGCGCGCCGCGAGGTCGTCGACGTAGCGCTGGCGGACCGTCGCGCCGGTGCCGAGCACGCCGATCACCCGGCTTTTCGATATTTCCGCGGCCGGTTTGATCGCCGGTACCGTGCCGACCACCGGCAGGTCGAGCGCGCCCCGGACGGAATCGAGCGCGATGGTCGAGGCGGTGTTGCAGGCGATCACCGCCAGCCGCGGCCGGAACCGCTCGACCAGCCGCCCGAGCAGCGCCGGAACCCGCGACGCGATCTCCGCTTCGCTGCGCGTGCCATAGGGAAAGCCGGCGCTGTCGGCGGCATAGACGATCGCCGCGTTGGGCAGCAGCGCCCGCGTCGGCTCCAGCACCGACAGCCCGCCGACCCCGGAATCGAAGAACAGGATGGGCGCGGCCGGGTTCATTCGTCGTCATTGCGAGGAGCGAAGCGCCGAAGCAATCCATTTGCGCAATGCTGGATTGCTTGCCCCCGATTAGATCCGGGGTCGCAATGACGACTAATTGCGCCACCGCCTTCATCTGCTACCACCTGCCCAATGACCACCGATCTGCTTCTCGCCTTGGCGATCGGCTATCTGTTCGGCTCGATCCCGTTCGGCGCGCTGCTGACGCGAATGGCCGGGCTGGGGGACGTCCGCAAGATCGGCTCGGGCAACATTGGCGCGACCAATGTGCTGCGCACCGGGCGCACGGGGCTGGCCGCCGCGACCCTGGCCCTCGATGTGCTCAAGGGCACCGCCGCGGTACTCATCGCTCAAGCCCTGTTCGATCATAGCGGCAGCTTCGCCGCGGCCGGGGCGCTGATCGGCCATCTCTACCCGATCTGGCTTGGCTTCAGGGGCGGCAAGGGAGTCGCGACTTTGTTCGGAATCCTCATCGCACTGCTGCCGCTGGTGGCGCTGGCCTATGCGATCGTCTGGCTGACGGTGTTGCTGGTGGCGCGAATTTCCTCGCTCGCCGGGATCGCCGCCGCGGTCAGCGCGCCGGTGGCCGCGGCCGTGATCGGCCGGGAGAATTTGTTCCCGATGCTGGTCGGCTTCGCTTTGCTGGTGATCTGGAAGCATCGCGAGAATCTGCATCGGATGAAGGCCGGCACCGAGCCCAAAATCGGCAGGCGTCGCGGTTGAGCGAGGATCTGATCGATCGCATTCGGCTGATCCGGTCGTCGTCGATCGGACCGGTCACCTATCGCCAGCTGATCGCCCGCTTCGGCTCGGCATCGGCGGCGCTGGTAGCGATCCCGGATCTCGCCCGCCGCGGCGGCGGCAAGGCGCCGGCAATCCCGTCGGAGCACAGCGCCCGGACCGAGTTCGACAAGGTCGAAGCGCTTGGCGCGCGATACCTGGTGCTCGGCCAGGGACTTTATCCGAGGCTGCTCGCCGAAATGGACGATGCGCCGCCGCTGCTGATTGCGCGGGGCGATCTCACATTGCTAGACCGGCCGCTGGTGGCGATGGTCGGTGCGCGCAACGCTTCCGCGGCGGCCTGCCGACTGGCGCGAAGCCTGGCGCACGGGCTCGGAGCGGAAGGGGTGGTGGTGGTTTCCGGGCTGGCGCGCGGAATCGACAGCGCCGCGCACGACGGCGCGCTCGACAGCGGCACGATCGCGGTCGTCGCCGGCGGCATCGACATTTTCTATCCGCCCGAGAATGAGGAGCGGCAGAAGGCGTTGTTCGAGCGCGGGCTGGTGCTCGCCGAAATGCCGCCCGGCACCGAGCCCAGGGCGCGGCATTTTCCCTATCGCAACCGGATCATCGCCGGCCTCGCCCTCGGCACGGTGGTGGTCGAGGCGGCGCCGCGGTCGGGATCGCTGATCACCGCCCGGCTGGCGGCCGAAGCCGGCCGCGAGGTGATGGCGGTGCCGGGCTCGCCGCTCGACCCCAGGGCCCAGGGCTGCAACCGGCTGATTCGCGACGGCGCGACGCTGATCCAGAACGCCAGCGACGTGATCGAGCAGCTGCACCCGCTCGGCGCGCGGGTCGCCTCACCGCCCGCCCCCTATGATTTGCCCGAGCCGCAGCCGCTCGACGGCGACGAAGCCGCTCTGCCGATCGTCGAGGATCTGCTCGGTCCCTCACCGGTCCCGGTCGACGAGATCATACGCCTGTCGGGTGCGCCGAGCGGGGCGGTGCAGATGGCGCTGCTCGAGCTCGACCTTGCCGGCAAGCTCGACCGGCACGCCGGCGGCAAGGTCAGCCTGCGCTGAGCCAGGCGGCGCGGTCGAGCCGTAGATAGACGCTGTCGCAGCTACCGAGATGGGTCTGCCAGGTGCCGGCCGCGCGGCCAGTCTCGACGAAACCGTGGCGAAGCAGTAGGCCGAGCGACGCTGTATTGCGCGGATCGACATCGGCGATGAGATGATCGACGCCCGGGCGCTGGAAGACATGGGTGAGGAAGGCCCTGATCGCCTCGGTCGCATAGCCGCTCCCCCACCGGTCGAAGCGAAGGATGAAGCCGATTTCGGGCAGCCGGAACGCGCCAAGCTTGCCGATCACCTCGCCGTCCAGAGTGACGACGAAATCCTCGCTAACCTCTGGCGGGGAAAAAATCATCGAATCGAGCCACGCCCGAGTCTGGTCGAGGTCGGCGTGCGGCCCGGTCGACCAGTAGCGCATAGTCCGCTCGTCGGAGAGGACCGCGTGGATTGCCTCAAGATCGTCGGGCCGCGCCCGGCGAAGGACGAGGCGTTCGGTGTGAAGCTCGGTCATCGGCTTCGGCTTAAGCATTCGCGGCCCATCGCATCAACGGGCTTGACGGGAGAGGCGGAGGGTCAGCACCCTCATACGCGTACACGAGAGGGAATTTGCGAATCTTATGAAGCTGGTAGTCGTCGAATCGCCGGCCAAGGCGAAAACCATCGAGAAATATCTCGGCCCCGGGCATCGCGTGCTGGCCAGCTACGGCCATGTCCGCGACCTGCCGCCCAAGGACGGTTCGGTCGACCCGGACGACGGCTTCGCGATGTTGTGGGAAACCTACCCCGACAAGGCGCGGCAATTGAAAGCCATCGCCGACGAGGCGAGGAACGCCGACACGTTGATCCTCGCCACCGACCCCGACCGGGAGGGGGAGGCGATCAGCTGGCACGTCCTGGAAGTGCTGCGCAAGCGCAAGGTGCTGCCCGACATAGTCGAGCGGGTGACGTTCAACGCCATCACCAAGTCGATGGTGCTCGAGGCGATGAAGCGACCGCGGGCGCTCGACGAGGATTTGATCGATGCCTATCGCGCCCGCCGGGCGCTCGACTATCTGGTCGGTTTCACCCTGTCGCCGATCCTGTGGCGCAAGCTTCCCGGCGCGAAATCGGCCGGGCGGGTCCAGTCGGTGGCGCTGCGGCTGGTGGTCGACCGCGAGCGCGAGATCGAGCTTTTCGATAGCCAGGAATATTGGCAGGTCGGGGCGACCTTTGAGGCCGACGGGCAGCAATTCTCGGCGCGGCTGGTCCAGTTCGACGGCGACAAGATCGAGCGGCTGTCGATCGGCGACAAGGGCGCGGCTGACCGGGCCAAAGCAGTGGTCGAAAGCGGCCGCTTCACCGTCTCGTCGGTCGAGACCAAGCCGTTCGCCAGAAATCCGCCGCCGCCGTTCACCACCTCGACCCTGCAGCAGGAAGCGGCGCGCAAATTGAGTTTTGCGGCCAGCCACACGATGCGGGTCGCCCAGTCGCTCTACGAGGACGGGCTGATCACATACATGCGGACCGACGGAGTCGATCTGGCCGAGGAAGCGATCAGCGCCGCCCGGCGGGAGATCTCCAGCCGTTACGATAGCGGTTACGTGCCCGATCGCCCGCGCCGCTACACCAGCAAGCTCAAAAATGCGCAGGAAGCGCATGAGGCGATCCGCCCGACCGATTTCGCGCGCCCACGCGCCGCGTCGGGCGATCATGCCCGGCTCTACGAGCTGATCTACAACCGCGCGCTGGCAAGCCAGATGGCGTCGGCGCGGCTGGAACGGACGACGGTCGAACTTGCCGACGGCGCCGGCCGGGCGATTCTGCGAGCAAGCGGGCAAGTGGTGCTGTTTCCCGGCTTTCTGGCACTTTACGAGGAAGGGCTGGACGAGAAGGCGGACGACGAAGATGCCTCGCGCATGCCGGCGTTGCGCAACGGCGATGCGCCCGCCAAGCGCTCGGTCGAGGCGACCCAGCATTTCACCCAGCCGCCGCCGCGCTATTCCGAAGCGAGCCTGGTCAAGCGGCTCGAGGAGCTCGGCATCGGCCGGCCATCGACCTATGCGGCGACATTGCAGACGCTCAAGGACCGCGAGTATGTCCGCGTCGACAAGGCCCGCTTCGTGCCGGAGGAAAGCGGCCGGCTGGTCACCGCCTTCCTCGAGCGCTTTTTCGAGCGCTATGTGAGCTACGACTATACCGCCGAGCTGGAGGAAGGGCTCGACGACGTGTCCGGCGGGCGCACCGGCTGGCAGCAATTGCTCGAAGGCTTCTGGCGCGACTTCAAGCCCAAGGCCGGCGAGGTGATGGAGCAGAAGCCGTCGGAGATCACCGCCGCGCTCGACGAGTTCCTCGCTCCGTGGCTCTACCCCGAACGCGAGGATGGCGGCGACCCGCGGCTGTGCCCGGCGTGCGGCGCCGGCCAGCTCAGTCTGCGCGGCGGCCGCTACGGCGCGTTCGTCGCCTGCTCCGCCTATCCAGAATGCCGCTACACGCAGAATTTCGGCCAGGCGGTCGCCGGCGAGGGCGCGGCGAGCGACGGTCCGGTCGAGCTCGGCGACGGCATCAGCCTGCGCAGCGGGCGCTTCGGCCCCTATGTCCAGCAGGGCGACGGCAAGGAGGCGAAGCGCGCCTCGGTGCCGAAGGACATCGCCACCGACGAACTGACGCTGGAGATGGCGGAAAAATTGCTGTCGCTGCCGCGCGAGGTCGGCGCGCATCCCGAGACGGGCAAGCCGATCACCGCCTCGATCGGCCGTTATGGGCCCTATCTGCTGCACGACGGCAAATATGCCCGGCTGGGCTCGACCGCGGAGGTGTTCGAGACCGGCATGAACGCCGCGGTGGCGAAGCTTGCCGATGCCGCCGCCGCCAAGGGCGGGCGCGGCGCGTCTCGCGAACCGATTGCGGTGCTCGGGGCCCATCCGCAAAGCGGCAAGGATATCAAGGTCATGGAGGGGCGCTACGGGCCCTATGTCAGCGATGGCGCGACCCACGCGACCTTGCCCAAGGGCACCGACCCCAAGTCGGTCGAGCTCGACCAAGCGGTCGAATGGATCGACGCCAAGGCGGCCAAGGGGCCGGCCAAAAAGGGCGGGCGCAAGAAGGCCGCCAAGAGGAAGGCCAAATGATCGAGATCAGGCTCGCCCGCCTGCCCAACGGCGAAGGCCTGCCGCTGCCAGCCTATGCGACCCCGGGCGCCGCCGGTCTCGACGTCGTCGCGGCCGAGGATGTGACGCTCGCCCCCGGGGAGCGCCATGCGGTCGCCACCGGCTTCGCGATCGCCATTCCCGACGGCTATGAGGTGCAGGTCCGGCCGCGCTCGGGCCTTGCGCTCAGGCACGGCATCACCTGCCTCAATACGCCGGGAACGATCGACAGCGACTATCGCGGCGAGGTCAAGGTGATCCTCGCCAATCTCGGCAGCGAGCCGTTCGCGGTGCGCCGCGGCGAGCGCATCGCCCAGCTGGTCCCGGCGCCAGTGCTCAAGGCGGAGTTCGTCGAAGTCGACAGCCTCGAGGAGACGAGCCGCGGAGCCGGGGGCTTTGGAAGCACGGGCCAGTGATCGCCCCTATTCCTGAAAATGGTTGAACTTACGGACCAGGAGCTGGAGCGCTATGCGCGGCACATCGTGCTTCGCGAGGTCGGCGGGGCGGGGCAGAAGAAACTCAAGGCGGCGCGCGTCGCGATGGTCGGCGCCGGGGGCATCGGCTGCGCGGCGATCCCGGCGCTGGCCGGCGCGGGGGTCGGCAGGCTGACGATCATCGACGACGATAAGGTCGACCTCACCAACCTCCAGCGCCAGCCCTTGTTCGGCGAAGCCGATGTCGGCGAGTCCAAGGCGGCGCTCGCCGCCGGGTTCGTCGGGCGGCTCAACAGCCATGTCGAGGCGATAGCGGTGCGTCAGCGGATCATAGCGGGCAATGCAGCCGAGCTGCTCGCCGATCACGATCTGGTGCTCGACGGAAGCGACAATTTCGCCACCCGCCTTGCCGTCAGCGACGCTTGCGTGGCGTTGAAAATCCCCCTCGTCTCGGCCGCGGCAGTGATGTTCCAGGGCCAGGTCGGGCTGTTTCGGGAAAGCCCCTGCTACCGCTGCTTCGTCGGCGACGCGTTCGATGCCGACGATTGCGACAGCTGCGCCGAGCTGGGCGTGCTCGGCGCGCTCACCGGCACGGTGGGCAGCTTCGCGGCCTTGATGGCGATCCGGGCGATCGTCGGCATCGGCGAAGATGCCGCCGGCGCCATCCATCTGTTCGACGGAGCGACGCTGTCCTGGCGCCCGATCCGGATGCCGCCCGACCCCGGCTGCAAGGCCTGCGGCTAGGCGAGCGCGGCGGCGATCCGCTCGACGAGGCGGCGCGCGATCTCCTCCTTGGCGGCTTCGGGCCAGTCCTCGACACCGTCGGCGGTGACGAGATGGACGCGGTTGCGGGACCCACCCATCACTTCACCGGAAACGTCGTTGGCGACTATCCAGTCGGCGCGCTTGGCGAGGCGTTTCGCCGCGGCATTGTCGGCAACGGCGTCGGTCTCTGCGGCGAACCCGACCAGCAGCCGCGGTCGGTGGGGATGGGCGGACAGCTCGGCCAAAATGTCGCGGGTCGCGACGAAATCGAGCCGCGGCGGCCCGGCGCTTTTCTTGAGCTTGGCCGGCGCCGGTTCCACCCGCCAGTCGGCGACGGCGGCAACCAGCACGGCGGCATCGCAGGGCAAAGCGGCGAGTACCGCCTCGGCCATCTCGGCGGCGGTTTCGACGTCGATCCGGTCGACTCCGGCCGGAGTCGGCAGCGCCACCGGCCCGGCGACCAGGGTCACGCGGGCGCCGGCCTCGGCGGCAGCGGCGGCGATGGCGAACCCCTGGCGGCCCGACGAGCGGTTGGCGATCACCCGGACCGGGTCGATCGGCTCGTGCGTCGGCCCGGCGGTGACGAGGATGTGCTTGTGCGCGAGCGTCACTTGCCGGTCAGGGATTCGCGTCCGAGCCACGCCATGATCGCCTCCGGCTTCGGAAGCCGGCCCGGGCCATGCTCGCCGCAAGCCATTTCGCCTTCGTCGGGCTCGATGACCTTGACCCCGTCGGCCTTCAGCTGCGCGACGTTGCGCTGGGTCGCGGGATGGAGCCACATCCGCACGTTCATCGCCGGCGCGACAACCACCGGCTTGTCGGTGGCGAGCAGCAGCGTCGTCGCGAGGTCGTCGGCGAGCCCGGCCGCCATCTTTGCCAAAAGGTCGGCGGTGGCCGGGCAGACGAGGACGAAATCGGCCGAGCGCGACAGCTCGATATGGCCCATCTCGACCTCGTCCTTGAGGTCCCATAGCGAGCTATGGACCGGGCTTTGTGCCAGCGCCGCAAGCGCCATCGGCGTGACGAAATGCTCGCCGCCCCGGGTCAGCACCGGCGTCACCTCATGCCCGGCCTTTTTCAATAGCCGCACCAGCTCGCAAGCCTTGTAGGCGGCGATACCCCCGCCGACGATCAGAAGGACGCGCGTCATCGCCCTACACTAGCACAAGCAAGGCCGCAGCGCCCGCGGCGCCGGCGAGAGCGGCAAGGACATAGCCCGACCAGCGGCGATGGCCCGGCGTCGCGATGTCGGGCAGCGGCGGCGGCGGCGGAGCGCCGCCGGCCGGCGGATAATATAGGTCCATGCGGTGGATGAGGTCGGGAATCAGTTTCAGCGCCCGCACCGCATGGACGATTCGGTCGGCATAATAGGCTTCCGGCCCAAGCTCGGTGCGCAGCCAATCCTTGAGGAAAGGCTCGGCCGCTTCCCACATGTTGATGTCGGGATCGAGCCGCGTCGCGACCCCTTCCTCCATCACCATCGTCTTTTGCAGCAGCAGCAAATGCGGCTGGGTCGGCATGTCGAAATCGCGGGTGATCGAAAACAGGCTCTCGAGCATCCGGCCGATCGAGATTTCCTTGACCGGCAGGCCGCGGATCGGCTCGCCGGCGGCGCGCAGTGCGGTCGCGAACTCCTGGACGCTGTGGTGCGGCGGCACATATTGCGCCTCGAAATGAATCTCCGCGACCCGGCGGTAATCACCGGTGATCAGTCCGTAGAGGATTTCGGCCAGCCATAGGCGCGCGCGCCGGTCGATCCGTCCCATGATGCCGAAATCGATCGCGGCGATGCGGCCGTCGGGGAGCGCGAACAGATTGCCCTGATGAAGGTCGGCATGGAAGAAGCCGTCGACCACCGCCTGGCGCAGGAAGGCGCGGACCAGGATCGCCGCCAGCGCCTTGCAGTCATGACCGGCGGCGATCAGCTCCTCGCGGTCGGTAAGCTTGATGCCCTCGACCCATTCTAGGGTCAGTACCCGTCGCGCGGTTCGCCGCCAGTCGATCGCCGGCACATGGAAGCCGGGCTCGGCGATCATGTTCTCGCGAAGCTCGGAGGCCGACGCCGCCTCGCGCTGCAGGTCGAGCTCGTGCGCGGTCCATTGCCGGAAATGGGCGACCACCAGGCGCGGGCGAAGCCGGACCGCCTCGGCTCCCGTGCGCTCGAAATGCGCCGCCGCCCACTCGTAGGTTTCGATGGCCCGGGCGAATTCCTGCTCGATGCCGGGGCGGAGCACCTTGACCGCGACCTCGCGGCCTTCGGTAGTTACCGCCCGGTGGACCTGGGCGATCGAGGCGGCGCCGATCGGCTGCTCGTCGAACGACGCGTAGAGCCGGTCGATCGGCGCCCCGAACGCCTGTTCGACCGCCTGCCGGATGGCCGCAAAGGGCGCCGGCGGCAGATCGTCCTGGAGCCGCAGCAGATTCTCCGCCGCGTCATGGCCGACGAGGTCGGGCCGGGTCGACAGCGCCTGGCCGAGCTTGATCGCCGCCGGGCCGATTTCCTGCAGCGCGGCGGCATAGTCGGGCTCGGCCGGGACGCGGGCGCCGAAGCGGGCAATGCGGGCCAGCCGCCGAACCGACGGCGGGGTCAGCGGATCCTTCTCGATTCCCGTCAGAGCGCCGTGGCGGGCGAGGGTTCGGCCCCATTTCAGAAGCCGCCAGAGATGGGTGACGGAGGCTGTCAAATTTTCCAGCCGCTATGGATGCTGACCAGGCCGCCGAGCATCGGCTCGGCCGAGGCGCGGACGAAGCCGACATCGGCGATCATCGCCCGGAAGGCTTCGGGCCGGGGGAAGCGGCGGATCGACTCGATTAGGTAGCGGTAGCTGT
>CAYUWJ010000032.1:0-12815 GCA_964448315.1 uncultured Sphingomonas sp. | reverse complement strand
CTTGAATTGCAAATTATATTCGGCAATCCTCGAACACTCGTGCCGCCTCGGTCCCCGGAGTGACGATCAGCGGCGGCGACCCCGGCATTGCAATCGCCACCCGGCCGCGGCTGAAGGCCATCGCGTCGAGCAGGCTGTCCGTTGCCGCAAGATCGACGCTGACCCGCATCGCATTTTGCTCGAAGCGGGCCGGGACGATGCGCTGGCCGAAGCTCGACCACAACAGCAGGCTCGGCGCCGGCGCGGCGCTGGTGCGCGAAATCGTGATCCGGCGCGACGCCCGGGTGCAGTGGATGACCAGCCGAACGGTGGCGGTGGTGTCGATGAAAAAGGCCTCGCTGGCGTTGGCCAGCGGGCGATAGGCCCATGAGCCCGGGGTTGCCGGCATTTCGGCGAAGGACGTCGTCGATACAGCGGTCTGCGCATATGCAGGCGAGGCAATGGCGATCGCCGCCGCCAGCACGGCGCATTTTGCAGATGCAGCGATCATCGGGAAATCTTGTCGATTTTCTCGCGCAGCGCGGCGAGCTCGGCGCGCAGCTGCTCGACCTCCTCGTCGCGCGGCGAGTCCTTGGCATCTGATTTGGCGCCGGCGCCGAACGCCTTGCCGGCACCGAGTATCTCCATGTTGCGCTTGGCGATGTCGGCGAAGACATTGCCGCCGAACGCGTCGCGCATCGCGCTCTGGTTGCGCTGAAAGGCGTCCATCGCCGCCTCGAGATATTGCGGCACCATGCCCTGCATCGAATTGCCGTAAAGGCCGATCAGCTGTTTGAGGAAATTGACCGGAAGCATGGTGCTGCCGCGCGATTCCTCGTCGACGATGATCTGGGTCAGCACCTGGCGAGTGATGTCGTCGCCCGACTTGGCATCGACGACTTCGAACTCGCGGCCCTCGCGGACCATCTCCGCCAGCCGGTCGAGGGTGATGTAGGCTGAGCTTTCGGTGTCATAAAGCCGCCGGTTGGCGTATTTCTTGATGGTCACCTTGTCCGATGCTTTCGCCATGAACCGCTCCCAAGACTGGCCGACGAGCCTACTACCGGAGGATAGTGCGCTGCAACATGAACGCTCGCCCCAAAGAGCGCCACGGCCGCTGCCATTGTTCCTCGACATGGTGCGACGGGTGGCCGAGCGCGATCCCGAGGCCGCCCGCGCCGCCCTCGACGGCCTCGCCGCCTACGAACAGGCGCCCCGCCCCGCGCCCAGGCCGCCGCGGGCGGAAGTGGCGCGAATCGGTGCGGCGACCCTTTCCGACCATGGCGGCGACGGGCCGCCGGCGGTGCTCATTCCGTCGCTGATCAACCCGCCGCACATCCTCGACCTCGACCCGCAGGTGTCGCTCGCCACGGCAGTCGCCGGCATGGGTCGACGGTCGCTGCTGCTCGACTGGGGCCCGGCGCACGACCGGGCCCGGCTCAGCGTCGCCGGCCATGTCGAGCAGCTGCTGGTGCCGCTTCTCGACCAGCTCGGCGAGCCGCCGGCGCTGGTCGGTTACTGCCTCGGCGGGACGATGGCGCTCGCCGCCGCCGGTCTCACCCGAACCGATCGCCTGGTCACTATCGCCGCGCCCTGGCATTTCGCCGGCTACCCGGCCGAAGCGCGCGACTCGCTGGCCAATATCTGGAGCGGCACCAAAGACGCCGCGGCGGCGCTCGACGCGCTGCCGATGGAAGTATTGCAGGCGGCCTTCTGGTCGCTCGACCCGGAGCGCACCGTCGCCAAATTCGCGCGTTTCGCCAAGCTGGAGCCCGGCAGCGCGGCGGCTAGCCGCTTCGTCACTCTCGAAGACTGGGCGAACGAAGGCGAGCCACTGCCCTTCCCCGCCGCGCGCGAACTGATCGAGGATTTTTTCGTCGCCGACCTGCGGGGAAGCGGTCGCTGGCGGGTCGGCGATCGCCTCGTCTCCGGCTCCCCGCCGGTGCCGAGCCTGCATTGCACCGCGCCGCGCGACCGGATCACGCCGGCAGCGGCGGCGCCGGACGGCGAGAGCGCCGAGATCGACGCCGGTCATGTCGGGATGATCGTCGGTTCGGCGCGCACCGGCCTCCACCAGACGCTCGCCGCCTTCCTCGGCGCCGCTTGCCGCTAGGCCGCCGCGACGCTAAGCGGACGCCCACGCACCCATAGCTCAGCTGGATAGAGCGCTGCCCTCCGAAGGCAGAGGCCAGAGGTTCGAATCCTCTTGGGTGCGCCATTTAATCAATGACTTAGCTGAATGCTTTCACGTGCATCAGATGATGTTTGCCGGCTTGAAGACCATCAACGCAAGCGCCCCAAGCGGTAGAAGAATTGCGACGATCCCAATGATCTCCCACCTCCGAAGCATGCGGCGATATGCAGGCGATGGAAAGGAGGCACTCGTTTGCATCTCGCTCGCCTCAGCCACGATACGGCGCTGCAACGGGGCTAGAAAGACGGCGAACAACAACCCGGAAAGGCCGAACAGAATTAGCGACGCACCAATCCAAGGTGTTCCCAGGATCGGCATTTGCGCGATCCCTGCCAGTGCAAACCCGGTGACGAGGATGGCGACCACCGAAGGCATAGTGAAATAGGTGTCGCTGCGAATTACGCCCGACATTGCATGGGCGACCAGGCGAGCGTCCGCCGACCGGTTGGCGTGAGCCACCCAGAAGATGCCTGTAACGATGTTCCCGAGAAATAGGACAACGCTAAGAATATGTGCCGTCTTGAGCAGCAGATAAATCATCGTTCTCCTCGGAAGGGTCTCATTTGGAGGTACGTACCGCCGCTCAACTGAATGGCCAGTACTACATGCTTCCGCCCGGCCGGGAAACTGACCAGGCCAGCGATCAGCAGCGCCCCGACATAGAAGCTGAAGAGGCGCCCGTAGCGCGGGTCCTCTTGGGTGCGCCATCAAATCATTCGGGAACGCCGCCGGCCTTGATCACAGCTCCTTGAAAGCAACTGTCGGGAGCATTTGCTCGGCAATCTCGATCGCGCGCTCGGGTTTGATGCTGGTTGCGGGGAATGCGTCCAGCACGATGGTCGGAATTAGCCGCTGGGTCAGATCGGAATAGGTGAAACCCGGCTGATCATCGCCCCGCGGCCCGGTTGCCTGGACGACGGCTTCAACCTCTGCCGGCTGGAAGCCGATCTCCGCCAATCTCGGCGCGAGCAGCCGCCGTCTTCCCTCATCGTCTGGCCGATCGAACACCAGGATTTCCGCCGCCCGGCGCTTCACGGCAGGATCGAGCGACTGATAGCGATTGGTGCACATGATGACGGCAGCGGGCAGGCGCTGGCTGGCCAGGCGATCGACACCACGAATGAACGCATTGACCCCGCTCCGGTCTTCGTGGTGCATCTCTCCTTCGCGGGACTGAGCGATCGCATCCGCTTCATCCACGAGCAGGATTACGGCTCCCTGATATCCTTTGCCTGACCGCATCTTGGAAGCTTCGCTCGCTGTGAAGTCGAATGCCGCCGAGAGCAGTTGCGTCATCTGCCCTACCTTGCCCTGGCCTCGGGCCCCGAGGCTAAGTGGCAACAGCTCGACTTCGATCCCTTCTTGACGCGCAACGGCATCGCCGATGGTCTCGGCAAGCTCGGTCTTCCCGGACCCGACGTCTCCCGCGAGGATGATGAGCGGTGGTCTGTGCAATACGGTGTCGAGCATGAGACCGGCGCCGGCGTGATGCATGGCAGCCCAGTCCGACAACTTCTTGGGGTTGACCAACAGACTCAAGACCTTGGTCATTCTGGATATGTGGTCGTCGAGGCCAACCAGACGCGCAAGGCGCTCACGGGCCGTCGGATTGGGGTAGGCGAGCCGGTGTTCGAACAAAGTTCCTAGGTCGATCATTCACAACTCTTATGACCAGCCGACGCAATGCGCCACACCAGATAAACAACGGAATCGGCATCCGATTAGCTCCCGAGCCGATATTGTGGTTTGTGGACAAACAGGGGTGAACGGCTCTCGGCACGCGTTCAGCGGAGAAGGGACAGGCGAAATGGCCAATTTCTTTGGGCGCTTGCTGCGCTTCGGGCCCGTTCAGATGATCATCATCCTGATCGCCCTGATCGTTGCCGTAATCCTGCGCGACGTGGTTGTCGCCGTTACCGGGCGCGCGCTCGATATCACTCAGCCCGCCAGAATCTGGCTGTCCTCCGGCGGCGTCACTTCGGCCAGTCCCCCGCACATATGGCAGGCGATCATCGCCGCCGGCGTGATGATTGCGCTTGGCTATCTGGCCTACCGCCTGTGCGTGATTTACGTCGAAAAAAGAGCGCCTACCGAGCTGATGATGAAAGGCGCGCTTGGCGGTTTCGGGATGGGCGCGCTCGTCGGAACCGCCATTCTCCTTTCCGTCATTGCCATCCTCGCCGTCCTCGGCATGTTCGAAGTGAACGGCCGCACGCTCACCCTGGCGGTGCTGATACCGGCCGCTTCGGCCGCGACCGCGGCCTTCATCGAGGAGCTGGTGTTTCGCGGAGTCCTTTTCCGATTCTTTGAGCAATGGTTCGGCAGCTGGCTGGCTTTGGCGGCTACGGCACTGCTGTTCGGAATGGGACACGCGTCCAACGCCAACGCAACCTGGCTGAGCACGGCTGCGATAGCGTTGATGGCGGGGGTCGCGCTTGGCGCGGCCTATATGGCGACGCGGACCTTATGGGTTCCCATAGGGATGCATTTCGCGGTCAATCTCGTGCAGGGGAGCGTGCTCGGATTGCCGGTCTCCGGGAAGGAGAGCGTGGGCTTGTTGGATTCCGAACTATCCGGCCCGCCTTTGTTGACCGGAGGCGCATTCGGGCTGGAAGCCTCGGTATTGCTCCTGCCGGCCGGCGCAGCGGCGATAGGCCTGTTCCTGTGGCTGGCCTGGCAGCGGGGACGGATAATGTCGCCGGCCTGGACCCGCAGGCGCGATGCCTACCCGACGCGCCGCTGAATCGATCAGTTGCCTACCGGCAGCACCCGCAGCGTCGCGACCATCCCCTGGCCTTCATGCGGAATGCAGAAATAGCGATAGTCGCCCGGCACGGTGAAGGTCCGGCGATAAACCTGGCCAGGACCGATATTGCCGGAGTTGAACCGCACGGCGCCTTGGGGAAGTTGCACGTTCGCGGGATTTTTGGCCAGCGCCGGATCGGCGGTGACCGTATGGCCCATGATCGACCGGTTGCGCCATTCGACGGTCTGGCCGCTCCTTATCGTCACATTGCCCGGGTTGTAATTGAGGGAGGTCGTCATCTCGACGACGGCGTCGACCTGCGGCGGCGGACGGTCATAGGCCGGGCCGTCGAGGCCGCAGGACGCAACGAACAATGCAGCCGTTGCTGCCGCGGCGAGTTTCAGCTGTAGGGTCATCAGTCGACTCCCGCTTGCCCCCGTTGGAGGCAATACCAGCCGGCCGATTTGGTTCCCGTCGCCTTGGCCACGATAGATGTCGCCTAAGCTTGCCTCCTCTGCTGACATGCGCGCCCCGCCCGGCTAAGGGGCGAGCCCATGAGCCAGTTCGACCTCACCGACGACCAGCTTCAGATCCAGGAGATGGCGCGCAAGTTCACCGCCGACGCGATCACCCCGTTCGCCGCCGAATGGGACGAAAAACACATCTTCCCGCGCGACACGATCCAGGAGGCGGCCGAGCTCGGCTTCGGCGCGATCTACGTGTCCGAGGAATCGGGCGGCATCGGGCTCGGCCGGCTCGAGGCGGCACTGATCATGGAGGCGATGGCCTATGGCTGCCCGTCGACCAGCGCCTTCATTTCGATCCACAACATGTGCGCGTGGATGATCGATCGCTTCGGCTCGGACGAGGTGAAGCAGAAATATCTCCCCAAGCTGATCCCGATGGAGTGGATGTCGAGCTATTGCCTGACCGAGCCGTCGTCCGGCTCCGACGCCGCCGCCCTCAAGACCAAGGCGGTCCGCGACGGCGACCATTACGTGGTCTCCGGAACCAAGGCCTTCACTTCCGGCGGCGGGGCCAACGACCTGATGGTGGCGATGGTCCGCACCGGCGAGGAGGGACCGAAGGGAATCACCTGCCTCGTCATCGAGAAGGACACGAAAGGCGTCAGCTTCGGAGCGCAGGAGAAGAAGCTCGGCTGGCACAGCCAACCGACCGCGCAGGTCAATTTCGACGAGGTGAGGGTCCCGGTCGCCAATCGCGTCGGGGCCGAAGGCGAAGGCTTCCGGATCGCAATGATGGGGCTCGACGGCGGCCGGCTGAACATCGGCGCCTGTTCGCTCGGCGGCGGCCAGCGCTGCCTCGACGAAGCGATCGCCTACACCAAGGAGCGAAAGCAGTTCGACCGGGCGATCGCCGATTTCCAGGCGACCCAGTTCACCCTCGCCGACATGGAAACCGAGCTTCAGGCGGCGCGCTATCTGCTCTATGTCGCCGCCGCCAAGGTCACCGCCAACGCGCCCGACAAGACGAAATTCGCGGCGATGGCCAAACGGCTGGCGACCGACACCGGCTCGTCGGTGGTCGACCGGGCGCTGCAGCTGCATGGCGGCTACGGCTATCTGATGGACTATCCGATCGAGCGCTTCTGGCGCGACCTTCGGGTCCACTCGATCCTCGAGGGCACCAACCAGATCATGCGCGTCATCGTCAGCCGCGAAATGCTGCGCCAGTGATGCTTCGATCCTCCAGCCGTTCGTGTCGAGCAGCGTCGAGCGAAGTCGAGACGCGCCCGTCGAGACCTCGCGCGCCACGTCCCTCGACACGCCTATTCGACAGGCTCGAAGGACCCAGGGGCAACCACGCATGACCGAAGACGTGCTGATCTCCACCGACCGCGGGGTCGGGCGGCTGCGGCTCAACCGGCCGAAGGCGATCCATGCGCTGACCCGCGAGATGTGCGAGGCGATGAGCGAAGCGTTGCTGGCCTGGCGCGACGACCCGCAGATCGACGCGGTGGTGATCGACCATGCTGGGGGACGCGGCTTTTGTGCCGGCGGCGATGTCGTCATGCTCGCCCAAAGCGGCGGCGGCGATAATGCCCAGGCGCGCGCTTTCTTCTTCGCCGAATATCGGCTCAACCATCTATTGTTCACCTACCCCAAGCCGACGCTGGCGATCATCGACGGGATCACCATGGGCGGCGGGGTCGGCATCGCCCTTCCCTGCACCTACCGGGTAGCGACCGAAAACACCCGGCTGGCGATGCCGGAAACCGGGATCGGCCTGTTCCCCGACGTCGGCGGCGGCTGGTATCTGTCGCGGCTGCCGCGGCGCATGGGTCAGTATATGGCGCTGACCGGCGCCCGGCTGGACGGCGCCGACTGCGTCTATCTCGGCCTTGCCACCCATTATGTCGAGCAAGCCGCGATCGAGGAGCTGATCGAGCGGATATTGAAGGCGCCGCAGCGATTGCCCGGCGCGCTCGGCGCGGCGGCGAGCAACCCGCCCGAACCGAAGATCACCGAGCAGCTGGCGACGATCACCCGCGCTTTCGCCTCCGACCGCCTCGAGGAAATACTCGCCGCGCTCGAAGCCGAGGACAGCGACTGGGCGCGGTCCGAGCGCGCGACGCTGGGCAGCAAGAGCCCGCTGTCGTGCAAGGTCACGCTGCGGCTGCTGAAGGAGGGTGCCGAGCGCGCCGACTTCGCCGAGGAAATGGCGGCCGAATATGCGCTCGCCGGGCGCGTCGTGCAGACCCACGATTTCAAGGAAGGCGTGCGGGCGCTGCTGATCGACAAGGACAATGCGCCGGTGTGGGACCCGCCGACCCCCGAAGAGGTCGGCGACGACATGCTCGACGCCCTGTTCGCGTCGCTTCCCGCGAGCGAGCGATGGACGCCATTCCCGGAGATCGACGAATGACCGACTACACGACCATCCTGGTCGAGCGGCGGGACGCGGTGACCCTCGTCACCCTCAACCGGCCGCAGGCGCTCAACGCGCTCAACAGCGCGGTGCTGACCGAATTGATCGCCGCCTTCGCCGCCTATGACGCCGATTCCGCGCAGCGCTGCCTGGTGCTGACGGGGAGCGAGAAGGCGTTCGCCGCCGGCGCCGACATCAAGGAAATGCAGTCCCAGGGCTTCGCCGACATGTATTCGGCGGACTTCTTCGCCGGCTGGGACAAGGTCACCGCGACCCGCAAGCCGTGGATCGCCGCTGTCGCCGGTTTTGCGCTCGGCGGCGGCTGCGAAGTGGCGATGATGGCCGATTTCATCATCGCCGCCGATAGCGCGAAATTCGGCCAGCCCGAGATCAAGCTCGGCGTGACCCCGGGCATGGGCGGCTCGCAGCGCCTCGCGCTCGCCGTCGGCAAGGCCAAGGCGATGGAAATGTGCCTGACCGGCCGGATGATGGACGCCGCGGAAGCCGAACGGGCAGGCCTGGTGGCCAAGGTCGTCCCCGCCGACGCGCTGCTCGACGAGGCGCTCAAGACGGCCGGACAGATCGCCGGAATGGCCCCGCTCGCCGCGATCGCCGCCAAGGAAATGGTCAACGCCGCGTTCGAGATGTCGCTGGCGCAAGGGATCAAGTTCGAGCGCCGCCTGTTCCACGGACTGTTCGGCACCGAGGATCAGAAGGAAGGCATGGCCGCCTTCGTCGACAAGCGGCCGGGGAATTGGAAGGGGCGGTAGAGGATGCATGGCATCGTCGGCATCTTCGGCGTTTTCATCCTCATCAGCTTTGCTGCCGCGCTTGCTTTGGCGTTTGTGTCCGGATTTCAACCGGTCAAGAGCGCGGTGACAATAGGAGGCTTGTTGCTTGCAATCGCCTTTGTTCAAATGCTGATCGATTCATACCCGGTCGAAAGCTTCGTGACCGGCGCAATGGTCACAATCCTTGCGATCCTAATCGGTGCATTCGGATCCCTGCCGGGAGCAGTAATTGGCCGCCGGTTACGAATCTCTATTCTTGGAAGGAACTCGTAGGTGGCACGCATCGCATTCATCGGGCTCGGCCACATGGGCGGCGGCATGGCGCCCAATCTTGCCAAGGCGGGGTATGAGGTTCGCGCCTTCGACCTCAGCCAGGAGGCGCTGACCCGCGCGTCGGACAAGGGCTGCGCCGTCGCCGCGTCGGCGGCCGAGGCCTGCAGCCAAGCCGACGCGGTCGTCACCATGCTTCCGGCCGGCCGTCACGTCGCCCAGGTCTATCGCGACACGGTATTCGGCTCCGCTCCGACCAGCGCGATCCTGATCGATTGCTCGACCATCGACGTCGCCACCGCCGGCAGCCTCGAGAAAGAGGCCGAGGCCGCCGGCTTCGCGATGGTCGACGCGCCGGTGTCGGGCGGCATCGCCGCCGCTGAAGCGGGAACGCTGACCTTCATGGTCGGTGGCTCCAAGGACGGCTTCGAGCGCGCCCGGCCGATCCTCGAGAATATGGGCAAGGCGGTGATCCACGCCGGCGGCCCCGGCTCCGGCCAGGCGGCGAAAATCTGCAACAACATGCTGCTCGGCGCGACCATGGCCGCGACCTGCGAGACCTTTGTGCTGGCGCAGAAGCTCGGGCTCGACCCGCAGACCTTCTTCGACATCGCCTCCAAGGCCTCGGGCCAGAGCTGGTCGATGACCACTTACTGTCCGGTACCCGGAGTCGGCCCGGAAACGCCCGCGGACAAGGATTATGAAGGCGGTTTCGCGGCGGCTCTGATGCTCAAGGATTTGAAGCTGGCGATGGAGGCGGCGCAGGCCGCCGGCGCCTATACGCCGATGGGCGGCGAGGCCGAGGAACTGTACAGCCGCTTCGTCGACCGCGGCGGCGGCGGCAAGGACTTCTCCGCGATCATCAAGATGATCGACGACAGCTGGGTGAAACCCGAAAAATCAGGCGATCGAAGGAGTCGAGGATGAGGAAGCTGCTGGCGCTGACTGCATCGGCCGCACTGCTGGCGGGCTGCGAGGAGCCGGCCTACAACCAGGCCGACCCCGCCGCGACCAACGCGGCTGCGGCCGAAGCCGAAGCCGACGCAGAATCCGCCGACACCGTGCGGGTCGATCGCGACACGGCGCTTCGGCTGATGGAGGAGCGGCACGAGAATTACGAGCGGATCGGCGACGCGATGAAAGTCGCGACCCGTCAGCTGCGCGGCGACAGCCCGGACCTGGCGGAGGTCCGAACCGCGGCGACGACCATCGCCACCCTCGCGCCGCAAATCCCGAGTTGGTTCCCGGCCGGGACCGGGCCCGATGTCGGCGAGACCGAGGCGCTGGCCGAAATCTGGCAGGAGCCCGAGGATTTTGCGACCAAGGCGCGGGCGCTGGAGCGCAACTCCGCGGCCTTCCAGGCCGCCGCCCAGGGCGAGGATCTAGCTGCGATCAGAGCCGCCCATGCCGAGCTCGGCAAGAGCTGCAAGGCCTGCCACGACCTCTATCGTGAGGACCATTGACGAGCGCGGCCGAGCGCCGGTCTGGGACCTTCCGACGCGGCTGTTCCACTGGGCGATCGTCCTTCTGATCGGCTTCAGCTGGTGGTCGTCGGAGGAAGCGTTCGAGCCCTGGCATTTCTGGTCGGGCTACGGAATTATCTTCCTGCTCCTGTTCCGCATCCTGTGGGGGCTGGTCGGCAGCTCGACGGCACGCTTCGCAAGCTTCGTGCGCGGTCCCGCCGCGGTGCTGGATTATGTGAAGGGCGGCCATTGGCCGCTGGCCGGACATAGCCCGCTTGGCGCGCTGAGCGTTCTCGCCATGCTGCTGTCGATGCTTGTCCAGGTGGGAAGCGGCCTGATCCAGATCGACAGTGACGATTTCGTCGAAGGGCCGCTGTCACCGCTGGTCGCCTTCGAAGTGGCGGAAGCCGCCCACGAGGTCCATGAGGCGAATTTCAACATCCTCCTCGCGCTGATTGCGCTGCATATTGCGGCGATCCTGTTCTACCGGCTGGCGCTCGGCAAGCGGCTGGTCGGGCCGATGCTGACCGGCCGGGCGAAGCTCGATCCGGGCGTCGAGCCGATGCGCGCCGCGCCGGCATGGCGCGCCATCGCCTGCGCCGCGACCGCCGCGGCGCTGACTGCCTGGATCGTCGCCGGCCTGCCCCCGCTCGGCTGACACACAAGGCTGCCGCTTAAGTCCGGAAAGGGTGGAAGGCGGGCATCAGCGGATTGGACTTGGCGGGGGTTCATATGGACCGCTCACGTCATACCCGTCGGCATTCACGACGGCGGGGGTGGGGTCGTGCGCCCAGTTCTCTACGCGTCGGTCAGGCGTAATCCTGAACCAGCCGCCTCCATACCCTGTTGAGCCGCTGGTTGTGGAAACCTCATATACCACGCCAACATGCAGAGGCTTGGCTTCGACGACGCTACTGGGCTCGCCGCGACGGGCAGCCGGAACGCCCTCGCCATAAACTAAACGTTCGCCCTTGAGCGGTTGACCGTAAAAGACTGGAAAGGGGTTTTCGCAGTCCTGCTCCATCGACTTCCACCAGAATACCCCATTTGCAACCATCCCCTCACTGTCACCCGTTGCGGCCGTCGCTCTCGCTGTCTCACCCTTGTCAGTCGAAACGTGGATGGCGTTGATGCAGTCCGGCTGACGGCTGGACGAAGGGTCAACGATAAACGCGAGCCTGCCATCGATCACGACAGCCAAAAGGTCATAAGAATACGAGCAGCTACCAAGAGCGAACGCCGCTAGGACAATTCCGACAGTATGAAGCCGTAGCGCTCGCATGGGCTAATGAGGATGCCCGCTCCGCCTAATGTCCGCAACAGGCCAAATGCCGCCATCATCGCTCGACCCTCTCCCCATCCTCCCTTGAAGCGTGCGGCGTTCAGCGCCACATCATCGTCATGCTGATCCACACCGAGCAGACGCCCAACCCGGCGACCCGCAAATTCCTTCCCGGCCAGACGGTGATGGACGCCGGCACCCGCGACCTGCCCGACGCCGAGTCGGCGCAAGCGTCTCCCCTCGCCTCGGCATTGTTCGACAGCGGCATGGTCGAAGGGGTGTTCTACGGCCGCGACTTCATCTCGGTGACGGCGTCGCCCGGCATCTCCTGGACCGACCTCGAGCCGATCGTCCTCGAAGCCCTGCTCGACCATTTCCTCAGCGGCGCGCCCTTGTTCGCGCCCGGTAGCGCGCACGGCATCCACGTCGCCGTCGATCCGGCATTCGAGGAAGACCCGGCCGACGCCGAGATCATCGACCAGATCAAGGAGCTGATCGAAACCCGGGTCCGTCCGGCGGTCGCCCAGGACGGCGGCGACATCGTCTATCGCGGCTACAAGGACGGCCGGCTGTTCCTCGGCATGCAGGGCGCCTGCTCAGGCTGCCCGTCGTCGGCCGTCACCCTCAAGCGCGGCATCGAGAGCCTGATCCGCCACTATGTGCCCGAGGTCGAATCCGTAGAAGCCGTCTGAGGCTTCAAAGGGTTCGACGATCGAGGCGGCCAAGACGGCTGGCCAACTAAACGCTTGCCGACCCCGGCGGCTTGTGAACACAATCGCCCCGGCCCGGTGACGACGAGCCAGGGGACGGACACGTGATCCTTGCGATCGATAGTTCGACGGCGGCCTGCAGCGCCGCGCTGTTCGACGATAGGGGCGAATGCCTGGGTCGACGCGACGAGCTCATCGGCCGCGGCCACGCCGAGCGGCTGGTGCCGATGATCGGCGAGCTGCTGGAAGGCCGCGCCGCAAGCCATGTCTTGGTCGGGGTCGGCCCGGGCAGCTTCACCGGCATCCGGGTCGGCATCGCCGCCGCCCACGGGCTGGCGATCGGCTGGAGCTGCACCGTCGCCGGCATGTCCTCGCTGGCCTTGCTGGCCGCGGGCGCGGGCGCGGGCACGACCAGCGCAATCGGCCCGATTGCGGCGACGATCGACGGCGGCCATGGCGAATTGTTCGTCCAGCAGTTCGAATCCGGGCTG
>CAYUWJ010000031.1:0-8525 GCA_964448315.1 uncultured Sphingomonas sp. | reverse complement strand
TCGGCGGCGGCAAGGCGCACGGCCCGCGCGCCCGGGTGTTCAGCGCCAGCCTCAACAAGAAGGTTCGGGTGCTCGGCCTGAAGATGGCGCTGTCGGCCAAGGCGATGAACGGACAGCTGATCGTGCTCGACAACCTCGACCTTAAGGACGGCAAGACCAAAGAGCTCAAGGCAAAGCTCGGCCAGCTCGGCTTCGGCAAGACGGCGCTGGTGATCGACGGCGACGCACTGAACGTCGGCTTCGCCCGCGCTTCGTCGAACCTCGGCTATGTCGATCTGCTGCCGGCGATCGGCGCCAATGTTTATGACATCATGCGCCACGAAACGCTGGTCCTGACCCGCGCCGCGGTTGAGAAACTGGAGTCCCGGTTCGATGGCTAAGAAGCAGGCGCCGGCGGTCGACAACCGCCATTTCGACATCGTGCTCAGCCCGCACATCACCGAGAAGTCGACGATGCTGTCGGAAGCCAATGCGGTCGTGTTCAAGGTCGCGTCGGACGCCTCAAAGCCGCAGATCAAAGCGGCGGTCGAGGCGTTGTTCGACGTCAAGGTGGTGGGCGTCAACACGATGATCGCCAAGGGCAAGAGCAAGCGCTGGAAGGGCAAGCCCTACCAGCGGTCGGACTTCAAGAAAGCGGTCGTGAGATTGGCGGAAGGCCAGTCGATCGACATCACGAGCGGGATTTAGCGAGATGGCACTCAAACAATATAAGCCGACGTCGCCGGCCCGCCGTGGACTGATCCTGGTCGACCGGGCGGCCCTGTGGAAGGGCAAGCCGGTCAAGAAGCTGACCGAAGGCAAGACCAAGACCGGCGGCCGCAACAGCAATGGCCATGTCACTTCGCGCGGCATCGGCGGCGGTCACAAGCAGCGCTACCGGATCGTCGATTTCAAGCGCCGCACCTGGGACGTCGCCGGCACCGTCGAGCGGATCGAATATGATCCCAACCGGTCGGCGTTCATCGCGCTCGTCAGCTACGAGGGCGGCGACCAGGCCTATATCATCGCCCCGCAGCGGCTTGGCCCCGGCGATCAGGTGATTGCCGGCAAGAAGGTCGACGTGAAGCCGGGCAACGCGATGGAGATCGGCCAGATGCCGATCGGCACCATCGTCCACAATGTCGAATTGAAGCCCGGCAAGGGCGGCCAGATCGCCCGCGCGGCCGGGACTTATGTCCAGGTCGTCGGCCGCGACAAGGGCATGGTCATCGTCCGGCTGAACTCGGGCGAGCAGCGCTACATCCGCTCGGACTGCATGGCGACGGTCGGCGCGGTGTCCAACCCGGACAACGCCAACCAGACGCTGGCCAAGGCCGGCCGCACGCGCTGGATGGGCAAGCGCCCGCTGACCCGCGGCGTCGCCAAGAACCCGGTCGACCACCCGCACGGCGGCGGCGAAGGCCGGACTTCGGGCGGCCGCCACCCGGTTACTCCGTGGGGCAAGCCGACCAAGGGTGCCCGCACCCGTCACAACAAGGCGACCGACAAGTTCATCATCCGGTCGCGTCACGCAAAGAAGAAGGGTTAAGCCATGGCCCGTTCCATCTGGAAAGGTCCGTTCGTCGAGCTGTCGCTGATGAAGAAAGCGGAAGCCGCGCAGGACAAGGGCGGACGCACGCCGATCAAGACCTGGTCGCGCCGTTCGACGATCCTGCCGCAGTTCGTCGGCCTGACGTTCAACGTCTACAACGGCCGCAAGTTCGTGCCGGTGTCGGTCAACGAGGACATGGTCGGAATGAAGCTCGGCGAGTTCGCTCCGACCCGCTTCTTCCCCGGCCATGCCGCCGACAAGAAGGGCAAGAGCTGATGGGCAAGCAGGCATCCCCGCGCCGGGTCGGCGACAAGGAAGCGCTCGCCGTCGGCACCACCATCCGCGGCTCGGCGCAGAAGCTCAACCTGGTCGCGGCGCTGATCCGCGGCCGCAAGGTCGAGGAAGCGCTCAACATCTTGAAGTTCTCGCCCAAGGCGATGGCCATCGACGTCCGCAAGGTGCTGGCATCGGCGATCGCCAATGCCGAGAACAATCATAATCTCGATGTCGACGCGCTGGTCGTGGCCGAAGCGAGCGTCGGCAAGGCATTGTCGATGAAGCGGTTCGCGACCCGCGCCCGCGGCCGGTCGACGCGCATCGTCAAACCGTTCAGCCGGCTTCGAGTCGTCGTTCGCGAGCAGGAAGAAGCGTAGAATATGGGTCAGAAATCCTCTCCTGTCGGGCTTCGCCTGCAGATCAACCGGACCTGGGACAGCCGCTGGTTCGCGGAAGGCCAGGATTACGGCCAACTGCTGCTGGAGGATCTCAAGATCCGCCGGTTCATCATGGATTCGTTGCCGCAGGCGGCGATTTCCAAGGTGGTGATCGAGCGCCCGGCCAAGATTTGCCGGATCAGCATCTATGCCGCGCGCCCCGGCGTGATCATCGGCAAGAAGGGCACCGACATCGAGAAGCTGAAGCGGACGCTGGCGAAAATGACGTCGAGCGAGGTCAGCCTCAACATCGTCGAAATCCGCAAGCCGGAGATCGACTCGCGGCTGGTCGCGCAGGGGGTTGCCGACCAGCTCGAGCGCCGGATCGCCTTCCGCCGGGCGATGAAGCGGGCGGTTCAGTCGGCTCTGCGGCTTGGCGCCGAAGGCATCAGGATCACCTGCGCCGGCCGTCTCGGCGGGGCCGAGATCGCTCGCACCGAATGGTATCGCGAGGGCCGGGTGCCGCTGCACACGCTGCGCGGCAATGTCGATTATGCGGAAGCCACGGCGCACACTGCCTACGGCGTCTGCGGAGTGAAGGTGTGGATCTTCAAGGGCGAGATTCTCGGCCATGATCCGACCGCCCAGGACCGGCTGATGATGGACGCCCAGACGTCCGGCGTCCGCCCGGCCCGCGACGATCGCCGCGGTTAAAGGCTCGAAGGACCAATCATGCTGCAACCAAAGCGCACCAAGTTCCGCAAGGCCTTCAAGGGCCGGATCCACGGCAATGCCAAGGGCGGGACCGAGCTCAATTTCGGGTCCTACGGCCTCAAGGCGATGGAGCCCGATCGGATCACCGCCCGGCAGATCGAGGCGGCGCGCCGCGCGATCACCCGCCACATCAAGCGCGCCGGCCGCCTGTGGATTCGCATCTTCCCGGACGTTCCGGTGAGCTCGAAGCCGGCCGAGGTCCGCATGGGCAAGGGCAAGGGCAGCCCGGAATTCTGGGTGGCGCGGGTCAAGCCGGGCCGAATCCTGTTCGAGCTCGACGGAGTGCCGGGCCCGCTCGCCAAGACGGCGTTCGAGCGCGCCGCCGAAAAGCTGCCGATCAAGGTCAAGGTCGTCGCCCGCCTCGGCGAAACTATGGTCGGGGGAGACTGACGATGGCCCAGATCGACGATCTCAAGGTCCAGACCGACGATCAGCTGCAGCAGCAGCTGTCGGACCTCAAGCGCGAGCAGTTCAACTTGCGCTTCCAGTCCGCGACCAACCAGCTCGAGAAGCCGTCGCGGGTGAAAGTGGTGCGCCGCACCATCGCCCGCATCCAGACGCTTCAGAATCAACGCGCCCGCTCCGAAGCGGCGAAGGCGCAGGGAGAATAATATGCCCAAGCGCGTCCTGACCGGCACGGTGGTCTCCGACAAGGCAGACAAGACCGTCGTGGTCCGCGTCGAGCGGCGGGTGAAGCATCCGCTGTACGGCAAGATCATCCGGCTTTCGAAGAAATATCATGCGCACGACGAGGCGAATGAAATTCGCGCCGGCGAGCTGGTGCGAATCGAGGAGTGCGCGCCGCTGTCCAAGCTGAAGAGCTGGACGGTGCTCGATCGCATCGGCGCCGCCAAGGCCGCCGTCGTCGAGATCGCCGAGGTCGCCGAGAGCGAGCCACCGAAGCCGGTCAAGCAGGACATGCCCGCCAAGGCCGCGGCCCCGGAGCCGGAGACTGAGAAGCCGGTCGAGACCGAAGAGGTCGCCGCGGCCCCGGAGCCGGAGAATGACAAGCCGGCCGAGATCGAAGAGGTCGCCGCGGCCCCGGAGCCGGAGACAGAGAAACCGGCCGAGACCGAAGAGGTCGCCGCGGCCCCGAAGCCGAAGACCAAGAAGCCGGCCAAGCCGGCGAAGGCTGCCGCCCCGAAGCCGAAGACCAAGAAGCCGGCCAAGGCCGAAGACGGCGCCTCGGCCGACGCTGAAACAGATGAGAAGTAGAAGGCTCGAACCATGATCCAGATGCAGTCCAACCTGGAGGTTGCCGACAACAGTGGCGCCAAGCGCGTCCAGTGCATCAAGGTGCTGGGCGGCTCGAAGCGCCGCACCGCCGGCGTCGGCGACATCATCGTCGTTTCCGTCAAGGAAGCGGCGCCGCGCGGCCGCGTCAAAAAGGGCGACGTCCACCGGGCGGTGATCGTCCGCACCGCAAAGGACATCCGCCGTCCCGACGGCTCGGTGATCCGCTTCGATTCCAACGCCGCGGTGCTGGTCAACAAGAATGAGGAGCCGATCGGCACCCGCATCTTCGGGCCGGTGGTTCGCGAGCTTCGCGCGAAAAAGCATATGAAGATCATCAGCCTCGCGCCGGAGGTGCTGTGATGGCCGCGCAGAAGATCAAGAAGGGCGACACGGTCGTGGTCCTGTCCGGCAAGGACAAGGGCAAGTCGGGCGAAGTGCTGCGGGCGATGCCCAAGGACGGCAAGCTGCTCGTCGCCGGCGTCAACATCGCCGTGCGCCACCGCAAGCCGAGCCAGGCCAACCCCGAAGGCGGGCTCGACCGCCGGGAAGCGCCGCTGCACGCCTCGAAGGTGGCGATCGCCGACCCCAAGGGCGGCAAGCCGACCCGCGTGCGTTTTGAAACCAGGGACGGGAAGAAGGTCCGAGTGGCCGCCAGGTCCGGGGAGCTGATCGATGGCTGAAGCCGAAAAGAAAACCGCCGAGAAGACGCCGGCGGACATGAAGCCGGTCGAGAAGGCGCAGGCCGAGAAGCCGGTCGAGACGACGCAGGCCGAGGAGACGCAGGCCGAGAAGTCGCAGGCCGAGAAGAAGCCGGCCGAGAAGCCGCAGGCTGAAAAGATGCAGGCCGACAAGAAGCCGGCCGACAAGAAGCCGACGGAAAAGAAGCCGGCCGAAAAGTCGCAGGGGGCCTACTCTCCGCGCCTGAAGCGCGACTATGCGGATCGCATCGCCAAGGCGATGACCGAGAAGTTCGGCTACAAGAACCGGCTCGAGATCCCGCGCCTCGAAAAGATCGTCATCAACATGGGCGTCGGCGAAGCGACCCAGGACAAGAAGAAGGTCGAGGCGGCCGCGGCCGAAATGGAAAAGATCGCCGGCCAGAAGCCGGTGATCACCAAGGCCAAGATGTCGATCGCGCAGTTCAAGCTTCGCGAGGGCATGCCGATCGGCTGCAAGGTCACTCTCCGCCGCGACCGCATGTACGAGTTTCTGGACCGGCTGGTGACCATCGCGCTGCCCCGGGTCCGCGACTTTCGCGGGCTCAACCCGCGGTCGTTTGATGGCCGCGGCAATTTCGCGATGGGCCTCAAGGAACAGATTGTCTTCCCCGAGATCAACTATGACGAGATCGACTCGGTCCGGGGCATGGACGTGATCGTCACCACCACCGCGAAGACGGACGAGGAAGCGCGCGAGCTGCTGCGCCTCTTCAACTTCCCGTTCCCCGCGGAGGAAGAACAGCAAGCGGCATGAATTTGCCCTCTCCCGCGTGCGGGAGGGGGTTGGGAGAGGGACCGACCCTCTCCTGGATTGGAAACCATCGAGGGCAAAGAAACAGGCCCTCACCCCGACCCGCTCGCGGGAGAGGGGAAGGAAGGAAGAGAACTTAAGTCATGGCGAAACTGAGTTCGATCAACAAGAACGAGCGTCGCAAGAAGCTCGTCGAGAAATATGCGTCTCGGTACGAGAAGCTGAAGGCGATCGCGAACGATACGTCCAAGGACGAGACGGAGCGGCTGATCGCCCGGCTGAAGATGGCCGAGGTGCCGCGCAACGGCAATCCGACCCGGGTCCGCAACCGCTGCGCGCTGACCGGGCGATCGCGCGCATATTATCGCAAGTTCCGCCTGTCGCGGATCATGCTTCGGGACCTGGCCAACAAGGGCCTGATCCCGGGCGTCACAAAGTCGAGCTGGTAACAAGATGGCTATGACCGACCCACTGGGTGATATGCTCACCCGCATCCGCAACGGCCAGCAGGCGCGCAAGGATTCGATCCTGACGCCGGCGTCGAAGCTTCGCGCCCATGTGCTCGATGTTCTTCAGCGCGAAGGCTATATCCGCGGCTATTCCGAAGAGGCGCTCGGCGGCCACAAGGGGCTGCGGATCGAGCTCAAATATTTCGAGGGACAGCCGGCGATCCAGCATCTGGCGCGGGTGTCGAAGCCCGGCCGCCGGGTCTATTCGGGCTCCGGCGAGTTGCCGCGGATCCGCAACGGTCTCGGCACGGTGATCGTCTCGACGCCGCGCGGCGTGCTGTCGGACGCGGAAGCGCGCGACCAGAATGTCGGCGGCGAATTGCTGGCGGAGGTGTTCTGATGAGCCGCATTGGAAAAGTCCCGGTGCCGCTGCCGAACGGGGTTTCCGCCTCGGCCGAAGGCGCGGTGCTGTCGGTCAAGGGTCCCAAGGGCACGCTCGCCATGCCGATGCTCGACGATATCAGCTATGGCATCGAGGACGGCCGGATCGTGGTCAAGCCGGCCAACCCGACCAAGCGGGCGCGGTCCTTCTGGGGCATGCATCGCACGCTTGTTCAGAACCTCGTCACCGGCGTCACCGAGGGATTCACCAAGGTGCTGGAGATCAGCGGCGTCGGCTATCGCGCCGCCGCCCAGGGCCGCAACCTGCGCCTGCAGCTCGGCTACAGCCACGACGTCAACTATCCGGTGCCCGAGGGTATCGAGGTCAAGACTCCCGACCCCAACACGGTCGAGATCAGCGGCATCGACAAGCAGATGGTCGGCCAGGTCGCGGCCGAAATACGCCGCTGGCGCAAGCCCGAGCCCTACAAGGGCAAGGGCATCAAATACCGCGGCGAATATATCTTCCGCAAAGAAGGCAAGAAGAAGTAGCCATGGCGAGACTTTCCCTCTTCGACCGCCGCCGGCGCCGCGTCCGCAGCGCGCTGCGTGCCCGGTCCGCCGGCAAGCCGCGCCTGTCGGTGCATCGCTCCGGCCGGCATATCTATGCTCAGGTCATCGACGACGCCGCCGGCAAGACGATCGCCGCCGCTTCGACGCTCGACAAGGATTTGCGCGGCAAGACTGCCGCCACCCGCGAAGGCGCCGCGGCGGTCGGCAAGTCGGTTGCCGAGCGGGCCAAGGCGGCCGGCGTGTCGCAGGTCGTGTTCGACCGCGGCGGCTTCCTGTTTCATGGCCGGGTCAAGGCCCTGGCCGATGCCGCCCGAGAGGGCGGACTGGAGTTTTAAATGGCTGACGAAACAGAAACCCCGGAGGTCAAGCCCGAGGGCGTCGAAGAGGCGCAGACCGTCGTTCCGGCAAAGACCGACGCGGTCATTCCGACCGAGGGAAATCCGCCTCCGCAACCTGCCGCCCCCGAGCAGCAGCAGCCGCAGGGTCGCGGTCCGCGCGGCCCGCGCGGCGGCGGACGTGGCGGCCGCGATGGCGGACGCGGCGGCGGCCGTGGCCGGCGCGACGACCGCCGTGGCGGACGCGGCGGCGATGACGGCGGCGAGGATCTGATCGAGAAGCTGGTCCACATCAACCGCGTCTCGAAGACGGTGAAGGGCGGCAAGCGCTTCGGCTTCGCGGCGCTGGTCGTGGTCGGCGACGGCAAGGGCCGCGCCGGTTTCGGACATGGCAAGGCGCGCGAAGTGCCGGAAGCGATCAGCAAGGCGACCGCCGCCGCCAAGAAGGCGATGGTCCGGGTGCCGCTGCGCGACGGCCGGACGCTTCACCATGACGGCAACGGCCATTTCGGCGCCGGCAAGGTCACCTTGCGCTCGGCGCCCTCGGGGACCGGGATTATCGCCGGCGGACCGATGCGCGCCGTGTTCGAGAGCCTTGGCGTTGCCGACGTCGTCACCAAGTCGGTCGGCACCTCGAACCCCTACAACATGGTCCGTGCGACCTTCGAGGCGCTGAAGGAACAGACCAGCCCGCGGTCGGTCGCCCAGCGTCGCGGCAAGAAGGTCGCCGACCTGCTCGGCCGCGGCGGTGCCAGCGACGCCGAGGCCGAGGCCCAGGCCGAAGCGATCACGGAGTAGGCGCAATGGCCAAGATCAAGATCACCCAGACCGGCTCGCCGATTCGCCGCGACAAGACCCAGCGCGCGACCCTGGTCGGGCTCGGGCTCAACAAGATGCACCGCTCGGTCGAGGTCGAGGACACGCCCGAAGTGCGCGGTCAGGTGCGCAAGGTCGCGCATCTGGTGAGCGTCGAGGAGTAGGCTGAATCCCTCTCCCCTTCAGGGGAGAGGAGGGAGCCGCCGCAGGCGGCGGCAGGAGAGGGGAAGTGGGGCGAGCAAGACTCCCCCTCTCCCCGGCCCTCTCCCCTGAAGGGGAGAGGGAGATTTACATAGCGCGACAAAAG
>CAYUWJ010000030.1:0-41184 GCA_964448315.1 uncultured Sphingomonas sp. | reverse complement strand
GTCTGCGATCGCCGCCAGCTCGGCCAGGCGCTGAGCAATGTCGTCAAGAATGCGGTCGAGGCGGTCGAGGCGCGCAAGAGCCGCGGCGACCAGAACCTCGCCGGCGAGCGCGTCGAATTGAAGATTCACGAACATGGCGGCCAGCTGGTGATCGACGTCACCGACACCGGGATCGGCCTGCCTGAGGACCGCGAACGGCTGACCGAGCCGTATATGACGACCCGGGTGCGGGGGACCGGCCTTGGGCTGGCGATCGTCAAGAAAATCGTCGAGGAGCATCTCGGCGAGATTGCTTTCCTCGACCGTGCCGGCGGCGGAACCCATGTCCGCATCGCATTCGACGCGGCGCATCTGGCGGCGATCGAAACCGACGATTCCATCGAAACGGAGGATCAAGCATGATGCCAGGAAGCGGTCGCTGATGGCGCTGGAAGTTCTGGTTGTAGACGACGAGGCGGACATCCGTGATCTTGTCAGCGGCGTCCTCGAAGACGAGGGCTATGATGTCCGAACCGCCGCCGACAGCGGCGCGGCGCTCGACGCGATCGACTCCCGGCGCCCGGCGCTGGTCCTGCTCGATGTCTGGCTGCGGGGCTCGAGGCTGGACGGCCTGCAGCTGCTCCAGGAAGTGAAACGCCGCGATCCGAGCCTGCCGGTGCTGATGATTTCGGGCCACGGCAACCTCGACACGGCGGTCGCCGCAATCCGGGAAGGGGCGGTCGACTTCATCGAAAAGCCGTTCGAGGCGGAGCGGCTGGTGCATCTGGTCGCGCGCGCCACCGAAACCGACCGCCTGCGCCGCGAAAACGAAACGCTCAAGGCGCAATTCGGCCATGAGGAGCAGCTGAACGGCAACTCGGTCGCCATCAACACGGTACGCGCGACTCTCAAGCGCGTCGCTCCGACCGGCAGCCGGGTGCTGATCACCGGTCCGGCGGGAGCCGGCAAGGAGATAGCCGCGCGGACCATCCATCAATGGAGCCCGCGGGCGAACGCGCCTTTCGTCGTCGTGTCGTCGGCGATGATGAGTCCCGAACGGGTCGAGGAGGAGCTGTTCGGAACCGAAACCGACGGAGTTAGCAGACCGGGCTTTCTCGAGCAGGCGCACGGCGGCACGCTGTTTCTCGACGAGATCGCCGACATGCCGCCGACAACCCAGGCCAAGATCCTGCGCATCCTGACCGACCAGAGCTATCATCGGGTTGGTGGGCAGCGGCCGATCAAGGTCGACGTGCGGGTGCTTTCGGCGACGTCGCGAAATCTGGCCGACGAGATTCTCGCCGGACGCTTTCGCGAGGATCTCTATTATCGGCTGAACGTGGTGCCGGTGAAAATGCCGCCGCTGCGCGACCGCCGCGAGGATATCCCGGAGCTCGCCAACCATTATCTGGCGCGCTTCGCCGCAGAGCGCCGGATCGCCGTTCCGACCATGTCGGAAGAAGCGATGGGCGCGCTTCAGGCCCATGACTGGCCGGGCAACGTCCGGCAATTGCGCAACATCATCGAGCGCACGGTGATTCTCGCGCCCAGCGATCGCATGGCCTGCATCGAGATCGACCTGCTGCCGCCGGAAGTGCTCGAAAACCAGGGGGCGGCAGGACTTTCGACCGCGACCCTGACGATCATGGGCAGCCCCTTGCGGGAAGCGCGCGAATCGTTCGAGCGCGAATATCTCAGGATTCAGATCCGCCGCTTTTCCGGCAACATCTCCCGCACCGCGACGTTCATCGGAATGGAGCGCTCGGCGCTTCACCGCAAGCTCAAGGCGCTGGGGATTGCCGACAAGCGCGAGCAGGACAGCAATGGAGATTAGGCGACCCGATGGCCGACAAGCCGCTTAGCCTTCAGGACCGTTTTCTCAACGGCATTCGCCGCTCGAAAACCCGAGCGACGATCTACCTGATCAAGGGCGTCAAGCTGGAGGGAGTCATCACCTGGTTCGACGCTTTCTCGCTGCTGCTGCGGCGCGAAGGTTCGTCGCAGCTGATCTATAAGCACGCCGTCACGACCATCATGCCGGTGGAGACGCCGCCCGACCTGCTCGCCGACGGCCCCATTGCTCAGCGCAAGGCGGGAACGCTGCAGGACGTCTTCCTTTCCGCCGCCGAGCGCGAGCGGCAGGAGATGACCCTGTACCTGGTCAACGGCATCATGCTTCAGGGTCATGTCGTCGGGTTCGACCAATTCTCCCTGCTGCTCGAGCGGAACGGCGAATATCAGCTGATCTACAAGCATGCGCTGTCCACGCTGCAGCCGGCCCAACCCCTCGCGCTCGGCCCCGACGACGACAACGCGGGAGCGGACCCGGCCGAATGAGCGGCGGCTATGATTCGGTTGATGACGTCGCCCGCGGCGAGCGGGCAGTGGTCGTGCTTCCCGAGCGCACCGGGGAGGGGTCGCGCCGCTCGACCGAGGCCAGGCTCGACGAAGCCGAAGGCCTGGCGGCCGCAATCGGGCTCGAGGTGGTTGACCGGCGGGCGCTTCGCTTGCGGACCATTCGGCCGTCGACCTTGCTCGGCAAGGGCCAGGTCGAGGAGATCGCGGCGTTGGTCAAGGAGCAGGGCGCGGGCCTGCTGATCGTCGATTCGGCGCTCAGTCCGGTGCAGCAGAAATCGCTCGAGGAAGACGTCGGCACCAAGGTGATCGACCGAACCGGCCTGATCCTCGAGATATTCGGCGAGCGGGCGGCGACCGCCGAGGGCCGCCTGCAAGTCGAGCTTGCCCACCTCGACTATCAGGCCGGACGGCTGGTGCGCAGCTGGACCCACCTCGAACGGCAGCGGGGCGGGTTCGGCTTTCTCGGCGGCCCCGGTGAAACCCAGATCGAGGCCGACCGGCGCCTGATCCGCGACCGGATGGCGAGAATCCGGCGCGAGCTCGAACAGGTCAAGCGCACCCGTTCTCTCCACCGCGACCGGCGCCAGCGCGCGCCCTGGCCGGTGATTGCCCTAGTCGGCTATACCAACGCAGGAAAGTCCACTCTTTTCAATCAGTTGACCGGTGAAGACGTGGCTGCCGAGGATCTATTGTTCGCAACTCTCGATCCGACCATGCGGACCATGAAAATTCCCGGTTTCGACAAGGCGATCCTGTCGGACACGGTCGGCTTCGTCTCCGACCTGCCGACCGAGCTGGTCGCCGCGTTCCGGGCGACCCTGGAAGAAGTGTCGTCCGCCGATCTTCTGGTCCATGTCCGCGACATGGCGCACGCCGACGCCGAGGCGCAGCGGCTGGATGTCGAAGAGGTGCTGACGACGCTCGGGCTGACTGAGGAGGAGGGGCCGCCGCGCCTCGAAGCCTGGAACAAGCTCGACCTGCTGAAGGGCGAGGGGCGGCAGGCGCTGCTGGCGGAAGGGTCGCGGCGATCCGACGTGGTCCCGATCTCGGCGTTGAGCGGCTGGGGCCTAGACGCGCTTCGCGAGCGGATCGCCGATGCGCTCCGGCTGGGCACCAAGGTGCATCGGATCAGCCTCGGCGCGGGGGAGGGCAGCCGGATCGCCTGGCTGCACGCGCGCGGCGAAGTGCTCGATCAGCGAATGGACGGTGAGGCTTTATGCCTTTCGGTGCGGCTGTCGCCCGACAATTGGGCGCGTTTTCAAAGCCTGGAGTCGGCCTGATCCGATCTTTCCCGCTTGACGCGGTCCCAAAGCCTCTCCTTTTGGTCAAGCGACAGGTCCGCGAAACCGGCTGTCCTCTCGATCGATCTGAAGCGGGCCTCGAATTTTCTATTTGCCTGTCTTAGAGCTTCTTCCGGATCGATGTTCAAATGTCGTGATAGGTTGACGACGGCAAACAGCAGGTCGCCGAGCTCTTCCGCCTGCCGCCCGGGCTCGGTTTCGCGATCGAGCTCGTCCAGTTCCTCGACGATCTTGGCGCGCGGCCCCGTGGCGTCGGGCCAGTCGAAACCGGTCCGCGCCGCCCGGCGCTGCAGCTTGGCGGCGCGTTCCAGCGCCGGCAGCGCCAGTGCCACTCCGGCCAGGGCGCTGTCGTCGGACCTGACCTCAAGTCGTTCTTTCGCCTTGATTTCCTCCCAGCCGGGGCTTTCCGCCGAGTCGCCGAAAATGTGCGGATGGCGGCGCTCGAGCTTGTCGCAGATCCGATTCAGAACCTCGTCGAGCGCGAAATGGCCGGCTTCCTCGGCCATCCGGGCGTGAAACACGACCTGCAGCTGGAGATCGCCAAGCTCGTCGGCGAGCGCGTCCATGTCGCCGCGAGCGATCGCGTCGGCGACTTCATAGGCCTCCTCAATCGTATAGGGGGCGATGGTCGCGAAATTCTGCCTGGCGTCCCATTCGCAGCCGCTGACCGGGTCGCGCAGACGCTTCATGATCGCCGCAAGCCGCTCGAGGCTCATGCGAGGGGCCCCTGAGAGCGAAAAGCCGGTAAATCTGAAAGTATGATAATATGCATTATGTAAAGTTACTAGAGGATCAGGGGGCCATCACCAGCCAACGCCCCTCGACCCCCCAGCGATCGAGCGATGACAGATAATTCATGCCGAGCACGTTTAGATCGTCGCTGTCGGCAATGTGCAGCGCCACATCCTCGCGTTCGATCGGGCCGATCGCGAGCGAATCCGCGCGTCCGGCAGAGACTCTGATGATGCCGTTGCCGGTTCGCACGATGCGGTCTCGGGCGCTGCTGGTATCGACTCCGGCGCGCGCGGCCGTGCCGCGGCCGATGGTGGTCATGGTGGCGCCGCTGTCGACCAGAAAACGGACCGGCTCGCCGTTGACGCTGGCATCCACCCAGAAATGCCCGTCGATGGCCATCGGCACGCGGATTTCCTCGCCCTGCTCGACGGGCGCACCGGTCGCTTCCGCGTGAAGCCGCTGCGCTACCCAGCCGAGATCGTCGCGGAAGGTGAAAACGACGAATCCCGCGGCGAAAATGACGATCCAGGCGAGCGCCATGGTCAGCAGCCGGACCGGCTTTTCCCGCCGCACCATCAGCGCGCCCGCGACCAACATCAGCGCCATCAAAATATAGACGCCGCCCAGCATCGGGTCATTGGTAATCACAAGTCGATCTCCAGTCCGTCGTGCGCCGGCGCCGCCCAGTCGGGAAGCTCGGCAACGAGAGTACGGTAATCCATGTCATTGCCGAGGTGCGACAAATATAAGCGTCCGACATTCAATTCTCGGGCCCATCCCACCACCGCATCGAGGTGCGCATGGGTCGGGTGCGGTTGCCGGCTGAGGCAGTCGCAGACCCAAATGTCGACGCGGTGATAGAGGCTCTTCATCTGGTCATTGAGCTCATTGAAATCAATGGAATAGGCGGCGGACTTGCCATCTTCCTCGATCCGCATGCCGAGCGAGGTGATGTTCCCGTGCGGCTGATCGACGAAGCGCAGCTGCGCGCTTCCGAACGCCAGTTCCTGCCCGACTTCGACCGGCTCGGCGATCGCGGAATAGAAGGTCGAACCGGCAAAGGCATAAGCGAAGCGCGTCTGCAGCCGCTCGAGCGTAACCGCCCGCGAATACAGCGGCACCGGGCGGCCGAGCTGCTGCGCGAACGGGCGCAAATCGTCGATCCCATGGCAATGGTCGGCATGGTCGTGGGTGACGATAAGCGCCTCGATTCGATCGCAGTCGGCGGCGAGCATCTGCTGGCGAAGGTCCGGGCCGCAATCGACCAGCAGATATTTGCCGGCGCTTTCGATCAGGATCGACGACCGCAGCCGCCGGTTGCGCGGCTCTTGCGGGTCGCAATCGCCCCAGCCGCCGCCGATCCGCGGCACGCCGGTCGAGGTGCCGCAGCCGAGGATCCTCAGCTTCACCCGGCCGCCCGGCCAAACAGCCGGAAGAAATTGGCGGTCGTCGCCTGCGCCAGCTCTTCCAGTGCCTCGCCGCGAAGCTCGGCGACGAAGGCGGCGGTGTCGGCGACGAAGGCCGGCTCGCAGGTCTTGCCCCGGTTGGGCACCGGCGCGAGGAACGGCGCATCGGTCTCGACCAGCAGCCGGTCGAGCGGGATGGTTTGGGCCGTCGCCTGCAATTCACGGGCGTTCTTGAAGGTGACGATTCCGGACAGCGAGATGAAGAAGCCGAGGTCGAGCGCCGTTGAGGCAAGATCGGCGCTGCCGGTGAAGCAGTGGAGGACTCCGGCCACACCCCCGCCCCGGACCGCCTCGCCGAGGATTTCCGCCGTATCGCCTTCCGCGTCGCGGGTATGGACGACCAGCGGCAACCCGCTTTGCCGCGCTGCTTCGATATGCGCACCGAAGCGCTCGCGCTGGGCGCCGCGGTCGGACTTGTCGTAATAATAGTCGAGGCCGCACTCGCCGATCGCCACCGCGCGCGGATGGCGCGCCGCCTCGACCAGCGCCACGGCACCGAGATCGGGGTGGGCATCCGCCTCGTGCGGGTGAACGCCGACGCTCGCCCAGACATCGGCATGCCGCTCGGCGACGCCGAGCACCGCGCCCCACTCGCTCTGACGGGTGGAGATGTTGAGAAAGCCCGCAACGCCTCGCTCGCGGGCGGCGTCGAGCACCGCCTCCTGCCGCTCGACGAGCCCGGCGTAGTTGAGGTGGCAGTGGCTGTCGATCAGGGTCACGCCCCCGCCTCCGCCTGCTCAGGCTCGAGCCTCGGGAAGATCGGCGTCGGCTGACCGATCGGCGCCCCGCCGGAACCGCTGTCGATCAGGGTCAGCAACCGCTCCGCCGATTCCGGGATCACCGGGGCTACGGCCTCGGCGAGCTTGCGCACCGCCGCGACCAGCGTCCCGAGCACCGCCGCCATCCGCTCGGGGTCGGTCTTCCTGAGCGCCCAGGGCGCCGCCGCGTCGACATAGGCGTTGCAGGCGAACACCGCGCCCATCCATGCCTCCAGACCAACCGAAAAAGCGAACGCCTCGAACTTCTCGTCCAGTTCGGCGCAGCCCAAGTCGACTTTTTCCAGCAGCGCGCGGTCCTCGTCCGCTTCCCTCGGCTCGGGAATGACCCCGTCGAGATTCTTGAAAACCATCGACAATGTCCGCTGCGCGAGATTGCCGAAGCTGTTCGCCAGCTCCGCGTTGACGCGGTTGACGATCGCCTCGTGGCTGTAGCTTCCGTCCTGCCCGAACGGCACTTCGCGCAGCAGGAAATAGCGCAGCGCATCGACCCCGTAGCGCGTCGCCATCGCCATCGGGTCGATGACATTGCCGATGCTCTTCGACATTTTCTCGCCCCGCACCAGCAAATGGCCGTGGCCGTAGATCTGTTTCGGCAGCGCGATCCCCGCCGACATCAGGAAGGCCGGCCAGTAGACCGCGTGGAAGCGGACCACGTCCTTGCCGATCAAATGGACGTCGGCCGGCCAGTAGCGGTCGTAGAGCGCGCCGCCGTCGGGATAGCCGAGCCCGGTCAGATAGTTGGTCAGCGCGTCGAGCCAGACATACATCACATGGCCGTCGCTGCCCGGTACCTTGACCCCCCAGTCGAAGCTGGTTCGCGACACCGACAGGTCGGACAGCCCCCCCTCTACGAAGCGCAGCACCTCGTTGCGGCGGCTGTCGGGCTGGATGAAGCCGGGATTGGCGGCAAAATGATCGAGCAAAGGCTGCTGATAGGCCGACAGGCGGAAGAACCAGCTTTCCTCCGCCGTCCACTCGACCGGCGTGTCCTGGGGCGAAAGTCTCTCCCCCCCTTCCCCTTCGACCAGCTCGCTCTCGTCGTAAAAGGCTTCGTCGCGAATCGAATACCAGCCTTCGTAGCGGCCGAGATAGAGGTCGCCCTTTTCCGCCATCGCCGTCCAGATGGCCCGGCTGGCGCGATGATGGTCGGGCTCGGAGGTGCGAATAAACCTGTCATAAGAGACAAGAAGTTCGTCGCACATTTGCTTGAAAATAAGAGACATTTTCTCGGAATATATCGCCGGTTCGAGCCCTTCGCTACGCGCCGCCTGAGTCATTTTCAGGCCATGCTCGTCGGTTCCGGTCTGGAACCGCACGTCGCGGCCCCGGGCGCGCTGGAAGCGGGCGATGACGTCGGCCGCGATCGCTTCATAGGCATGGCCGATGTGCGGCCGCCCGTTGGGATAGCTGATCGCGGTGGTGATGTAGAAAGGATCGGCCATGGCGCCTCGCGCACTAGCCTTAGGCGGCGGCGCCTTCAACCAAGCCGCGGCGATTGCACCGAGGCGAGAATCGAGCCGAGCTGAAACACCGTCGCCGACGGGTCGAGCGACAACCTCGGCGCAAGCGCCGCAAGCTCGCGGGCGCTGGCATAAGCGTCGAGCGCCCGCTGCCGCGCCGCACCCGACAAGGCGCGCGCCTCACGGGCGACCAGCGACGGCACCAGGTCGAGGAAAGCCGCATAGCGATCGGCCGCATTCTTCTTGCCGAGCTCGGCGGCAAGCGACGCGCGCCGGGCGTTGCCGGGGTCTCCGTCGCTGAGGATCGCCGTCGCGCTCTCTTCGAGCGGAACCAGGTCGAGCGCAGCGAACGCCAGCGCCCGGCCCGGCGAGCCGTCGGCCATCGCGGCCAGCCGGGCGCGCTCGGCCTCACTTGACGCGGGCAACGCCTGCTCCAGAAATGACGTCATGGCGTCCTCCGGCAGGCGCGCAAGATCGAGCCGCCGGCACCGCGAGCGAATGGTCGCAAGCAGGCGCCCGGGGGCGTGGCTGACGAGCAGGATCAGGCAGTTCGCCGGCGGCTCCTCGAGCATCTTGAGCAGGGCGTTGGCGCCGCCCTTCTCGAGATCGTCGACCGAATCGATCACCACCACGCGCCACGGCGACAGGAAAGGGGTGGCATTGAACAGCTCGCCCAGCCCCCTCACCTGCTCGACCGTTATGCTGCGCGCGAGCGCGCCGCTCTTCACATTCTCGAGCCGCTGCAGCCAGCGCATGTCGGGATGGCTTCCGGCCTCGATCAGCCTGGCGATCGGATGATCGGCCGGCGTTTCGAGGCCACCCGAATCGATCGGCGGTCCTGCCGATTCGGCGAGGATTCGCATCGCTGCGGCCCTCGCGAAACTGGCCTTGCCGACGCCGCGGGGGCCGGCAAGCAGCCAGGCGTGGTGAAGCGTGCGCCTTTGCCAGGCCGTTATGAACTGCTCGACCGCGCGGTCCTGCCCGACGATCATGGCAGCAAATCGTCGATGGCGGCGAGCAGCCGCTCGGTCACCTGGTCGCGGCTGCCCGCCGCGTCGATCAGGCGGACCCGGTCGGGTTCTTGCGCCGCGATTGCGCGAAAGCCGTCCTCGACGCCGCGGTGATAGTCGCCCGGCCGCTTGCCGATGCGGTCGCCGTCCTCGCCGTCGCGATTCCGGGCGCGCTCGCCGCCCCGGTCATCGACCAGCACCAGCGTCCGGTCGGGATATAGGCCCTTGCTGCCGATCTCGTGAAGCTTTCGCACCGCGTCCATCCCCAGGCCCCCGGCGGCGCCCTGATAGGCGAGCGAGGAATCGACGAACCGGTCGCTCAGCACCCAGCGCCCTTCCATCAGCGCCGGGCGGATGGTTTTTTCGACATGATCCGCCCGCGCCGCGGCGAACAATAAGGCTTCGGCCGGCAAGGACCAGCGCGTCTCCTCGCCGCCGAGCAGCAGTGCGCGGACCAGCTCCGCGCCCTCGCTGCCGCCAGGCTCGCGCGTCGTTATGCAGTCGATGCCGCGGTCCCGAAGCGCCTTTTGCAGTGCCGCGAGCTGGGTCGACTTGCCGACGCCCTCGCCGCCCTCGAGCGCGATGAAGCACCCGCTCACGCCATCCCGAGCAATTGCTTGAGGCCGATCCACACCCGGGTCAAAAATCCGGCCTCCGCGACCGCTTCGCCTGCGAGCAGCGGCGTCACCTGCGCCGCCGACTGGCCGGTTTCGACCACCAGGTCGGCGACATGCTGGCCTTTCGCGATCGGCGCCAGGATCGGGCCGTTGTAGCGGATCTTCATGCTCGGCTCGGCGCCGAGACCCGCGGGCGCCGTCACCGCGACATCGCGCGGCGCGACCAGCGGCACCTCGCCGCTGCCGCCGAGCTGGACGGCGGCGGTGCCGACCTGCTGCCCGGCCTTGACCAGCGGCATCGAGGTCCAGGCGGCGAAGCCCCAGCTCATCAGCCGCGCCGATTCCTCGACCCGGTCATCCCAGCTGGTCAGTCCGGCGACGACCATCACCAGCCGTCGGCCATTCTGCTCGGCCGAGCCGGTGAAGCCATAGCCCGCCTCCTCGGTGTGGCCGGTCTTGAGCCCGTCGGCGCCGTCGATGCGGCCAATCAGCGGATTGCGGTTCGGCTGGGTAATCGGTTCGCCGCCGCCGAGCGTCCGCCCCCAGGTGAAGCTGGTCTGGCCGTAGAACTGCTCATAGAGCCGCGGGTGTCGCTCGATGCTCGCCCTCGCCAGCGTCGCAAGGTCGCGAGCGGTGACATAGGTGCGGCCCTCGTCGGGCCAGCCGGTGGTGTTGCCGAACCGGCTGTTGGTCATGCCGAGTTGGCCGGCGAGCACATTCATCTGATTGACGTAGGCGTCTTCGGTGCCCGCTACGCACTCGGCAAGCACGACGGACGCATCGTTGCCGGATACGGTGACGATGCCGTGGAGCAGATTCTCGACGCTGACCTGCTCATTGGCCGACAGGAACATGGTCGAACCGGCGGAATGCCATTGGCGCCACGTCTCGGGACGGACCGTGCACACCTTGTCCAGCGCCAGCTTGCCGCTGTCGATCAGCTCGAAGGCAAGCTCGGTGGTCATCATCTTGGCCATCGACGCGGGCGGAATTCGCTGATCGGCGTTCTTGGCGAGCAATTCGGCGCCCGACGACAGGTCGATCAGATAGGCGATCGGCGCTTCGGTCTGGAATGTCGGCGCCTGGGCCGGAGCGGCGCCGCTGACGAGGGCAGCGGCGGCGGTTGCGAGTATGAAGGCGCGAGTCATCGGTTTGAGCATTTTCCTGTGTGATTGAACTTGAGCACCCGTCTATCGCCCAATCGCGCGGCGCGCGATAGGCTTCAGCGGCGCGCGATCTCGTCGGCGAGCAGCGCCACCGACATCGCATAGAAATTCGAGCAATTATATTCGAGGATCGCCCGGTAATTGCCGGTCAACAGATAGGCCGTCGCGTTCGGCCCGTTGGGCTCCATCAATACCGCCATCTCGGTTTCGGGAAGCGAGCCGCGGGTCGGCGTCACGCCAAGCGCCCGCCACTCGCGCATGGTCAGCCAGCGGCTGTGACGCTCGAACACCCGCGGGCATCGCGGCGCCGTCATCCGGTTGGCGATCGCCTGTCGGTTGAGGTTGGCCGGGGTCCGCACCGGAACTCCCCAGGCGACGCCCGGCTTCCAGCCGGCATCTTTGAGATAATTCGCGATTGAGGCGAGCGCGTCGACTTCGTTGTTCCAGATGTCGGCATAGCCGTCACCGTCGCCGTCGGCGCGCAGGCGCAGGACGACCGACGGCATGAACTGCGGATAGCCGGTGGCGCCGGCGTAGCTGCCCTTCAGCCGCGAGCGCGGAACGCCGCTGTCGACCAGCTTGAGCGCCGCCAAAAACTCCTGCTCGAACATATCGCGGCGGCGGCCTTCATAGGCGAGGCTGGCGAGCGCCTCGAGCAAGTCGAAGCTGCCGGTGATCGCGCCATAGCTGGTTTCCTTGCCGTAGATCGCCATCAGCACGGCGGGATCGACGCCGTAGCGGGCGTGGATCCGCAACAGGTTTGGCCAGTGCGACGAATAGCGCGACTGGCCTCTCGAAATCAGCGACTGGGTCACATGCTGGCGGATGTAGGGCGCTAGCGGTGAGACAATATTGCTTTGGGAGGCGCGCGGCCGCGGCATCTGCGCGCGGTCGAGCTCCATCGCCCGGCTGTTGAGGCGCAGGCCCGGAACATAAGCCTGGACCGTTTGCGGCCGGACCCCCGCCAGCCGCGCCTGATAGGCCAAATGCGCCTTGTAGGCCTCGAAGCCGGTGAGGGCGTATGGCTGAGCGGCCGTGACAGCGGCGGTAGCGACAGGCGCTGGCGCGACGGGCGCCGGAACCGGCGCCGAGGTCGGCCGCACGCTCGCAGGCGGGGAAAGCGGCATTACCGCCCCGATCTGCGCCACCGCCGGCCCGAGCGCGATCGCCCCAAGGCCCACCAAAAACCACCCGCTCTTCAAACGCAAAACGCAAACTCCTCCGTTACTTAACGCCTAGCCGTTCAACTCCCACAGCCGCCACCGGGTTCATCGCGCGCCGTGCACGTCCCGACCCGAGACGCGATAGCGCATCGACCCTGAACCCAAGATTGGTGCCAGATTTGCTGAAAACCGAGCCAAAGGCTTTTCCAACCTGACAATCCGGCTATGTCTCGTCAGCGGCTGGAAGGGTGGCCGAGTGGTTTAAGGCACTGGTCTTGAAAACCAGCGTGGGTGCAAGCTCACCGTGGGTTCGAATCCCACCCCTTCCGCCATCCAGGTCCGACCCCCCAGGACTGGCGCACCTCCCGCCTCCTCGCTAGAAGCGCCGCGACTTCCATCCTTTTCGGAGCAACACGTGGGCGAGCCTGCCATCCTGCCGTTCGACTGGGCCGATCCGTTCGCCCTCGATGAGCAGCTGACCGACGAGGAGCGGCTGATCCGCGACACCGCCGAGGCCTACGCTCAGGAAAAATTGCTGCCGCGCGTCACGCGAGCCTATCTCGACGAGGATTTCGACCGCGACATATTGACCGAGATGGGCGCGCTCGGGCTGCTCGGCGCGACCATCCCCGAGCAATATGGCGGCGCCGGCCTCGGCTATGTCGGCTACGGACTGATCGCCCGCGCGGCCGAGCGGGTCGACAGCGGCTACCGCTCGGCGATGTCGGTCCAGTCGAGCCTGGTGATGTTCCCGATCCACGCCTACGGCAGCGAGGAGCAGCGGACCAAATGGCTGCCCGGGCTGGCCCGCGGCGAGCTGGTCGGCTGCTTCGGACTGACCGAGCCCGACGCCGGCTCCGACCCGGGCGGGATGCGCACCCGGGCGCAGAAAATCGACGGCGGCTACCGCCTGACCGGCTCGAAGATGTGGATCACCAATTCGCCGATCGCCGACGTCTTCGTCGTCTGGGCGAAATCGGACGCGCATGACGGCAAGATCCGCGGCTTCCTGCTTGAAAAAGGCATGAAAGGGCTTTCAGCGCCCAAGATCGGCGAGAAGCTCAGCCTGCGCGCCTCGATCACCGGCGAGATCGTCATGGACGGAGTCGAAGTCGGCGAGGAGGCGCTGCTGCCCAACGCCGAAGGGCTGAAAGGCCCGTTCGGCTGCCTCAACCGCGCCCGTTACGGCATCGGCTGGGGGGCGATGGGCGCCGCCGAGGCCTGCTATTCCGCGGCGCGCCAATATACGCTCGACCGCAAACAGTTCGGCAAACCCCTCGCCGCCACCCAGCTGGTCCAGTTGAAACTTGCCGACATGGCGACCGAGATCGCGCTCGGGCTGCAGGCGGTGCTGCGGGTCGGCCGGCGTCTCGAGGCCGGGGAGCTGATTCCCGAGGCGATCAGCCTGATCAAGCGCAACAATGTCGGCAAGGCGCTGAATATCGCCCGGCAGGCGCGCGACATGCACGGCGGCAACGGCATCAGCGCCGAATTCCACGTGATGCGCCACGCCGCCAACCTCGAGACCGTCAACACCTATGAGGGCACCCACGACGTCCATGCGCTGATCATCGGCCGGGCGATCACCGGCATTCCCGCCTTTTAAGGTTCGCACTGGCGACCCTCGCCTCTTCCCCTTATGCTGCATGCCAAGGGCAGCAGGGGGATATTGCATGGGCATCACCGGATGGATCATTTTCGCGGCCATCGGCCTGGTCGCGATCTATGGCGTCGCCATCTACAACCGGCTGGTTAGCCTGCGGGCGCTGGTCCGTGAAGCGTTCAGCGGAATCACCGTCCAGCTTCGCCGCCGCGCCGACCTGGTTCCCAACCTCGTCGCGACGGTTCAGGGCTATGCGACCCACGAGCGCGAAACGCTCGACGAGGTCATCGCCCATCGCGGCGATGCGGCCGCCGCCAAAGGCGTTGCCGCCACCGCCCAGGCCGACACCGCAATGACGGCGATGATCGGCCGGCTATTCGCCGTCGCCGAGGCCTATCCCGACCTCAAGGCCGACGAGAATTTCCGCGAGCTGCAGGACGAGCTCAGCGAGCTTGAAGGTGAGCTTCAGGGCGCGCGCCGCTATTACAACGCCACCGCGCGTGACCTCAACACCCGCGTCCGCTCCTTCCCCGACATGATCTTCGCCGGTCCCCTGGGCTTCGGCGAGGAGCCCTATTACGAGGATGCGGACGCAGGCATCCAGACCGCGCCGAAAGTCGATTTCGAGCGAACGGCGGCGTGATCGGGCGACTTGCGGGCGCGGTCGCCGCGCTCCTGCTGCTTGTCGCGCTGCCGTCGTCGGCGCGCGCGGAAGAGCGCATCCTGCGTTTCGTCAGCGATGTCGCGGTTCAGCCCGACGCGTCGCTGATCGTTGAGGAAACGATCGACGTCCGCGCCGAAGGCAATCGAATCCGCCGCGGCATCTATCGCGATTTCCCGACCCGCTACCAGGGCTCCCGGGGCGGGCAGCACCGGGTCGGCTTCGATCTCCTTTCCGTAACCCGCGACGCCCGGCCCGAGCCTGCCGCCGTCGAGCCGATCTCGGGCGGCGTTCGAATCCGCATCGGCGACGCCGATACGCTGATCGGCGAAGGCGAGCACCGCTACGTCATCCGCTACCGCACCGATCGGCAGATCGGCCGCTTCGCCGAATTCGACGAGCTTTACTGGAATGCGACCGGCACTGGATGGGGCTTCCCGATCGATGTTGCCGAGGCGCGCATCACCCTCCCCTCGCCCGCCCGATTCGGCCAGCGGGCGGTCTATACCGGAGCGCAGGGCGCGACTGGCCGCGGGGCCGAAGTGGTTGCCGAACGGCCCGGCGAAATCTTGTTTCGGACGACCGCTCCGCTCGCGCCCTATGAAGGGCTGACCGTTGCCGTCGCCTGGCCCAAGGGAGTCATCGCCGAGCCGGCTTCCCAGGACCGCGCCCGCTGGTGGCTCAGCGACTATGGCCCGCTAGTCGCCGGTGCGCTGGCGTTTGCTGGACTGCTATTGTTCTACTGGATCGCATGGCACCGCGCCGGACGCGACCCGAAGCCGGGGACGATCGTTCCGCTGTTCTCCCCGCCCGACGAGCTGTCGCCCGCGGCAATGCGCTACGTCTGGAAGATGGGCGCCGACAATCGCGCCTTCGCCGCCGCGCTGGTCGATCTCGGCGTCAAGGGCCACATCCGCCTGGTCGAGGAATCGGGCGGCTGGTTCAGCGGCGGGAAGACCCGGATCGAACGCCAGACCGGCGTCGCCACGCCGCTTGCTCCGGCCGAGGAAGCGATGCTCCGCGAGCTGGCTATGAGTGGCGAAACGATCGCCATGGACAATGAGAATCACGCGAAATTCTCGGCCGCGAAGAAGGCGTTGAACGAGGATTTCAAGAAACGCTTCGAAGGCAAGCTGTTCCACCGCAATGTCGGCTGGGCGCTTGCCGGGCTGATGATGTTCGTCGCCGCCTTGTGGCTGACCGGCGCGGCAGTGGCCGCCGCGACCGGGGCTGCCGCGCTGACCCCGATCGCCGTCAGCTTCGGCGCGACGCTGACCGCGGCGCTGTTCCTGCTCTTGCTCAACGATGCGACCAACGTCGGCAGATGCCTGATCGCCGTCGCCGCGATGCTGTTCGGCGGCCTTGCCATGGTTACCGGAGTGCCGGTGCTGTTCGCGGCCCTCGCCACCGGCTGGTGGTGGCCGTTTCTTGCTCCGCTTCTCGCGCTGCCTTTGGTCCTGTCCGCCTTCTGGTGGATTTCTGCCCCGACTCGAGAAGGGCGCGCGGTGCTCGATCGGATCGCGGGTTTCCGCCAATATCTGTCGATCACCGAAGGCGAGCGGCTCGATCGGATGACCCCGCACCAGCGCACGCCCGAGCTGTTCGAGCGCTACCTGCCCTTCGCCATCGCGCTTGGCGTCGAAAATCGCTGGGCCGACCGCTTTCGCGATGTGCTGGCGGCCGCCTCGGTGCAGGGCAGCCAGGCGTTTCACTGGTACTCGGGCAGCGGCGATCCCTGGTCGAACGCCAGCGGCTTCGTCGACAATGTCGGCTCGTCGCTGGCGAGCAGCCTCGGCTCGGCTGCGACCGCGCCGGGATCGAGCAGTGGCTCGGGCGGCGGCGGTTCGTCGGGCGGCGGTGGCGGTGGTGGCGGCGGCGGCGGCTGGTAATCAGCCGCGCGCCGGCCGCCTCAGGACGGCCATCGGTTCGCCATTATAGACGCTGTCGTCGAGCCGTTCGAAACCGAGCCGCTCGCCAAGCCGCAACGAGGCCGCATTGTCGGGATGGACGATCGCCCAGATCGGCGCCGGCTCCAGCGCCTCGTCGGCCCAGGCGAGCGCCGCCACGCAAGCTTCGGCGGCGATGCCCTGTCCGTGGACGTCCTTGGCGAAAATCCAGCCCATTTCCGGATCCTCGCCGAACACCGGCTCCATGTCGCGCCAGCCGTTGAACAGACCGACGGTGCCTATCAACCGGTCGTCGGACCTGCGCACGACCGCCCAGCCGCCGAAGCCGAGCAGAGTCCACATGCCGACCGATCCCGCTAGCCGGCGCCAGCAATCCTCCGTGCCGATGCCGTGACCGCCGATGAAGCGCATCACCTCGTCGTCGCCGACGATCGCGTGATGCGGCCGGAAATCCTGCTTGTCGTACTGGCGAAGGATCAGCCGCTCGGTCTCAAGCGTCGGGGCCGAGCGGTGCACCGCCTATTTCTTGCCGAGGGACAATCCGCCGAAGCGCTTGTTGAACCGCGCGACCTGGCCGCCGCTATCGAGCAAGGTCGACTTGCCGCCGGTCCACGCCGGGTGAACCTTGGGATCGATGTCGAGCGTCAGCGTGTCGCCTTCCTTGCCCCAGGTCGAGCGGGTCTGGAAGGTCGTGCCGTCGGTCATCTGGACGGTGATCATGTGATAGTCGGGGTGAGTATCGGATTTCATTGGAATTTCCTTGGGTAGCGCTGGTTTCCGACCAGCGCAGGAATGTGACGCGGGCGCTTACGGGCAGAAGGACGAATTTGCAACCTCAGGCCGGCTGCAAGGCCCCAGTGCGGATCATCGGCACGCGGCGCTCGAGCAGCGCGAAGCCGCCGAACAGCAGCGCGCTGAACAGCAAGTCGCCGGCCAGTGTGTTCTGAAAGAAGGGGATTGCAGCGACGTAGCAGGCGGCCAGCCCCGAAGTGGTCGGCGGATACATGCCGCTCGACAGCCAGACGCCGAAATTGGTGACAGTGAAGAACAGGATCGAGCTGGCGACGGCACCGGCCGCGATCCCGATCGGAGTCCGGCGCGAGCGAACCGCCCAGCCGATCAGCACGATAAGGCCGACGCTGGCATAAACAAAAGGCATGCCCGAGTGAAAGCCGAGGATGGCGTCGCTGACCAGCAGCGCCCCAAGCGGCGCGACGAAGGCGAGCGCATGGCGGCCGAAATAGGCACCGCCGAACAGCGCCATCGCGCCGATCGGCGTGAAATTGGGCGGATGCGGCACCAGCCGAAGCAGGGCGGCGATCAGGATGGCGGCACAAAGGGCGGCGAGGCGGGCGCGATTGGCAGTCATGGACGGCTCAATAAACCCGCCGCCGTCAATTTGACAGCCCGTCGAGCTGCGGCCTAGCAAGGCGAACGATCAGGGTGCCGCCCACGCGCATTTCGCGCGGCGGGGGCGGTTCAAAGGGAAGCCGGTGCGAATCCGGCGCTGTGCCCGCAACTGTGAATTGTCGGCAGCCGATTTCGGCCAATCCGGCAAAGTCAGGAACCTGCCCCGGTCGGTCGTCCGTTTCCCCGGCCGGGTCCAGCCGAGGCGCGTGGGCACAGCCGCCGGCCAGCGGCGAATCCCTCCGTGACGACAGGGTCGTCAACGGAGGATTCACATGCACGCATTGCCCATCGACACCGACCAGATCGTCATCACCGCCTCGCGCTCGCCCCAGGAGGAGTCGCGGGTCGCGGCCAGCGTCACGACCCTCGACGAGGATCGAATCGAGCGCATCGGCGAGCCCTTGGCCCCTGCCCTGCTGCGGCTGACTCCCTCGGTTGCGGTTACCACTCAGGGGCCATCCGGCCTCCTCACCGAAGTCCGAATTCGCGGCGCCGAGAATAATCACACCCTGCTGTTCATCGACGGCATAAGAGCCAATGATCCGGCGACCGGCGATTTTGCCCGGTTCGAGCTGCTCAACGCCGATCTCGCCAGCCGGATCGAGGTGGTTCGCGGCCCGCAATCGGCGTTGTGGGGATCGCAGGCGGTCGGCGGCGTGGTCGCCATCAACGGCGTCGACGATTCGCCGGGCTATTCGGCGACAGCGGAAGCGGGGTCATTCGGCCTGCTTCGCGCCAGCACATCATTCGCCGCCGCATCCGACCGCGGCGGGTTCGCCGGCGCCGTCGGCTGGCAGCGCGCGACGGGCATCGACAGCTTTGCCGGTGACGGTGACGGCGACCGCGACGGCTACCGCAATCTGTCGGCAAGGCTGCGCGGGACGATGGCGATCGGTCCATCGGTCGAGCTCGGCGTCGCTGGAATTGCGCTCTCCGGCCGGGCCGAGTTCGACGGCTTCGACCCGATCACCTTCGAACGATCCGACACGCTCGACAGCAGCCGCAACCGCCTCGCGGCGGGCCGCATCTGGGCGGCGTACGGCAGCGAAGGCTCGAGTTGGAAAGGCCGCATTGGCGCAACCTTGCTAGGGTCGATCAATCGCAACCTTCTGGCCGGCAAACCGGTCAATCGCACGCGCGGATCGCGGCAGAGCCTTGACGCCCAGATCGAGCGGCACTTTGCGACAGCTGCACTCGAGCACCGGCTGGTTTTTGCCGTCGACGCCGAGCGCGAGACCTTTCGTTCGCGCGATACGGTCTTCGGCGGCTTTACCAATCAGGACCGCGATCGTTCGCACCAGGCGGTGACAATGGAGTGGCGCGGATCGGCGATGCCCTTCACCATGGATGTCGCCCTGCGTCGGGACATGTTCAACCGGTTCCAGGATGCCACCTCACTCCGGGCCTCGCTGCTCGCCCAATTGGGCCGCGGCTTCGCTCTGGCCGGTTCCTATGCCGAAGGCATTGCCCAGCCGACCTTCTTCGACCTCTACGGCTTCTTCCCCGGCAATTTCATCGGCAACCCCGACCTCAAACCGGAAAGCTCGCGCGGGTTCGAGGTCTCCCTGCGCTTCCGTCGCGAGCGTTTCGCTGCGGCCATTACCGTCTATCGCCAGCGCCTGCACGACGAGATTGTCGACGATGCGACCTTTACCAGCACCGTCAATTCCCCGGGCACCAGCCACCGCCGGGGCATAGAGGCGGAGCTTGGCTGGCGGCCGGTGGACAGCCTGCGGCTGACCGCCAACTACGCTTATCTGCGATCGACCCAGCCGGAAGGCGCGACCAATCGACAGCTCGAGGAGTTGCGGCGGCCGAAGCATAGTGGCTCGATCGCGCTGGATGGCTCCAGCGGACGGCTTAGCTACGGCGGTTCTCTGGCCTATGTCGGCGCCCATCTCGACCGGCAGGAGGTCTTCCCTTTCGCCGTCGTTCGTCTCGATTCATACTGGCTGGCAGGCGGGCGGTTGGCCTACGCCGTTGCGCCGCGGGTGGAAATATTCGCTCGCGGCTCGAACATGTTCGACGCGCGCTATGAGGATTCGGCGGGATACAGAACGGAAGGGCGCGGCCTGTTCGTCGGGATCAAGCTGGCGGGTCGGCGATCATCGCCGTGAACTGGGCCTCGGCGGCGACCTTGCCATCGACCAGCGCCCGGCCGGCGAATTTGCAGACTTGGCTGCGCTTCTGGACGAATTCGACCTCGAGCCGGAGCAGCACTCCGGGTTCGACCGGCGCTCGGAACTTGGCGCCGTCGATCGCCATGAAATAGACCAGCTTGCCGCTGTCGGCGAGGCCGAGCGATTCGACCGCGAGGATGCCGGCGGCCTGCGCCAGCGCCTCGACGATCAACACACCGGGCATGATCGGCCGCCCCGGAAAATGGCCCTGGAAAAAGCCTTCGTTGATCGTCACCGCCTTGATGGCGACGATCGATCGGTCGGGTTCGAGCGATTCGACTCGGTCGACCAGCAGCATCGGATAGCGATGCGGCAGCGCCGCCATCACCCGCCGGACATCCAGCGGGCCGACGGCGCCGCCATTGGGCTGGTTCACCGGCCCTGGGGCTGTTGCTGCTGCTGTTGCGGCAGCGGCGTCAAGCTGACCGAGGGGAGCGCGGTATTGAGTGCCGCCAGCACCTCGTTGGTGACGTTGAGAGCCTGGGCGTGAGCCAGCGTCGCATCGACATCGACGGCGAGATTGGCACCGCGAGTGGTCATGATCCGATTGATCGCCGGATTGAGTTGGACATTGATCTGGCGAAGGACGTTGGCCTGGATCGACTGAAGGTTCTGCTGGGTGCGGCTGAGTTCCTCGGCGGCCTGGGTCTGACGCGTCTGGAACGCCTCGGCGCGCGTGCGAAGCGCGGCGTCCGGCTGGCGCCCCTGCAGCGCGGTAAGCGCGGCCTGGATGGCCTCACCCTCGGGTCGCAACTCGTTCTGCAGAGTCTGCTGGCGCTGCTGGAGCGCGGTCACTTGCGTTTGCAACTGGGTTTGCGCGGTCCGGCAGGCATTGCACTCGCGGTAAATGCGGCCGCTGTCGACTACCACGACCGTGGCCGCCGGGACGCGCTGCGCTGTCGCCGCAGTGGGGAGTGCGACGGTGGAAGCGGCAAGCGCCGCAAGCATCATGAATGTTTTTTGCATTAGAATCGGGTTCCTACGTTGAAGCTGAAGAATTTGGTATCGTCGCCTTCCTGCTTGAGGATGGCTTTGGCGATGTCGATTCGAAGTGGGCCGAACGGCGAGACCCAGTTGACGCCGACTCCCACCGACAGGCGGGGCGATGCCGAATCGCCAAGGAAAAACTCCTTGAAGCCGGGAATACGCGTAAAACCGGTCTCGGGGCAATTCTGACCAGGCTCGAGCTCGATCGGGTCCCCTTCCGTGCCCGCATTGGGAACGCAAAAGCCCACCGTGTCGGTCAGCAGCGGCGGCGTCAGGAGGAACACCGAGCCGATGTCGACGAACGCGGACGGCCTCAGCCCGAGGCTTCGGATCGAGGAGCTGGTCGGGACTTCGAGCTCCAGCCGCCCCATATAATAAGCCCGGCCGCCCAGCGCGTCGCTTATCTCACCCCCCTCTTCGGAAAGATTGCCTTCGATGTCGTAGACCACGCGCCGGATCCGCGGACCGATGCCGCGGATGTCGAAACCGCGCATCTGCTGGCCGAAAAAGCGATCGGTGATCCGGATCGCATCGCGGTCCGGGCCCGGTGCATCCTGAAGTGCGTGAATGTAGCCGCCTTCGGCATGGGCCGAGAAGATCCAGCCGCTGCCGAACTGCCAATATTTCGTCGCATCGCCTCTGGTGCGCAAATAACGAACATCGCCGCCCAGGCCGGCGAAGTCCTGAGACAACACCAGCCGCTGGCCGCGGGTTGGACGGATCGAATCGGTATTGTCGAAGACCATCGAATAGCCGAGCGACGAAGTCAGGCGGTTGCCGATTTCGTCGCACAGATATCGGCCGGCTTTCCGCGGATCGCATTCGGCCTCGAGAGGTCCGTCGGGCCCATCGGGATCGGTGTAGAAGCTCGCCTCATCGAGCGTGATCTCGTCGAGCGATAGCGAATAGCGCGTTCCGAAAGACGTGAATTCGGTGACTGGGAAGCCGAGGCGAACGCCGCCGCCGGTGCTGATCTGCTTATAGGTGGTATTGCGCTCGCCGCCGATGAAGTTGAAGCTGCTGTAGTCCCTGCGAAACACTTCGCCGCCGAGCAGGATCTGCCGATCCATGAAATAGGGTTCGACAAAGCCCAGCTGAACCGACTTGGAATAGCGTGAATAGTTGATTCCGGCATTGAGCTCCTGCCCCTTGCCCATGAAATTGCGCTGGGCGATCGACAGTGCGACGATGAACCGCTCGAGGCTCGAATAGCCCGCCGAGAGCTGGAGCTCGCCGGTCGACCGTTCCTCGACATCGACTCCAAGAATGATTCGATCCTCTGCCGAACCCTCGGTCTGCGTGATCGCGAGCTCTTCCTGGAAGAAACCGAGCGACTGGATCCGGTCCTGTGACCGTTTCACCTTGATCGCGTTGAAGGCGTCGCCCTCGTTTACTCGAAACTCGCGACGAACGACCTTGTCGCGGGTGACGGTGTTCCCCTGAATGTTGATTCGCTCGACATAGACGCGCGGAGTCTCGCTGACCCTAAAAGTGATGTTCATCAGCCTGTTTTCGGGGTCGCGATCATAGGCCGGGCTGATGTCGGCGAACGCATAGCCAAGATTGCCGGCGATCTCGTTGATCTCGGTCACCGAATCCTCGACCGTCTTGGCATTGAACCAGTCGCCGGCGGCGACGTCGACCGCCGCCAGTATCGCCTCCGGCGCGAGGTCGCGAAGCTCGCTGTTGGCATCGACCGTGCCGAACCGGTATCGCGGGCCCTCCTCGACGACATAGGTGATGACGAAGTCGCGACGATCCGGAGTCAATTCGGCGAGCGCCGAAATGACCCGGAAATCGGCGTAGCCCTCGGTCAGGTAAAAGGCGCGCAGTTTCTGCTGGTCGGCTGCCAGGCGATCCGGATCGTAGCTGTCGTTCGACTTCAGGAAGCCGAGAAGGCCGCCAGCCTGGCGCGTGAACATTTCCTTGCGCAGGCGATCGTCGCCGAACGCGTCGTTGCCGATGATATTGATTCGCCGGACCTTCGACACGTCTCCTTCGAAGATCTCAAACACCAGATCGACCCGATTCTGCTCGAGTTCGACGATCTGCGGCTCGACCCGGGCGGCGAAACGGCCCTGCCGCTTGTACAGCTCGATAATCCGCTCGACGTCGGCCCTGACCTTCGATCGCGTGTAGATCTGGCGCGGTGCAAGCCTGATCTCCGGCGCGATCTTGTCATCCTTGATCCGGCGATTCCCCTCCAGGACGATGCGGTTGATCACCGGGTTTTCCTGGATGGTGATGACGATATCCCCGGTTTCGGCACCGGTGATGACGACGTCCGCAAACAATTCGGTCGCATAGAGCGCCTTCAGCGCCGTATCGAGCGTCTCGGCCGTATAGGTCTGCCCGGGCGCGAGATTGGCGTAGGACCGAATCGTCTCGGCCTCGAGCCTCTGGTTGCCGCGCACCGCGATCGAGCGGGCCACCCCGGACACCGGCGCCACGGTCAGCGCCGTCGGCGCCTGCGCTTGTGGCTGGGGTTGCGGTTGCACCGGAGCCGGCGCCAGCTCGTCGGGCGCCTCCTGGGCGAGCAGCCCCGTCGACCAGCCGCCGAGAATCGTCCCGACGAGGAACAGCGCGCTTGCGCGCTTGCCGATAGTCTTCCGTGTTGAAGTCACGCGCGTCCTCGCCCTTTGTGCAAATCCCCAGCCGCTTGAGCAGCTTCGCCGGATGTGATGTAGCCCTGCCCCAACGGCCCTAGCCAATCAAGCGCCCAAGCCGTTCCCACAGACCAAAGGAGTCAAGATCGTTGATCGTGGTGAAGACAATGAGCGCAAGTACGAATGCAAGACCGCCACGGAACGCCCATTCCTGCGCCCGGACGCTGACCGGTCGCCGGCGGACGGCTTCGATCGAATAAAAAAGGAGATGTCCGCCATCGAGCATCGGAACTGGCAAGAGGTTGATGAATCCCAGATTAATTGAGAACAATGCCAGCAGCTGAGCGAACTCGAAAAAGCCGAGTGATGCCTGTTGTCCGGCGATCTGAGCCATTTTCATCGGCCCGCCGATATCGTCGATCGATCGCCGGCCGGTGATTATCTGCACCAGGCCGTCGATCATCGATCTGGTCAGCGCCACTGTGTAGCCGGTCGCCGCGGGGATCAACCGATGCGCCGGAACGCGGTCCATCACCCGATCGGTCGCGCCGACTCCGAGCAGGCCGACACGAAAGCTCTGGCCGAACTGGTCGCGTTCCTCCAGCACGCCGAGCGTGGCTTCGAAAGCCCGTCGCTCTTCGCCCCGTTCGACGACGATCTCGACTCGTTCGGCCGGCCGCAGCGCCACCACCCGCCGAACCGCCTCGAAACTGTCGGTTTCCTGGCCGGCCACCGACAAAATTCTGTCGCCGGGCACGATCCCGACCTGTTGAGCGACGCTTCCGGGCTGCACCAGCGCGACGACGCTCGGAGTGCGAGGGACACCGAACGCGGCAAAAAAGGCGGCGAAGATCAGGATGGCGATCAGGAAATTGGCCATCGGTCCGGCGAGCACGATCAGGAACCGCTGCCAGATCGGCTTGAGGTGGAAGCTTCGGTCGCGGTCTTGCGGTTTGACGGTAGCCGCTGCCGCGGGCGAGCTGGCGACATCCTCGTCGCCGACGAACCGGACATAGCCGCCAAGCGGAATCGCGGCGAGCTTCCAGCGCGTGCCGTGCTTGTCGGTCCAGCCCTTGATTTCAGGGCCGAAGCCGATCGAAAATACCTCGGCACCGACGCCGAACAGACGCGCGACCAGATAGTGGCCGAGCTCGTGGAGAAAGATCAGCGGCCCGATGGTGCAGATGAAGGCGACCAGGATGAACCAGAGAGGCGGCTGGGCGAGCATCAGCTGCAGCTCTCCGCGATCATCGCGCGAACCGCGTGGCGCGTGGCGCGGTCGATCGCGATCACTTCCTCGATCGAGGTCGGCGAAGCGGCCGCGGTTTGGGTAACCGCTTCCTCGACCAGCGCCGCTATGTCGGCAAAGCGGCTGCGTCCCTCGAGAAAGCTGGCGACCGCCACTTCATTGGCGGCGTTCAGCACCGCCGGCGCCGAGCCTCCGGCTTCCAGCGCCTCGCGCGCGATTCGAAGTGCGGGGAAACGCTCCGGGTCAGGACTCTCGAACTCGAGCCTGGCGATGGCAGCCAGATCCAGCCGCTCGGCCGGTGCCGGCATCCGCTCCGGCCAGGCAAGGGCAAAAGCGATCGGCACCCGCATGTCGGCCGCGCCGAGCTGGGCAAGCATCGAACCGTCGACATATTCGACCAGCGAGTGAACCACCGATTGCGGATGGATCAGTATCTCGATCCGCTCCGACGGCAGGCCGAACAGATAATGGGCTTCGATGAGCTCCAGCCCCTTGTTCATCAGAGTCGCCGAATCGACCGAGATTTTCGCGCCCATCGACCAGTTGGGATGGGCGACCGCCTGCGCCGGAGTCGCGGCAAGCATGTCTTCGCTGGACGCGGTCCGGAACGGGCCGCCGCTCGCGGTCAGAATCAGTCTTGCGACGTCTTCGCGGCGATTTCCGGCAAGGCACTGAAATATAGCATTATGTTCGCTGTCCACCGGAAGCAAAGTGGCGCCGTGCCGATCGGCGGCATGGATCATCAGGTGGCCGGCCGTGACCAGCGCTTCCTTATTGGCCAAAGCGACGATCTTGCCCGCTTCCACCGCCGCCATCACCGGCGCCAGCCCGGCGCAGCCGACGATCGCCGCCATCACCATCTCCGCCTCGCCGCTGGCAGCCTCGATCAGCGCTTCGGCGCCCGATGCCGCCCGGCACTCGGTCCCGGCGAGCCGCGCCTCGAGCTCGCCGAGGCGGCTGTCGTCGGCAATCACCGCGAGCCGCGCACCGCTTTTTCGGGCGACGTCGGCCAGCGCCTCGACATTGACCGACGCGGTCACCGCGACGACTTCGAATCGCTCGGGCGCCCGGGCGACCAGATCGAGGGTCGATGTGCCGACCGAGCCGGTAGCGCCGAGAATCGAGAGCTTGCGCCTCATAGGACACCGGCCATTTCGGCGATCAGCGTCAGGACCGCGATCGGCACCATCCCGTCGAGACGATCGAGGAGCCCGCCATGGCCGGGCAGCCAGTCACCCGAATCCTTCACTCCAGCTCGGCGCTTCATGCCGCTTTCAAACAGGTCGCCCGCCTGGCCTGCAAGCGAAAACAAGGGCGCCAGGATCAGCAGCACGGGAGCGGCCGGCAGCTCAGCCCAATAGGCCCACAGTCCGCCGAACAAAGTCGCCGCGGCGACACTCCCGTAGAGTCCGGCCCAGGTCTTGCCCGGGCTGATCGCCGGCGCCAGCTTGCGCCCGCCGAACGCCTTGCCGACGACATATCCGCCGATGTCGGTCGCCCAGGTGATAACAAAGATCCACAGGATGATCGCCAGCCCGTCGTCGGCGCGGTCGCGCAACCACAGCAGGCATAGTGCCGGCACCAGCGCGTAGAAGAAGCCGGCGAGGCTCCAGCCGGCGCCCCAGCCCTGGACGATCCGCGTCCATTCGTAGAACATGGCGGTGGCGACGGCGGCGACGAAAATTGCGAAATAATAGCCGCCGACGACTGCGGCCATCAGCGCCAGCAGCACCATTACCGCGGCGGTCAGGGTCCGGGCGAGAAATTCGGTCATCGACCGCCGAAACGGCGCTCGCGCGCCGCGAATATAGACAGCGCGTCGGCGAAGTCGCTTTCAGAGAAGTCGGGCCACAGGGTCGGCGTGAACACCAGCTCCGAATAGGCGGCCTGCCACAAAAGAAAATTCGACAGCCGCACTTCGCCCGAGGTGCGGATCAACAGATCGAGAGCCGGCAGTCCCGCCGTGTCGAGCTCGGCGTCGAGCGCGTCGGCATCGATCCCTGCCGCATCGATCTCGCCCGCTACGGCTTTTTGAGCAAGCACCTTCGCGGCGGCGGCGATCTCGGCGCGCGATCCGTAGTTGAGCGCGACGACCAAAGTCAGCCGACGATTTCCGGATAGCTGCTCGATCGCCGAATCGAGCCGCTCCACCAGCTCCGGCCCGAACGCCCGATAATCGCCGATCAGCCTCAGCCGGACGCCTTCGTCGGCAAGCTCGGCCAGCTCGCGCTCGAGATAATAGCCCATCAGTCCCTTGAGGTCGGCAATCTCCTCGTCGGTCCGTCGCCAGTTCTCGGAGGAGAAAGCGTACAATGTCAACACTTCGACGCCCTGCTCGACCGCAGCGCGAAGCGTCCGCCGAACCGCCTCGGCGCCGGCGCGGTGACCGGCGACGCGCGGCAACCCGCGTTGCTTCGCCCAGCGGCCGTTGCCGTCCATGATGATGGCGACATGGCGGGGACCGGCGCCGTCGTCCCCGGCTGGCGTCTTTCCCGGCATCGCTTCAGCGGCCTTGGGCCTGGTCACTGCCCGAGGATTTCCTTTTCCTTGGCTTCAGCTGCCTCGTCGATTTCCCGGATCGTCTCGTCGGTCAGCTTCTGCACCTCGGTCTCGAGCCGCTTGCGCTCGTCCTCGCCGATTTCGTGCTTCTTCTCGTCCTGTTTGAGATGGTCCATACCATCGCGGCGAACGTTGCGGACGGCGATCCGCGCCTTTTCCGCATATTGGCCGACCAGCTTGGCAAGCTCCTTGCGCCGTTCCTCGGTGAGGTCCGGGATCGGCAGGCGGATCAGCTGCCCGTCGGTGACCGGGTTGAGCCCGAGCCCCGCCGAGCGAATCGCCTTTTCGACCGGCTGGACATTGGAGCTATCCCAGACCTGGACCGACAGCAGCCGCGCCTCGGGGACCGATACGGTCGCCACCTGATTGAGCGGCATCTGCGAGCCGTAAACCTCGACATTGATCGGATCGAGCAGCGCAGTCGACGCGCGCCCGGTGCGAAGTCCGGCGAGGTCATGCTTCAACGCCTCGACGGCGCCGTGCATCCGGCGCTGGAGGTCGGATTTGTCGAGGCTCGTGGTCATCAGTCACTCCCGTTCTGGACGATCGTCGCCGTGCCGCGTCCGGCCAGCACTTCGGCAAGGTTGCCGGGCTGGCGAATGTTGAAGACGACGATCGGAATGTCATTGTCGCGGCACAGCGCGACGGCGGCGGCGTCCATCACCTTCAAATCGTCGCCCAGAACGCGGTTGAAGCTCAAGCTGTCATAGCGTTTGGCGCTTTTGTCCTGCTTCGGATCGGCGGTGTAGACGCCGTCGACGCTGGTGCCCTTGAACAAGGCGTCACAGCCCATTTCGGCGGCCCGCAGCGCGGCTGCGGTATCGGTGGTGAAATAAGGGTTACCGGTTCCCGCCGCGAACAAAACGATTCGGCCCTTTTCGATGTGCCGGAGCGCACGGCGCCGGATATAGGGCTCGGAAACGCTGGCCATCGGGATCGCCGACTGGACGCGGGTGTCGGCCCCGGCCCGCTCGAGCGCATTCTGCAGCGCCAGCGCGTTCATCACCGTCGCCAACATGCCCATATAGTCGGCGCTGGCCCGATCGAAGCCCTTGGCTGCCGCCGCCATGCCGCGAAAGATATTGCCGCCACCGACGACCAGGCAAAGCTCGTGCCCCTGGGCCCTGGCGGCGGCGATTTCGCTTGCCAGGCCGGCCGTCGCGTCGGGGTCGATGCCATATTGCCCGGGGCCCATCAGCGCCTCGCCGGACAGTTTCAGCAGGATTCGATTGAAGCGCGGTCGGGTCATGCGCGGCAAAATCCTTGTTCAAAGGGCGCAAGGGTATGGGACGGAAGCGCTTCTATGGCGCGTCCGCCCCGTTGCCAACTGCCTTGGCTGCGCCGACCGTCAGGACACCGGCTCCGGCTTGCTGCCGGCGGCAGCCGCGACCTCTGCCGCAAAATCGCTGTGCTTCTTCTCGATTCCTTCGCCCAGCTGGAAACGGACGAAGGTCTTGAGGACGATCTCGCTACCGGCTTCCTTCGCAGCGGCCGCGACGACATCGGCGACCGGCGTCTTGTTGTCCATCACGAACAGTTGCGACAGCAGCGCATTGTCCTTGCGGAACTTGGCCAGCGAGCCTTCGACCATCTTGTCGACGATCGCCGCTGGCTTGCCGCTCTCCTTGGCCTTTTCGACAGCGATGCCGCGCTCGCGCTCGACCAGCGCCGGATCGAGCTTATCGCCATCGAGCGCCAAAGGATTGGCCGCCGCGATGTGCATCGCCAGCTGCTTGCCGAGAGTCTGCAGCCGATCGACCGGAGCTGCGCTTTCCAGCGCCACCAGGACGCCGATCCTGCCGAGGTTCGGAGCCGCCGCATTGTGGACGTAGGAGACGACGGCGCCTTCGCCAACCTCGACCAGGGCGGACCGGCGCAAAGACTGATTCTCGCCGATCGTCGCGATATTGTTGGTCAGCGTCTCGGCGACCGTGCCGCCGCCGGGATATTCGGACGCCGCGATCGCGTCGACGTCGCCGCCGGTTTGAAGCGCAATCTTAGTGACGGTGCTGACGAATGACTGGAACTGCTCGTTCTTGGCGACGAAATCGGTCTCGGAATTGACTTCGACTACCGCTCCGCGCGGGCCATCGACGGCAACCCCGATCAATCCTTCGGCGGCGGTCCGGCCAGCCTTCTTGGCAGCCGCCGCGAGCCCCTTGGCGCGAAGCCAGTCGAAGGCCGCTTCCATGTCGCCATTGGTCTCCTCAAGCGCCTTCTTGCAATCCATCATCCCGGCCCCGGTGCGCTCGCGCAGCTCCTTGACCGCAGCAGCGGTGATCTCAGCCATGTGTTTCATCCTTTGCTCCCCTCCCGAATGCCGGAGGGGCTGGTAATTGGCAGTCTGGGAGAAGCAGGATTTGACGACCCCACCCCTCGATCCCTCCCGCGAGCGGGAGGGGAGGAAGCTCACGCCTCGGCAACCACCTCGGCTGGCGGCTCGGCCATCGCGCCGACATCCTCGCCGCGCGCCTCAGCATTGCCGGTCTTGCCGGCATTGGCGGCCTCGGCGATCGCGTCGCAATAGAGCCGGATCGCCCGGCTGGCGTCGTCGTTGCCCGGAACCGGAAAGGCGATGCCCTGCGGATTGCTGTTCGAATCGAGCACCGCGACGACCGGAATGCCCAGCACATTGGCTTCCTTGATCGCCAGTTCCTCCTTGTTGGAATCGATGACGAACATGATTTCGGGAAGACCGCCCATGTCGCGGATACCGCCCAGGCTCTTCTCGAGCTTGTCGCGCTCGCGGGTCAGCTGCAGCACTTCCTTCTTGGTCAGGCCGGCGGTGTCGCCTGACAGCTGCTCCTCGAGGCTTTTCAGCCGCTTGATCGAGTTGGAAATCGTCTTCCAATTGGTCAGCATGCCGCCGAGCCAGCGATGGTTGACGAAATGCTGGCCGCAAGCCTGCGCCGACCCCGCGACCGCGTCCTGCGCCTGGCGCTTGGTGCCGACGAACAGCACCTTGCCGCCGCGCGCAACGGTCTGCTGAACAAAGTCGAGCGCGCGCGCGAACAACGGCACGGTCTGCGACAAATCGATGATGTGAACGCCGTTGCGGTCGCCGAAGATGTACGGCTTCATCCGCGGATTCCAGCGGTGGGTCTGGTGGCCGAAATGGACTCCGGCTTCGAGCAATTGCTGCAGGGTGACGACATTGGCCGCCATGATCATTTCCTTCCGGTTGTTCCTCGGCGAAGCCAGTGAAACCGATCGCAAGTGACCGGCACCGGTATGTACGGCCTCGCCTGTGTGATGGTCGCGCCCCTAGCCGAGCCAACGTATGCTTTCAAGGGGTTGAGGCGGAATGTCGCGCTACTTGACAATGGAGAACAAAAAGGGAACATTCACGCCTGTCGCGTCTGCTTCAGCCGCCCAAACAGGGAAAAACGCCATGTTCGACGCTCTCGCCACCCTCCCCTTCCTCGTCAGCCTCTGGCTGGTATTGTCCCTCGCCGCGGAAATGATTGCGCGCAACTGGCCGAAGATCGCCGCGGCGCTGGCGGCGGATGCGGTGCTGAAAGCTTCACCGAAACTCTGTAGCCCCAGGCGCCGAACTAGCTGCCGGGCGCGGCCGCCGCTTCAGGCCGAGCCGCGGTGGCGCGCCGCTGCTTGACCCGGCCATAGGCGACAATGGCGACCGGCAGCAACGCCAGGTACAGCGCGCTCACGCCAAGCAAGGTGAGCCACGGCGCCGTCAGCAGCGCCGCTCCGAGCAGGGCGATGCCGGCCAACGCGAATATTCGCGACGAGCGGCGAATGCGCAGCGAAGTCCAGCTGAAAGTGGCAATGTTCGAGATCAACAGCATGGCGATGAACAGCACCCAGGGCATCACCACATACCATTGACGGAACAATGGATGGCCGTCGCTCACCAGCCACAGATAGATCGGCACGAAGGCCAGCCCGGCGCCCGCCGGAGCCGGAACCCCGGTGAGGAATCCGGCCGATTTGTGGGGCTGTTCCTCGGCGTCCATGCGGCTGTTGAACCGCGCTAGGCGAAGCGCACAGCAGACCGCCAGGGCAAGCGACGCGACCCAGCCGAACTGCGGCGCATATTGCAACGACCACAGGAACAGGATGACGCTCGGCGCGACTCCGAAGGCGGTGACGTCGGACAGCGAGTCGAGTTCGGCTCCGAACAGGCTGTTGGCGCGAAGCATCCGCGCGATGCGCCCATCCATTACGTCGAGAACCCCGGCGAAGACCACGCAGCCGAGCGCCCAGCCCCAGTTGCCGTCGAGCGCGAAGCGCACGCCGGTCAGTCCGAAGCACAGGGCCAGCACGGTCACCGCATTGGGCAGCACCGCGCGCAAGGGCAGGCTGTGCCGCTGCGCTTCAGGGCTTGTCACTGGCTGGTTCCGACCAGCTCCGGCTCGACGCCGATTTCGCCGATCACCGTCTCGCCGGCGATCGTCCGCTGGCCGAGCAGGACCCGCGGGCCGGTCCCGGCGGGAAGATAGACATCGACCCGGCTGCCGAACCGGATCAGGCCGACGCGCTCGCCCGCCTCGACCCGATCGCCCTCGCGCACGAAGGCCAGGATGCGCCGCGCGACGAGGCCGGCGATCTGCGTGAAGCCGACCCTGAGGCCGTCGGCAGTCTCGACCAATATGTGCTGGCGCTCATTGTCCTCGCTCGCCTTGTCGAGGTCGGCGTTGACGAACTTGCCCGGAACATAGGCGATTTTGATTATGTGTCCGGTCACCGGCGAGCGGTTGATGTGGACGTCGAACACGCTCATGAAAATCGACACGCGGGTATATTCGGGATCGGCAAGGGCGGCCGGACCGGCGAGCTCGGGCGGCGGCGGCACACTGGCGATCATCGTGATCAGCCCGTCGGCGGGCGCAACGATGAAACCGTCGCCGCGCGGCGTCGTCCGCACCGGGTCGCGGAAGAAGGCGGCGACCCAGATCGCTACCCCGACCAGGATCCAGCCGAGGAATTCGCTGATCGCCATATGGGTGAAGATCGCCGCCGCCGCCGCGATCAGCAGATATTTGCGGCCGTCCGGATGAACGGCGGGAAATCGCCATTTGACGGTGGTCGTGAGCGGAGAGTCGGGCTTGTCCAGTGAAGGCATCGGCATCCCTTAGAGGCCCACCGGCGCCCGCACAACGCTGCGGTTGCCTGATCTCGGAGCGCACCTTAAGGCCGCCGCGACCCATAAAGCTTCGGGAACAGGAATGACCAAAATCAAGGTGAAGACCCCGCTCGTCGAGCTCGACGGCGACGAGATGACGCGAATCATCTGGCAGTGGATTCGCGAGCGCCTGATCCAGCCCTACCTCGACGTCGAGCTTATCTATTACGACCTGTCGATCGAGAAGCGCGACGAAACCGACGACCGCATCACCGTCGAGGCGGCGGACGCGATCAAGAAATATGGCGTCGGCGTCAAATGCGCGACGATCACCCCCGACGAAGCCCGGGTCGAGGAGTTCGGCCTCAAGCAGATGTGGCGCTCGCCCAACGGCACCATCCGCAACATCCTCGGCGGAGTCGTCTTCCGGGAGCCGATCGTGATGGCCAATGTGCCGCGGATCATTCCCGGCTGGACCGACCCGATCGTCATCGGCCGCCATGCCTTCGGCGATCAGTACAAAGCGACCGATTTCATGGTGCCCGGCCCCGGCAAGCTGACAATCAAATGGGTCGGTGAGGACGGCGAGAAAATCGAGCATGAAGTGTTCGACTTCCCTGGCCCCGGCGTCGCCATGGGGATGTATAATCTCGACGCCTCGATCCGTGATTTCGCCCGCGCCAGCATGAACTACGGCCTGGCCCGCGGCTGGCCGGTCTATCTATCGACCAAAAACACCATCCTCAAGGCCTATGACGGCCGCTTCAAGGATCTCTTCCAGGATATTTTCGACAGCGAATTCAAAGAGAAATTCGATGCGGCGGGTATCGAATATCAACACCGGCTGATCGACGACATGGTCGCCTCGGCGCTGAAATGGAGCGGCAAGTTCGTCTGGGCCTGCAAGAATTACGACGGCGACGTCCAGTCGGACCAGGTGGCGCAGGGCTTCGGCAGCCTCGGGCTGATGACCTCGGTGCTGATGAGCCCCGACGGCAAGACCATCGAGGCCGAAGCGGCGCACGGCACGGTCACCCGCCATTACCGGATGCACCAGGCTGGCAAGGCGACCTCGACCAATCCGATCGCCTCGATCTTCGCCTGGACCGGCGGGCTCAAATACCGTGGCAAGTTCGACGACACGCCGGACGTGGTGACGTTCGCCGAGACGCTCGAGCGGGTCTGCGTCGAAACGGTCGAGAAGGGGCAGATGACCAAGGATCTGGCGATCCTCGTCGGCCCCGACCAGCCGTGGATGACGACCGAGCAGTTCTTCGAGGCGATCCGGGTCAATCTGGAGGAGGCGATGGCCGCCTCGGCCTGACGGTCGTGGTAGTCAGGACGACATGGTAACCGAAACGAAAAAGGCGCGGCTCGAAATCCGCCAGGCGACGCTCGACGACGTCGCGGGAATCGTCGATCTCGTCGGCCGCAGCTATGAGGACCTCGCCGCTTATTCCGCCAGCGAAGTTCGCGGCCAGATCAACAATTTCGGCGAGGGATGCTTTCTCGCCATCCTCGACGACAAGACCGTCGGCTATTGCGCATCGATGCGCATTTCCGGTGCGATTGCGCTGAAACCGCACAGCTGGCGGGAAATCACCGGCAGCGGCTTCGGCTCCCGCCACGACCCGGTCGGCGACTGGCTCTACGGCTATGAGATGTGCGTCGACCCGAAGGTTCGCGGCACCCGCATCGGGCGGCGCCTCTATGAAGAGCGGCGCTTGCTCGCCGAGCAACTCGAACTATCCGGAATTGTATTCGGCGGGCGGATGCCGAACTTCGCCAAATTCCGCAAAAAGGTCGGCGGCCCAAAAGATTATCTCGACCAGGTCCAGGCCGGCAAGATTCACGACCCGGTGATCCGCTTCCAGCTCGCCAACGGCTTCGAAGCGGCCGGAGTGCTCGAGGAGTATCTGCCGTCGGACAAGAAATCGCTCGGCAATGCGGCGCTGATGGTGTGGCGCAATCCCTATGTCGAAGCCGACCAGCCGAAAAAATTCCGCCTGCCGAGGGGCGTCGAGAGCGTCCGCATCGCCGCCTGCCAGCTGCAGGCGCGAGCGGTCTCCGATTATGACGAATTCATCCGCAACATCGAATATTTCGTCGACGTCGCCGCCGACTATCAATCGGATTTCATCGTCTTTCCCGAGCTTTTCACGCTGCAGCTGCTGTCGTTCGAGGAAAAGGCGCTGTCGCCGGTCGAGGCGATCGAGAAGCTTTCAACCTACACACCGAAGATTCGCCGGGCGCTGAGCGACATGGCGATGCGGTTCAACATCAACATCATCGGCGGCTCCCACCCTACCCGGACCAGCGACGGCGACATCCAGAACGTCGCCTTCGTCTGCCTGCGCGACGGCGCGGTCCACGAGCAGGAGAAGATCCACCCGACGCCCAATGAACGCTATTGGTGGAACATCCAGGGCGGCGACAGCGTCGACGCCATCCCGACCGATCGCGGGCCGATCGGAGTCCTGATCTGCTACGACAGCGAATTTCCCGAGCTCGCCCGCAAGCTGGCCGACGAAGGCGCGCGGATCATCTTCACGCCCTTCTGCACCGACAACCGGCAGGGCTATCTTCGGGTCCGCTATTGCTGCCAGGCGCGGGCGGTCGAAAACCAGTGCTTCGTGGTGATGGCGGGCAATGTCGGCAATCTGCCCAACGTCCACAACATGGACATCCAATATGCCCAGAGCTGCATCCTCACCCCGTGCGATTTCCCCTTCGCCCGCGACGGAATCGCCGCCGAGGCGACCGAGAATGTCGAAACTCTGACCATCACCGACGTCAACCTCGCCGACTTGAGCTGGGCGCGCGCCGAGGGAACGGTGCGCAACCTCGCCGACCGCCGCTTCGACCTCTACAACGTCCGCTGGACCCGGCACCCCCACCCGCAGCGCGACGACGACATGCCGGGCCCGCCGCCCAAGGGACCGCACGGACCCGGCGGCGGCTAGGCGCTGCCGGCATCCGGCGAGCGAACCTTTTCGCGGCGGATGCCGAGGCCGATCGCCCGGCCGGGAATCTGGCGCAGCAGCGGAAATCGATCGAGCAGCCGCACCGCCAGCGGCGCCTTTTCCAGCGGCGGCCCGGGATCGAGCAGGCGGCCGATGATCCGCTGCTGCGCCTGTTTCTGCCCCCATTGCACCACCCGCGTCGGCCACAGCCGGCGGTCCTGCACCTTGGGCAGCAACGGGTCGATCGCATCCCCGCTGGCGAGCGGCGCGGCGAGGATATTGGCCGCTGCGACCGCGTCCTGAATGGCGAGGTTGATGCCGATGCCGCCGATCGGCGACATCGCATGCGCGGCGTCGCCGATCGCCAGCAATCCCGGCCGGCACCAGCGCGTCAGCCGGTCGAGCGAGACGCTGAGCAGGTGCAGATCCTCGATCTCGTCCAGTTCGGAAAGGTCCAGATCGGGCGCCGCGGCCGCGACCACCGAGCGGATATAATCAAGCCCCTTGGTTTTGAGCGCGTCGGCGGCGCCCTTGGGGATGACCAGGCCACACTGCCAATAATCGCCGCGGTCGATCAGCACGAGTATCTGCCCGCGCTCGAAGCTGCCGCGCAGCGCATCGCCGGCCGGCTCGTGCTTGGCGAGGCGGAACCACAGCACGTCCATCGGCGCGCCCAGCGTCTCGACTGGCAGCATATTGGTCCGGCGGACGAGCGAATCGCGGCCGTCGGCGGCGATGACCAGCCGCGCCCGCAGCTCGCGTCCGTCCCGAAGGCGCACCCCGGCCACCCTGTCGCCGTCCTCGACGAACGCTTCGACCGCGGCCTCCATCTCGAGCTGGAAACCCGGCCACCGCCGCGCCTCGTCGCGAAGGAAGTCGAGGAAGTCCCACTGCGGCATCATCGCGATGAACGGCGCCGGCGTGTCGAGGCGCGACAAATCGCCGATCGTCCACATCCGGCCGGCAATCTGCAGTTGTGCCCGATCGAGGCGATTGTGCGGCCGCTGAAGGAACCGTTCGAGCATCCCCAGCTGATCGAGGATCTCCATGGTCGACGGGTGGACCGTGTCGCCGCGAAAGTCGCGAAAGAAGTCGGCGTGCTTCTCCAGCACGCGCACCGCGCAGCCGGCGCGGGCGAACAGCAAACCGGCCATCATCCCGGCCGGTCCGCCGCCGACGATAAGTAGATCGGTTCCCCTCCCCGTCATCGAAGCTGACAATCGCTCGGGAAGCTGCATAAAGGCAATATGACAACGTCCGAATTCAGCACATCCGGCTTGAGCGATGCGCTCGTCATCCTCGGCGCGGCGGGCCTGGTCATCCCGGCCTTCGCCCGGTTCAGGATCAGCCCGGTCATCGGCTTCATCCTAATCGGCCTGCTGGTCGGCCCCGCCGGGCTCGGCGCGCTCAGCGGCCAGCTGCCATGGCTCAGTTACGTCACCATCTCCGATGCCCATGCGATCGAGCCGTTCGCCGAGCTCGGCGTGACGCTGCTATTGTTCTCGATCGGACTCGAGCTGTCGTTTGGCCGGCTTTGGTCGATGCGGCGGCTGGTATTCGGGGTCGGAGCCGCCGAATTATTGGGTTCGGCGGCGATCATCGCACTGGGGTTGCACCTGATGGGTCAGGGGCCGTCCGGCGCAATCGGGCTCGGGCTTGCGCTGGCTTTGTCGTCGACCGCGCTGGTGCTGCCGCTGGTCGGGACAAAAAGCGCCGTCGGCCGCTCGGCGCTGGCGATGCTGTTGTTCGAAGATGTGGCGATCGTTCCGATCGTCTTCGCGCTCGGGGCGATGGCGCCCTACGCCGACGGCAACGGCATCGGCAATCTTCTAAGCACCATGCTGATCGGCGGCGTGGCGGCGGTGGCGATGCTGTTCGCCGGGCGGTTTCTGCTCCCGCACCTGTTCGCCCAGGCGGCGCGCACCAAAAGCCCCGAGCTGTTCCTTGCCGCCTGCCTGCTGGTGGTGATCGTCGCCAGCCTGATCACGACCGCAATCGGCTTCTCGCCGATACTCGGCGCACTGATCGCCGGCATCGTCATTGCCGAAACCGAATATCGCGGCGAGGTGGAAGTCGTCACGGCACCGATTCGCGGCCTTGGTCTCGGCATCTTCCTGATCACGGTCGGCATGAGCGTCGACATGCGGCTGGTGGTCGCCAACTGGCAGAGCATATCGCTGGCGGTGGTCGGCGTGCTGACCGTCAAGGCGGTCGTCACCGCCGGCCTGTTACGGCTGGAGGGCGCCCGGGCCTCGGTCGCGGCGGAAACCGGCGTGCTGATGGCATCGCCGTCGGAAACGACCCTGATCGTCCTTGCCGCGGCGGCGGCGGCGCAACTGATTCAGCCCGAAACCGCGGCCTTCTGGCAGATCGTCACCGCGATCGGGCTGACCATCACGCCGCTGCTTGCCAAGCTCGGACGGCTTGCCGGGCGCGGGGTCGAACGGCAGGCTCAAACCGAGCTTACCGAAGCGATCGGCGAAAAGGACTCCAAAAAGGTCGTGGTGCTGGGCTTCGGGCGGGTCGGCCAGATGGTCGCCGAGATGCTTCAGGCTCATGACCAGAAATTTTTCGCCGTCGATGTGGACGTCGACACGGTTTCCGCCGGGCGCCGCAATGGCTTTCCGGTGGTATTCGGAGACGTCGCCCGAACCGAACTTCTCGACCGGCTGAAGCTCGGCAGGCCGACCGCCTTCATCCTGACGATGGACAATCCGGTGCTGGTGGTCCGCCTGACAAAAACGATCCGCGCCACTTTTCCCGACCTGCCGATCATCGCCCGCGCCCGCGATACCGCCCATGCCGCCAGACTCTACAAGGCGGGAGTCACCGACGCCGTCCCCGAAACGCTCGAGGCGGCATTGCAATTGTCGGAGGCGGCACTGGTCGACCTCGGCATCGCGATGGGGCCGGTGATCGCCTCGATCCACGAAAAGCGCGCCGCGCTTCGGGCGGAGATCATGGCCGAGGCGGAAATGCAGGAATCGCCGCGGCTCGGGCGTCGTCGGCGGCTCAGGGACTCGACGCCGGTTTAGTGCGAGTGCGGCAGGTAAAGGGCGGGCTGAACCTCTCGGACAATCTCATTGCAGCCGTCGTCCCATGGAAACAGGCCATCCAGCTTACCAGGCCAGACGAGCTGAGACACCGGCGGAGTGCCTTCATGACCGGTATGGTGCCAGTACCAGATCGCGGAATTAAGGTATTCAGGTATGATATTGTCGGGGTGAACCGCCTTCGCGATGCAATCTACTCCCTCGAGAACGTCGCTCCACCGACTACCGTCAGTGGCAGCTTTGCCATCCATTAGCTGCCGGAACACCTGCCAAAGCATCGAGTGCATTAGCTCCGTATCGAGGCCGAAGACGATAAATTCTGGTGCCTGCACTCTGGACGTGAAGCCAATTGAGTAGGTGAATCCTGGCTCCGCTCCATCAGGGTCGAAGACCGACGTAGCCTGCCAGCCAAATTCTTCGATGTTGCCGAGGAGCTTACTCTCGTAATCCCGTAGATCGGTACTGCTCACGCAGCGACCTTCTCGATCGCCTCACGCACCGCCTGAAGCGCTTGCTCCGCCTTATCGCCGTCCGGCCCGCCGCCCTGAGCCATGTCGGGCCGGCCGCCGCCGCCCTGGCCGCCGAGCGCGGCGACCGCGGCCTTGACCAGATCGACGGCGCTGACCTGTCCGATAAGCTCGTCGGTGACGCCGACGGCGACGCTGGCGCGGCCGTCGTTGACCGCGACCAGCGCGGCGATGCCTGAGCCGACGCGCTGCTTCATCGTGTCGACCGTCGCGCGCAATTCCTTGGGATCGAGACCTTCGACCACTTGCCCCAAAAAGGCGCGACCGTTGACCTGCTCGGGCGCGGCCGCATCGGACGTGGCCGTGCCGCCGCCCATCGCCAGAGCCTTTTTCGCCTCGGCAAGCTCGCGCTCGAGGCGCTTTCGCTCATCAACCAGAGCCGCGACCCGGGCCGGAACCTCGTCGGGCGAGGACTTCAGCGTCGCCGCCGTTTCGCGCAGCCGCGCTTCGCGGTCGTTCAGCCATTGCCGCGCCGCCTCGCCGGTCAGCGCCTCGATCCGGCGGACGCCCGACGACACCGCGCTCTCGCCGACGATCTTGAGCAGCTGTATGTCGCCAAGCGCGTTGACGTGGGTGCCGCCGCACAGCTCGACCGAATAATCGGCATCGACATCGCGCCCCATCGACAGCACGCGCACCTCGTCGCCATATTTCTCGCCGAACAGCGCCATCGCCCCGGCGGCGATCGCCTCGTCGGGGGTCATTAGGCGGGTCGTCACCGGCTGGTTGGCGCGAATGTGCGCGTTGACTTCGGCCTCGATCGCCGCGACCTCCTCGCGAGTCAGCGCCTTGGGGTGCGAGAAGTCGAAGCGGAAATAGTCCGGCGCGACCAGGCTGCCCTTCTGCGTGACATGGTCGCCGAGCCGGTGGCGAAGCGCGGCGTGCAGCAGATGGGTGGCGCTGTGGTTGGCGCGGATCCGGTCGCGGCGCTCGCTGTCGACGCTCTGGTGGACCGTGTCGCCGAGCGAGACCTCGCCCTTCATGACCTTCGTCCGGAGCAGGTGGAGCTTGCCCAATGCTTTCGACGTATCTTCAACATCGCCATCGAAACCCTTGAGACTAGTCAGTTTTCCGCTGTCACCGACCTGTCCGCCGCTTTCACCGTAGAAGGGCGTCTGGTTGACCACGATCTCGATCGTCTCGCCTTCGGCCGCGCGCTCGATCGGCTTGCCGTCGCGCACGATCGCCAGCACCACGCCCTCCCCCTCGCCGCCCGAATAGCCGGTGAACTCGGTCGCGCCATGCTCCTCGGCGAGGTCGAACCAGATGTCATCCGACGCCTGCTCGCCCGAGCCCTTCCAGGCGGCGCGGGCGGCGGCCTTCTGCGCCGCCATCGCCTTGTCGAAGCCGGCGCGGTCGACCTCGAGCCCGCGGGCGCGCAGCGCATCCTCGGTCAAATCGTAGGGGAAGCCGAACGTATCGTAGAGCTTGAATGCGGTCTCGCCAGGCAGGGTGGCGCCCTTGGGCAGCGTCGCGGTCGCCTCGTCGAGCAGCTTCAGCCCGTTGGCCAGCGTCTGGCGGAACCGCACCTCCTCCTGCGCCAGGGTCGCCTCGATCAGCGGCTGGGCGCGGACCAGCTCGGGGTAGGCGGCGCCCATTTCCGCCGTCAGCGCCGGCACCAGCCGGTGCATCAGCGGCTCGCTTGCGCCGAGAATATGGGCGTGGCGCATCGCCCGGCGCATGATCCGGCGCAGCACATAGCCCCGGCCCTCGTTGGCCGGAAGCACGCCGTCGGCGATCAGGAAGCCGGACGCACGCAGATGGTCGGCGATCACCCGGTGGCTGGCCTGGCCATCGCCTTGCGCCTTGGTCCGGGTCAGCTCCTCGCTCGCCTCGATCAGCCCGCGGAAGGTATCGGTGTCGTAATTGTCGTGGACGCCCTGCAGCACCGCGGCGACCCGCTCCAGGCCCATGCCGGTGTCGATCGACGGCTTGGGCAGGCCGGCGACGATTTCGTCCGCCTCCTGCAGATGCTGCATGAACACCAGGTTCCAGATCTCGACGAAGCGGTCGCCGTCCTCGTCCGCCGATCCCGGCGGCCCGCCGGGGATATGGTCGCCATGGTCGTAGAAGATTTCCGAGCAGGGCCCGCTCGGCCCGTCGGCGCCCATCGCCCAGAAATTGTCCTTGGTGGCGATGCGGATGATCCGGCTTTCGGGCAGGCCGGCGATTGTCTTCCACAGGTCGAACGCCTGGTCGTCGTTGTGATAGACGGTGACCGTCAGCCGCTCGGCGGCAAGGCCCCACTCCTTGGTCAGCAGCGTCCAGGCCAGTTCGATCGCGCGGTCCTTGAAATAGTCGCCGAACGAAAAATTGCCGAGCATTTCGAAGAAGGTGTGGTGGCGCGCGGTGTATCCGACAT
>CAYUWJ010000029.1:0-20228 GCA_964448315.1 uncultured Sphingomonas sp. | reverse complement strand
GCCGGAGTCGGTGAAGGTGCGTTCGAACACCGTCTCGACGTCGGGATGTTCGATCACCAGGTTGGCAGCTTGGTGCACCGTCGTCTGCGTCTGCTCGAGGGTCGCGCCCGGAGGCATCGACACCCGAACCGTACGGGTGTCGAGGTCGAGATCGGGCTGGAAAGTCATCGGTAGCTGGGAGAACAGGTATCCCGTCACGATCAGGGTCCCGAGGCCGCCGAGCACCGCCGCCATGCGATGATCGCGGAACAGCGACAGCAGGCCGCGGAAAAATCCCGGGCGTCGCTGGCGATAGGCGCGCGCTTTGCTGTCGTCGAGAGTCCAGTTGAGAACGCCGAGATAGCGCTGCATCATCGGTCCGCTGGCATGTTCCTGAACACCCTTGGCGCGCAGGAAATAGGCGGTAATGAGCGGCGTGATCATGCGCGCCACGAGCAGGCTCATGATGACCGCAAGCACGACCGTATAGCCGAAATTCTTGAAGAACTGGCCGGAAATGCCGGGCATCAGCGCGACCGGCAGGAACACGGCGACAATGCTCATGGTGGTGGCGACGACGGCGAGTCCGATCTCGTCGGCGGCGTCCATCGAGGCCTGCCAGGCGGATTTGCCCATGCGCATGTGGCGCACGATATTCTCGATCTCGACGATCGCATCGTCGACCAGCACACCTGCCACCAGCGCCAGCGCCAGAAGCGACAGGAAATTGAGGTTGATCGCCATCAGGTCCATGAAGAAGAAGGTCGGTACTGCCGAGAGAGGGATGGCGACGGCGGCGATCAGGGTCGCCCTGAAGTCGCGCAGGAACAGGAAAACGACAAGCACGGCGAGGACCGCGCCCTCGATTAGTGCAAGCATCGAACTGGAATACTGGCCCTTGGTATACTCGACGCTGTTGTTGATCTCGACGAAGCGGACGCGGTCGTCTTCCTCCTCGATGGTGCGCATTTCCGCCCAGGCTTCGTCATAGACGGTGATGTCGCTGGCGCCCTTCGCGCGGTTGAAGGCGAAGACGACGACTTCCTGGCCGTTCATTCGGGCAAGGCTGGTTTGTTCGGAGGCAGCGTCGCGCACCTCGGCGATGTCGCGCAGGCGCACGGTGCGCCCACCCGGAACCGCAATCTGAGTCTCGGCGAGCTGGAACGCCGTATCGGCGTTGCCGACGACGCGGACCGATTGGCGAGAGCCGGCGACCTCGGTCAGTCCGCCGGCGGCATTCAGGTTGGTCTGGCGCAACTGCGCATTGACCTGAGCGGCTGTAAGGCCCTGCGCTTGCAGCGCCTGCGGGATGAGCGTGACGCGGATCTCCCGGTCGACACCGCCATAGCGACTTACCTCGGCCAGGCCATCGACCCCCAACAGCCTTCGGCTGACCGTATTGTCGACGTACCAACTCAATTCCTCGAGCGTCATCGCCGTCGTCTCGACCGCAATGAAACTCAGGCTATCGTCGTTGATGTCGATCCGCTGGACCTGCGGCTCGAGAATGCCATCGGGAAGATCCCCGCGAATTTGCGCGATCACGTTGCGGACGTCATTCACGGCGCGGTCGGTCGGAGTACCGATCTCGAACTGAACGAAGGTGTTGGACGAGCCCTCGTTAACCGAACTGTTTATTTCGTCGACCCCGTCGACGCTTTGCAGCGCCGCCTCGACGCGTTGGGTGATCTGATTCTCAATCTCCTCGGGAGCGGCACCGGGCTGGGAGATTCGGACGTTGGCGGCGGGGAAGTCGATGTCCGGACTGTCGGTCACTTCCATCGACGCGAAAGCGATCAGCCCAGCGATGGTGAGGCCGATGAACAGGACGATCGGCGGTACCGGGTTGAGGATGCACCACGACGAAATATTCCGGAAATTCATGGCTTAGCCGTTCCCTCGTGCCGCCACGCGCCGGGGCGAGACCTTCTGTCCGGGGGTAAGGAAGGACCCAGCCTTTTCGATGATCGGCTCGCTGCCCGAAATGCCGCTGATGATGGTTACGCCGCGATCGTCTACCGAACCGACTTCGACGTCGCGCCGCTCCACTTCGTTGCGGTCGTTGACAAGATAGACATAGTTGCCCCTTGTATCGCTCAGCACCGCGCTTTGCGGCAGTAACGGCGCGATCGTCGCGCCCGACGAAATGGTCGCCTGAGCAAAGCCGCCCGGCCGCATCGCCGGATCGTAGGGTACGGAAATCCGGACTTCCCCCTGCCGCGATTGCGGGTCGATGACCGGCGCCACCTGCCAGACCGAGCCGGAAAAGCTTTGCTCGGACCCGATTGGAGTGACGGTTGCCGGAAGCCCGGTGCGGATGAAGGCCATGTCCTGCTGCGAAACCGCCGCCCGCATTTCCATTTCGCCACCGCTCGCCAGCCTGAACAGCGCGCCGGCGCCCGGTCCAACGATTTGTCCGACCTCGATGTTGCGCTCGAGAACCAGGCCGCTGGTCGGAGCGCGGATATCGAGACGGCCGATCCGCGCCCGAGTCGCGTTGAGCTGTGCCTGGGCGACCCTGACACGCGCCGCGGCGGCATCGCGCGCCGCCCGCCGGCGGTCGACATCGGCGCCGGATATGAAGCCGCGATCGATCAGCGCCTCGGCGCGGTCGAGCTCATTCTGGGCAAGCTCGGAATCGGCGCGGGCGACCTCCACGCTGGCCGCGAGCTGCGCCGCTTCCTGGCTCTGCACCGACCGGTCGATGGAAGCGAGAACCTGGCCGGCCCGTACCCAGCTGCCGGCATCGACCAACACGCGAGTTACCCTGCCGCCTTCGCCGGGAATGCCGATCGGCTGGTCGCGCCGGGCGGCAAGTGGGCCGCTGGCGTTGATCGTCCGCGCCACCTGGCTTCGGCCCGGCACAACGACCGAGACCGTCGGCGCCTGACTCTCTCCGGTTCCGGCGGCGCCGGCCGGCGCCGCCTGCTCCTCGCCGCCGCCCATCGTCAGCGCCAGCGCCAGCGCGAGCAGCGCGACCACCACCGCTGCGATGATCGCCAGCCGCTTGCGCCGGGAGCGATCCGCAAGCACCAGCCTGCCTGAAGTGCCGATCGTGGTTTCGCGGTTCATATTCAACATTCTTTCGCCTTGTTCGCGAATCTCGCCCATTGCTCGCGCCGGAGTGTATTATCCGAATAACTCACTCTCTGCAAGAACTCGCGACTCACGCAAAGGCCAGCCTTCTTCGACCGAAAATTGCCACGCTTTTTCGACTAACGGCGGCACTTGCGCCGCAGAACGGCGTTGGCAGGCGAATATGGGGAGTTGCAGGTTCGCGGTCTGCGCGGCCATAGGAAGACGCACAATCTGAAGGGGAATCGCAATGATCGAGAATTACGGCATCTTCGCCTGGATCGTCATCGGACTGCTTGCCGGCGGGATCGCCAAGCTGTTGATGCCCGGCAAGGACCCCGGCGGCTGCATCGTCACCATCCTGCTCGGCATCGCAGGCGCCCTGCTGGCCGGATTTCTCGGCCGGGCGATCGGTTGGTACGAACCCGGTGACGGCGCCGGATTCATCGCCGCGATCGTCGGCGCCTTCCTCATCCTCCTCGTTTACCGGCTGGTCCTCAGCCGCCGCTAGCTTCCAGGTCCTCGTTCAGTCGCCGTCCATGGGACCCGGTGGAAGGTCGGATTCAAACGACAGAACAGACAGGAGCTATGAATGAAGTACGCATTGCTGGCGATCGCGCTGGCGGGATCGGCCGTTCCCGCGGGCGCCGCGGCGCAAACGCTTCCGGCGACGCCCCCGCCCGCGGCCCAGACGATATCCGGGACCCGCGTCGACATCAGCGCCACCGGCGAGGTGACCCGGGTACCCGACGTGGCGATCATTTCGGCCGGCGTGGTGACGCGCGCCCAGTCGGCGACCGCGGCGATCGAGGAGAATGCCAACCGGATGGAGCGGGTGCGGGCCGCGCTTCGCCGGGCCGGGATCGCAGATCGCGACATCCAGACTAGTTCGATCAACCTCAATCCCGATTACCGCTACCAGGAGAATCAGCCGCCGGTCCTGACCGGCTATCAGGCATCGAACACTCTGAGCATCCGGTTTCGCGACATCCGGTCGACCGGGCAAATCCTGGATGCGCTGGTCGCCGAAGGGGCCAACCAGATCAACGGGCCCAACCTGACCATCGACCAGCCCGAAGCGGCTCGGGATGAGGCGCGGGTACAGGCGATCGCCGTCGGCAAGGCGCGCGCAGAGCTTTATGCAAGAGCCCTCGGCAAGCGCGTCGGGCGCTTGCTGTCGGTCAGCGAGTCGGGCGGCTATTCGGTGCCACGGCCGATGCCGATGGCGGCGATGCAAGAACGCGGCGCGGCGGACACCGCGATTGAGCCGGGCGAGCAGAGCGTCGAGGTGACCCTGGCGATGAGCTTCGAGCTGCTATAGCCGAGTCGCCGACGAAAAAGGCCGCGCGGTACGTTCCCGCGCGGCCTTTCCCTGTAAACTATCCGGCGTAGAATTTAGCGGACGTTGCCTCTTCGGACGAGGTTGACGATCGCCAGCAGGACAACGGCACCGAGCAGCGACCAGAGGAAGCTTTCGATGGTTATGTTGTTGTTGATCGAGCCGCCGCCGACAATCAGGCCGGCGAGGAATGCGCCGACGATGCCGACGACAATGTTGAGCAGGATGCCTTGCTGCGCATCCGTGCGCATTATGAGGCTTGCAAGCCAGCCGACGATGCCGCCGACGATGAGCCAGACGATGATACCGATCATAAAGCCGTTCCCTCCTGTTCGAAGCCGCCAGTTGTACGCGCGGCGGCTTCCCGCATCCTAGACGCGTGATGCGAGTCTGTTGTTCCGAATTAGAAGGGTTCTGTCCAGTGCCGCGATTTCGCCGCCACTGTTGAAAAGGGCGCTACAACTAGCTTCGGTGAGCCTCAGAAACGACCGATCAATAGCGCTGCTGGCGCTCGTAGACGTCGCGGTAATGCTTGATTCGCGTGACTCGAAGGCCCGGCATGCCGCTTCGGTCCACGGCCCGCTGCCAGCTGGTGAACTCCTCCAGGCTGAGGGAATAGCGCGCGCAGGCCTCATCAACCGACAGCAAGCCGCCGGTAACCGCGGCGACCACCTCGGCTTTGCGCCGCACGACCCAACGGGTGGTGTCGGCGGGCGGCAGCGACTCGATCGTCAACGGCTCACCGAGCGGGCCGATGACCTGTGCTGGCCGGATTTCCTGATTCTCGAGCATTGCTGTCAAACCTGCTTAATCATTGTCGATGCCCACAGCCTTAACGGCAGGCCATTGAAGATATTCTGAAACCTGCTGGTTAATGGGTCGCTCATTCCTCGTCCCGATCACGGCGCTCCGACGGCCGCTCGCCTTTTGCGAACGCCCCTCCAAGCCGTTGCGATGCATCGCGCCAGCCATCGCCTCGCGACAAATAGCAGGCGATCGCGCCCGACCGGTCGCCGGCGGCCTTCGCCTGCTTTTGCAGCAGGGCAAGAAGCTCGGCGGCGTCCAGTTGCGCTTCCTCGGCAGCGGTGAATTTGCGGTCGATTCGCGACAAGGAAGCACCTTCTCAAGCCCAACATCCGAACGCCGGACCTAGCAACCGAGAGTGAAATTCAGGTAAAGAGCGACAATGCCTGCCGAATTCGAACTTGATCGCCCTTCGCGGGATGCGCGGATCGTCGTCGCCATGTCCGGCGGCGTCGACAGCTCGGTCGTCGCCGCGATCGCCGCCGGGACCGGCGCCGAGGTGATCGGAGTGACGCTTCAGCTCTACGATCATGGCGAGGCGGCCAGGCGTTCGGGAAGCTGCTGCGCCGGGCAGGACATCTACGACGCCAGGACGGTCGCCGACCGGCTCGGGATCGCCCATTATGTGCTGGACTATGAAAGCCGCTTCCGAAGCGGGGTCATCGACCGTTTCGCCGACGAATATGCCCGCGGCCGGACGCCGGTGCCTTGCTCCTTGTGCAACCAGGGCGTGAAGTTCACCGACCTCATCGCCTTTGCCCGCGAGCTTGGCGCCGACTGCCTGGCGACCGGTCATTATGTCCGCCGGCTGGTCAGCCACGGCCGCGCCGAAATGCACCGCGGGGCGGACCCGGCCCGCGACCAGAGCTATTTCCTATACGGCACGACGCGCGACCAGCTCGACTATTTGCGCTTCCCGCTCGGCGACCTGCCCAAAAGCGAGGTAAGGCGGATCGCGGAGCAGGCCGGCCTTTCCGTTGCCGCCAAGCCCGACAGCCAGGACATCTGCTTCGTCCCCGACGGCGACTATGCCGGCCTCGTCAAGCGGCTTCGGCCCGAAACCGAGGCGCCGGGCGACATCGTCGACATAGGCGGGCGCCTGCTCGGCCGCCACCGCGGGGTGGTCCATTTCACCGTCGGCCAGCGGCGCGGGATCGACGTCGGCGGCCAGGCCGAGCCGCTCTATGTGGTGCGAATCGACCCCGCCGAGCGACGGCTGGTGGTCGGTCCGAGGAGCGCGCTTGCCATCGCCGCGATGCGAATCGAAGAGCGAAGCTGGATCGGCGAGGAGCAGAGGCGGGTGAGCGTCAAGGTGCGTTCACTGGCGCCACCGGTGCGAGCCGTCATCGATGGCGACACCGTGCGTTTCGACCGGCCGCAATATGGCGTCGCCCCCGGCCAGGCGGCGGTATTCTACGACGGCGAGCGGTTGCTCGGCGGCGGCTGGATCGCCGAGACGGTCGCGGCCGTGCCGGAAGCGGCGCCCCTCCTCGCCGCCAGCGCATAAAGCAGCAGACCTACGGTCAGCAGACCGGCGAGCATCGCCCAGGAGGCGGCGGTCGATTGCGCCGCTGCCCACAGACACACCAGCAGCCCGCCGGCCATGGTCGCAGCCACGCCAATGCCGGTGGCCAAGCCCGCCTGCCGCCGCGCCGCCGGGAGCGCGGCGATGCTCGCCGCATAGACGAACAATCGGGCGAGCGTGCTGACCACCGCAAGCCAGACGAAGCTGCCGCTCAAGGCCAGAGCGGCGCCGGCGATGCCCATGAACAGGATCGAATTGGCCGGCGTGTGCCAGCGCGTGCTGACCGCACCGAACCATCGCGGCAGCAGCCGCTCCTCGGCGAGCGCAAAGGTGACCCGTGGAGTCGAGGTCATCGAGCCGAGGAAATTACCGGCGACCGACGCCATCGCCGTCAGGCTGAGAAGGATCAGCCCGGCCGGGCCGATCAGGATTTGTGCGAAGGCCGCGAGCGGCGCGTCGGGCGCGGCGCCGGCCGGCATCACCGCGACATAAGCGAGCTGGACCAGGAAATAGAGCGCCGCCGTAGCCGCGATCGTCGCTACCAGCGCCCGCGGGATGGTCCGCCCGGGAGTCCGGGTCTCGGCTGCCGGCACAACGCAATTCTCGAAACCGATGAACGCGTAGAGAGTCACCAGCGCCGCGGCCTCGAACGCGCCGAATTCTGGCAGCGCTGTCGGCGCCGGCGCGCCGCCGCTCGCCGCGAGGCCCCAGATCGCGAGGCCGATCAGCGGCACCGCTTTCAGCACCGTCACCACGTCGAGCGCGCGGATAGCGCGGCGGACGCCGACGACATTGATCCAGGTGACCGCTCCGATCAGCGCCAGGATGACCGCCGCCCGGCCGACCGGGCTCGCCAGCGGCGGCCACAAGGCGGCGGCGTAGGCGGCGAAGACGGTCGCGTTGGCGGCGAAGGCGGTGGTCCTCGCGATATAATAGAGCCAGCCGACCTGGAAGGACGCGGCCGGGCCGAATGGGGCGACATAGGCGACCGGACCGCCCGACACGGAGAACAGCGCCGCGAGCCGCGCGAACGGCACCGCGACCAGCAGGATCAGCAGCCCGAAGATCGGGAACAGCCACGGGCTGAACGCGCCGAACTGCAGGTGCAGTGTGGCCGGCAAGGCGAAGATGCCGGCACCGACGATGCCGTTGAACGACAGCAGGCTCGACCCGACCGGGCCGATGTCGCGTTTGAGGGCCGGCCCCTCGGTCAAAGCTGAAAGGAGCCGGCGATGACGGTGACACATTGCCCGCCGAGCACCACCCGGTCACCCGCCAGCCGGCATTGGAGGATGCCGCCGCGCTGGCTGGCCTGAAACGCGGTGAAATGGTTGCGGCCGAGGCGACTGGCCCAAAGGGGCGTCAGCGCGGCATGAGCGGCGCCGGTCACGGGATCCTCGTTGATGCCGACGGGCACCGCAAATACCCGGCTGACGACCGAATGCTCGTCGCCGGGCGCGGTGACGATGACCAACTCCGGAAAATCGGCAAGCGCGGCGAAATCCGGGCGCACCGCGCGGACGGCGCGTTCGTCGTCGACCAGTACGATCGCCGCGTTTTCGGCGCCGCTGGCGAGATAGGTTTCGCCGGCGACCCCTAGCGCCTCGGCCAGCCCAGGCAACTCGCCCGGTTCGACTGTACAGGCGGGCAGATTCAGTTCGAGCAAATCCTCCTCTCGCGAAACCGTCAATATGCCGCTTCGGGTCGCAAACCGCACCTCGTGCGCGCTCATCAGCACATGGCCGGTGGCAAGCGTCGCGTGGCCGCACAGATCGACCTCGGTCGTCGGGGTGAACCAGCGCAGGTCGAAATCGGCATCGTCGCGCTCGCTGGCGACGGCGAAGGCGGTTTCGCTGAGGTTGTTCTCGGCGGCGATCGCCTGCAACATGCCGTCGTCGAGCATATGATCGAGCGGCATAACCGCCGCCGGATTGCCGGTGAACGGCCGCGGCGCGAAGGCGTCGACCTGGAAGAAGGGGATGCTGGTCACGTCGACTCCTCCGTGAGATGCGAGGGCAGCAGCGTTTCCCGGTCGGTGTGCCCTTCAGGATCGAGGTGGATGAGGATTTCGGTTCCGGGGAATCGGTCCTGGAGCGCCTGCTCGACCCGGTCCATCCGCTCATGGGCCTGGGCGATTGTCCAGTCGCCGGGCACCCAGACATGAAACTGAGCGAAATAATGGGTGCCGCTGGTGCGCGTTCGAAGATCGTGGAGCCCGGCGAGCTCCGGATATTCAGCCGCGGCGGCAAGGAATCGGGTGCGCAGCTGTTGCGGCCATTCGCGGTCCATCAGCTGGTCAATCGACCGACTCGCCGTGCTCCACGCGCCGTACAAAAGCCAGCCGGCGATCGCGATGCCGAACAGCGGATCGGCAAGCCGCCAGCCGGCAATCTGGTCGAGCGCCAAAGCGGCGATCACCGACAGGTTGAGCAGCAGGTCGGCCTGGTAATGGACATGGTCGGATTGGATCGCGACCGAGCCGGTCCGGCGGATCACATGGCGCTGATAGGCGAGCAATGCGAAGGTCGCGATCATCGCCACGACCGAGACCCCGATACCCAGCTCGAGTCCCTCGGTCCGGTCGCTGCTCGACAGGCGATCGATCGCCCGCCAGGCGATGGCCAGCGCCGAGAATGTGATGAGGATGATCTGCACCAGCGCCGCAAGCGACTCGGCCTTGCCATGGCCAAAGCGATGCTCGGCATCGGCCGGCATAGACGCCCAGCGGACGCCGAGGAAAATCACCAGGCTGGCGACGAGATCGAGCGTCGTGTCGGCGAGGCTGCCAAGCATGGCCACCGAGCCGGTCTCCAGGCTCGCCCAAGCCTTGAGTACGACGAGGAATAGGGCCGTCGAAATGCTGGCCATCGCCGCTTTTCTGGTAAGGTCGCTACGCTCGGCCCCGTCGGCGTGGCCGAGTCCATGATGGTGGTGATGGCTGGCGCTCACGGGTAGAGCAGGCTTTCGACCCACCTGCCGTTCTCGAGGGTGAAAAGCCGCCGCTCATGGAGCCGGTGCGGCCGGTCCGACCAATATTCGATGCTGTGCGGGATAAGCCGGAAGCCCGACCAGCGCGGTGGTCGGGGGACGTCCTTGCCCTCGAACCGAGTTCGCATATCTGCATAGCGCTGCTCGAACAGCTCGCGGCTTTCGAGCGGCCGCGACTGGTCTGATGCCCATGAGCCGATCTGCGACTGGCGCGCGCGGCTGCCGAAATAGGCGTCGGCCTCCTCCTCGCCGACCTGCTCGACCCGGCCTTCGGCCCGGACTTGCCGCCGCAGCGACTTCCAGTGAATGGCCAGGGCGCCATGGGGATTGGCAAGCAGCTCGCGGCCCTTGCGGCTGTCGAGATGGGTGAAGAATCCGAAGCCTGCGGGGCCGAAACTCCGCAACAGCACGATCCGCACCGACGGCCGGCCCTGCGCATCGACGCTGGCGAACGCCATCGCGTCGGGATCGTTGATTTCGGATTCCCGAGCTTCGGCAAGCCATTCGTCGAACAATAGGAAAGGATCGCCGGCCGCCATGCCCTGCCTTATGCCCGCAGCCCCGACAGTCGCAAGCCATCTGGAAACATGCCGGGCGATGCGGCATTGGAGCGGCCATGGACCTTTACCAGAGGCTAGGCATCAAGCGCGGAGCGAGCGACGCGGAGATAAAGAAAGCCTACCGCAGCCTTGCAAAGCAGCTTCACCCTGATCGCAACGCCGACAATCCCAAGGCGGCGCAACGCTTCGCCGAAGTGACATCGGCCTATGACCTTCTGTCCGACAAGGACAAAAGGGCGCGCTACGACCGCGGCGAGATCGACGAGGAAGGCAATCCGAAAATGCCTTTCGGAGCCGGCTTCGGAAACCGCGGCGGCGGGCCCGCCGGGCATCGGCCGGGCGGCTTCGAAGGCTTCGACACCGCCGGCGCGGCCGATCTCAGCGATTTGTTCGAAGGGCTGTTCGGCGGCGCCGGCGGCGGTCGGACCGCCGGCCCGGGCGGCTTCGGCGGCTTTCGCCAGCGGGCGCGGGCGCCGCAGAAAGGCGCAGACATCGCCTACCGGCTGAAGGTATCGTTCGTCGACGCGGCGACGCTCGCGCCGCAGCGGATTACGCTTGCCGACGGCAAGACCATCGATTTGAAGCTGCCCAAGGGCGTCGAGGACGGAACTCGAATTCGCCTCGGCGGAAAGGGCCGGCAGGGGCCCGGCGGATCCGGGGACGCGATCGTTACCGTCACCATAGCCCCCCACCCCTTCTACGCGCGCGACGGCAAAGACATCCGCCTGACCTTGCCGGTAACGCTGGGTGAAGCGGTGCTCGGCGCCAAGGTCAAGGTGCCGACTCCCGACGGACCGGTGATGCTGACGGTGCCCAAGGGCACAAGTTCGGGCCGGGTATTGCGCCTGAAAGGCAGGGGGTTCAGCGATCGGACCGGCAAACGCGGCGACCAGTTGGTGACGGTGCAGGTCGAGCTTCCTTCCGGCGACAGTGATCTGGAGGCTTTCGCCGAGAGCTGGAAGGGCGGCGGCAACCCGCGCTCCAATCTCGGGGTATAACCCTGCTCGATGATGGACATTTCCCCCCAGTCACCCGAAGCAAGGCGCAAGCGCCTCGCCGGAATGAGCGCCGCCTTCGGTCGCGATGTCGCCGAGCGGCTGAAACCGGGGGCCTATCCGTTCGAAGTCACCAAGCGCGTTCTGGTCGGCGTCTACAACGACGGTTTCATCCATGCCGGCAACCTCGCCTTCCTGGCGCTGCTGGCGCTGTTCCCCTTCTTCATCGTCGCCACCGCTCTGGCCCATTTGCTCGGCCAGACCGAAAGCGGCGCGCAGACCGTCGCCGCCGTGCTCAGCCAGCTTCCGCCGCAGGTCGCGCGAACGCTGAGGGAGCCGGTGGTTGAGGCGCTGACCGCAAGGACCGGTCCGTTGCTGTGGTTCGGCGCGGCGGTCGGGCTGTGGACGACGGCGAGCTTCATCGAGACCATTCGCGACATTCTGCGCCGCTCCTATGGCGTAAAATATAGCGCGCCCTTCTGGGAGTATCGGCTGGGATCGATCGCAATGATCGTCGTCTCGGTGATCCTGCTGATGTTCGCTTTCGCGCTGACCATATTGCTGCGCTCGGTCCAGTCGGCGATCGAGGCATGGCTGCCGTTCTGGAGCGACATCGGCAGCCTGGTCGGGATGCTCCGAATGGTCCCGGCGCTGGCGCTGTACGGCACGATCTACATGCTGTTTTTCGTTCTCACGCCGTCCCGTTATCGCAAACCGGAATGCCGCAAGTGGCCCGGCGCCCTGCTGATTACCCTGTGGTGGCTGGCGACGGTCGAGCTGCTGCCACTCACCATTTCGCTGGTCGGCGGCTACGACCTAACCTACGGCAGCCTGGCTGGCGTGATGATCGTCCTGATCTTCTTCTTCATCATCGGCCTTGGGGTGGTGATGGGCGCCGAACTCAATGCCGCTCTGGCCGAAGTGAAGCCGACGGCGCTAAAAGGCGAAATCTACTCCGGACCGTTCCAGGACGAGCTCGAAGTCGAGGAGCCGCAGCCCGGAGAGGATGTGGATCAGGAAATCGAACAGGAGGGGCCGCAGCTTTGACCGGGATCATGCAAGGAAAACGCGGGCTGATCATGGGCCTCGCCAATGATCGCTCGCTCGCCTGGGGCATCGCCAAAGCGCTTGGGCAGGAGGGCGCCGAACTGGCCTTCGCCTATCAGGGTGAAGCGCTCGAGAAGCGGGTCCGGCCGCTAGCCGAGCAGCTCGGCTCCGACACGCTGATCGATTGCGACGTATCCGACATGGCAGCGCTTGACCGCGCCTTCGCCAAGCTTGGCGAGAAGTGGGACGGGATCGACTTTCTGGTCCACGCGATCGGCTATTCCGACAAGAACGAGCTGCGCGGCAAGTTCGTCGACACCAGCCTCGACAATTTCCTGATGACGATGAACATCTCGGTCTACAGCTTCATCGCCGTCACCCAGCGTGCGCGGCAGATGATGAAGTCCGGCGGGTCAATTCTGACCCTGACCTATTACGGCGCCGAGAAGGTCATCCCGCATTATAATGTGATGGGGGTTGCCAAGGCGGGCCTTGAAGCGAGCGTAAAATATCTAGCGATGGACCTCGGACCCGAGGGCATCCGCGTCAATGCCATCTCGGCCGGACCGATCAAGACGCTCGCGTCGAGCGGCATCGGCGACTTCCGCTACATCATGAAATGGAACGAATATAATGCGCCGCTCAGGCGCAATGTCACCATCGAGGATGTCGGCGGGGCGGGCCTTTATTTGCTCAGCGACCTCGCCAGCGGTGTCACCGGCGAAATCCATCACGTCGACGCCGGCTATAACGTCGTCGGCATGAAGGCCGAGGACGCGCCCGATATCACGACGGTGTAGGCAGTGGCAGCAACCATCGGCCGCAAGGTGCGTCTGTTCGGGCGCGTGCAGGGCGTCTTTTTCCGCCAGTGGACGATCGAACAGGCGCGCGCATCGAAAGTGAACGGCTGGGTGCACAATCGCAGCGACGGCTCGGTCGAAGCGCATCTCACCGGTGACGAGGAGTCGGTTTCGAAATTGATCGAGGCGATGCGGCGCGGGCCGCCCCAGGCTCGGGTCGACGATCTCACAATCGAGGAAGTTGCACCGGAAGTTGTCGAAGGTTTTTCTGTCCGGCTCTAGCCCGCGAACGGATCGCGCACCAAAATCGTGTCGTCGCGCTCGGGGCTGGTCGATACGAGTGCCACCGGGCAGCGGATCAACTCCTCGATCCGGCGGACATATTTGATCGCGCGGGCCGGCAGGTCGGCCCAGCTGCGCGCGCCGCGGGTCGATCCGGGCCAGCCTTCGACCTCTTCATATATCGGTTCGACTCGCGCCTGATCGAGCGTGTGAGGTGGGAGATAATCGAACTTCTCGCCGTCGATTTTGTAGCCGGTGCAGATCCGCACCGGGTCGAAGCCATCGAGCACGTCGAGCTTGGTCAAAGCGACGCCGGTAACGCCGCTGACTGCGACCGACTGGCGGACCAGCACCGCGTCGAACCAGCCGCAGCGGCGCTGGCGTCCGGTGACCGTGCCGAATTCTCGCCCACGCTCGCCGAGCCGCCGGCCAGTGTCGTCGTCGAGTTCGGTCGGAAACGGGCCGGCGCCGACCCGCGTCGCATAGGCCTTGACGATGCCGAGCACGAAGCCGGCGGCCGATGGGCCGATGCCGGAGCCGGCGCCGGTGGTTCCGGCGACGGTGTTGGACGAGGTGACGAACGGATAGGTGCCGTGGTCGACGTCGAGCAGCACACCTTGGGCGCCTTCGAACAGGATCCGCCTGCCGGCGCGCAGCGCCCGGTCGAGCTCGCGCCATACCGGCCGGGCGAACGGCAGCACGAACTCAGCGATCTCGGCAAGGTCGCCACGCAGCCGGTCGCGGTCGACCGGCGGCTCGCCGAAGCCGGCGCGAAGCGCGTCGTGGTGAGCGCACAACCGGTCGAGCAGTGGGTCGAGCTCGGACAAATGGGCGAGGTCGCAGACCCGGATTGCGCGACGACCGACCTTGTCCTCATAGGCGGGGCCGATGCCGCGCCGGGTGGTGCCGATCTTGCCGGCGCCGCTGGCGTCCTCGCGCAGCGCGTCGAGGTCGCGGTGGATCGGCAGGATCAGTGGGCAGGTCTCGGCGACCATCAGCACGTCCGGCGCGACCTTGACGCCCAAAGCGGAAATGCGCTCGACCTCGGCCTTCAGCGCCCAGGGGTCGAGCACCACGCCGTTGCCGATTGCCGACGGCGTTCCGCGGACGATCCCTGACGGCAGCAGCGACAGCTTGTAGGTGGTACCGTCGACGACCAGAGTGTGGCCGGCGTTGTGCCCGCCCTGGAAGCGCACCACCATGTCGGCGCGGCTCGCCAGCCAGTCGACGATCTTGCCCTTGCCTTCGTCGCCCCACTGCGCGCCGATGACGGTTACGTTGCCCAAGTCGAATCCCCGTTGAAAGCGGCCAGCCGCTCCTAGGGGGCGCTCGCCCGAGCGTCCAGTTCAGTCGCACGCTTCGCCAAAGTCGCGTCCCTACTGTCTGAGCGCCGTCGAGGTAGCCGACAATGGGTGTGTGAGGGCCTCGCCGACGGCCTCGAATACCAACGCCGCCGCCGCGGGCCCGAAGCCGGCGAAGCAGGCGAACTCAAGGCTTTTCGACAGCAAACGGCTGCTCTCGTGGCATTCTGAGGAACTGGCTGACTTTCGATCTGCTGCCCGGCACTCGACGGCGACTTCGACCTGCGCGCCGCCGTCCGCCCCGGATGCCGAAGCGCCAGGCTCGCTGGCGATCGCATCGACGTTCAGCCGATCCTGGGTGGAGACTCCGAAACGATGATGCTGCGCCCAGACTACCCGGGCGACGATGACATGGCGGCCGCGCCTGACCTCCAGGTAGCTGCCCCGCGGCGGCGCGGACGAGCCCTGGATCAGAAGTCCGCGCGACGACATGTCGAGAATGCAGACATCGCCCCAGGTCGCTCCGACGAGCATCCTGGCACTAAGCACTACTTTCCGGCGCGGCTCGCGATGCTTCAATTCGTCCACTCCGATCAGAGTCCGGTGCACGGTCCGGTGCGACGCGGTCGAGGCCGAGTCCTATCGACGGCAAGTGGTTGACTCGGCTTAATCTTTCATCGATTTCGGACCAAATATCCGTCGACTGGCTTCGTCGCGTTTCGTGCGGGCGCAGTCGCCGCCCACCAAGTTGGCCAGCGCTGTTTTTCAAATTTCCAGTCGGCGCCGGCTACAATCGCTTGTCAGACCCCGGCGGCTGCGCCCATAGATTGCCCTGACCGGCCGCAAGTATTCGGCCGTGGGGAGGTTTTTCATGCTGCATCGCCGTTTACTGTCCCGAGCCCTGCTGGGCGCCACCGCTCTTGCCGCCGCGGCGCTGCCAAGTGTGGCATCCGCCCAGCGCATCGACAATATTGTCGCCTTCGGTGATTCCTACGCCGACGACGGCAATCTGTTCGAGCTCCTCGGCTTCAACCCGGCGCCGGACGTTTATCCGACCGGGCGCTTTTCGGGCGGCACCAACTATATCGACACGCTGTCGCAGCTGCTCAACGCGCCGGTCGACAATTTCGCTATCGGCGGCGCGCTGACCGATAACAGCAACACCAACGGCCTCGGCCTTCCCGGCTTCGCGTTCGAATGGAGCAGCTTCCTTGCCGGCGGCGGCGGCGTCTTCCCGACTGTCGATGGGACGTTCGATGAGGGCGACCTGGTGACGGTCTCGATCGGCGGCAACGACGCCCGCTTCTATCAAGTCACCGGCGGCACATTGGACGGCGCGCCCGCCGCCGCGGGGGTCTCGGTGACGCACGCGACCGCCGGCCTCGACGCGCTGGTCGGAGCGGGTGCGCCGACCATCAGCTTCCTTGCCGGCAACACCGCGATCCTGCCGGAAATCGCCGGCAACCCGGCCGCCCAGGACATCCGCAATGCTTACTCAACCGCCTTCAACACCGGCATCCAGTCGGTCCTTGCCGGCTATGCCGCCGAGGGCGTCATGGTCCATTATCTCGATCTGACCCTGGTCGGCGAGCAGATCATGGCCAATCCCGGGGCCTATGGCCTGACCAGCGCCGGCGCTTGCCCGCTCGCGGAAGCAACCCGCTGCGTCACCGACATCGCCTTCGTCAATCAATTTCTGTTCTACGTCGACCAGCTCCATTTGACCTCGGCAGGCTTCGCGATAGTCGCCCGCTATGTCGCCACCCAGCTGCAGGCGCCGCTAACCCTGCAGGCGAGCAGCGACCTCGGCCTCGACACCGCCCGCCAGTTCGGCCGGACCCTGTCGAGCCGGGTCGATCTTGCCGCTCCACGCGACGGCGGCTTCGCCGAGGGCCTCGAGCTGTTCCTGGTCGGCGACTCTTTCTCGCGCGACGTCGAAGCCGACAGTGCGACCGACGGTTTCGACGTGGACGGAGTCGGCGCGACCGCCGGCATCGCCTACGGCTTCGGCAACGGCACCGTCGGCATCGCCGGCAATTATTCGCGTCCCCGAACTCGCTTCATTGGCGGCGACGCCGAAAGCAAAAGCGACAGCTGGCAAATCGGCGGCTTCGGCGGAATGACCATATTCGGCGCCTTCGCCCAGGCCTATCTCGGCTATGGGCAGGACGATCATGAGATCGAGCGCCAGGGCGTCGCCGAGCCGCTGCGCGCCACGCCCGGCGGCAGCCACTGGCTGGCCGGCGCCAAGGCCGGCTATCTGATGCCGCTGGGAATCATGCGCGCCGGGCCGGTCGTCGCCCTCGACTATGCGAAGGCTAAGGTCGACGGCTACACCGAGGACGGCGACCCGGCGCTCGCCCTCAACGTCGACTCACTTTCGGCGCGGTCGCTGACCGGTGGGATCGGCGCCGAGCTGCGCGGCGATTTCGGCGGCGGCGGAGTGCAGATCCGCCCCTACGCCTCGGCGATGCTGGAAAAGGATTTCGCGGGTGATGGCCGGACCGTCCGCTTTTCGCAGACCGCGTCGCCGGGAATCGTCAACAGCTGGCGGCTCGAGGACCGATCGAAGAAAGCCTACGGCCGGGTTTCGGCCGGCGCCAATGCGGCGATCCTTTCCCGGGTCAACCTCGACGCGGTGGTCTCATCGACGCTCGGCCAGGAAAAGGGCGACGACATTTCGGTGCACGTCGGCCTGCACATTGGAATGTAGCTTCGGCTACGCCGCCCCTGCAGCTCGACAAGCCGGCGCGCCCTCCCTATCGGCTGGGCGCGACCAGCAGGAGATGAGCCGCCGATGTTCGCGCAGTCCCGAGTAACCGCATCCTCCGTCCTCGACCGCGTGCTGGTGCTCGAGATGGTGCGGGTCACCGAGGCGGCGGCGGTCGCCGCGTCGGCGCTGATCGGCCGCGGCGACGAGAAGGCCGCAGATCACGCCGCGGTCGAGGCGATGCGGGCGGCGCTCAACGAGCTTCCATTCGACGGCACGGTGGTGATCGGCGAAGGCGAGCGCGACGAGGCGCCGATGCTCTACATCGGCGAGAAAGTCGGGTCGGCGCAGGGCTCGGGACCGAAGATCGACATCGCCCTCGACCCGCTCGAGGGAACGACCATCACCGCCAAGGCCGGACCGAACGCGCTTGCCGTGCTGGCGATCGCCGACGAGGGCTGCCTGCTCAATGCGCCCGACGTCTATATGGACAAGCTGGCGATCGGTCCGGGCTATCCCGACGACACCATCTCGCTCGACCGCGGCCCGGCCGAGAACATTCGCGCGATCGCCGGCGCCAAGGGCGTCGACCCGTCCGATATCGTCGCCTGTGTGCTCGACCGCCCACGCCACTCCGAGCTGATTGCCGCGCTTCGTGACCTCGGCTGCGGAATCACACTGATCCCCGATGGCGATGTCGCCGGAGTGATCGCGGTGACCGATCCGGATACCAGCATCGACGTCTACATGGGAACCGGCGGCGCCCCCGAGGGTGTGCTTGCGGCGGCCGCGCTGGCGTGCGTCGGCGGCCAGATTCTGGGGCGGCTGTTGTTCCGCAACGACGACGAAATTGCCCGCGCCCGACGCTGGGGGATTGACGATCTCGACCGCATCTACCGGCTCGAGGACATGGCTAGGGGCGACTGCATCTTCGCCGCCACCGGAGTCACCGACGGCTCGCTGCTCGCCGGAGTCCGCCGCCGCAAGACCTGCATCACGACTCAAAGCATTGTCATGCGGGCAAGCTCCGGAACCATTCGCCGAGTTTCGGCCGAACACCACGGGCTTGCGTGAGCGAGGTGCTGGAAGTTCCGGCAGCCGATAGCCCGGAGAGGCTACCCGGCCCCCTCACCCCGGTCGAGCCGTCCTACCGCAGCGTGCTGCGGGTCCGGTTCGCCCTTGCCTGGGTGCCGCCACTGATCGGCGCTCTGGTCGTCGACACCATATTGATGGCCGAGACTGCTTTCGCCGGCTTCCTCAGCCTTGGGGTGCTGGCGGCTGGGATCGCAACGGTCGTGGTCGCTCCGGCGCGCATCTATCGTCGGCTCGGTTACCGGCTGACCGAACGGCTGCTGCAGGTGGTGCGCGGCTGGATGTTTCATACCGATACCATCGTCCCGTACGTTCGCGTCCAGCATCTCGACGTGACGCGCGGCCCGGTCGACAAGCTGTTCGGCACCGCCACCCTGGTCATCCATACCGCCGGCACCCACAACAGCATCGTCACCGTCCCCGGCCTGGCGCCTGAGCGCGCGTCCGAAATCCGCGACGTCATCCGCGAGCATGTCCGCACGGATTTCGAATGAGCGGCGAGGGCGACAGCGCGGTCGGAGCGCCCGAGCGGCTGCATCCGCTGTTCCTTCTCACCGGGCTGGGCGGCAGCCTGCGCGCGATGGCCGGCGGCTATGCGTTCGTTGCCTATCTGGCGGTGTCGGGCCGGACCGGAACGGCGGCGATCGCGGCCATCGCGCTGTTCGCCTTCGTTTTCGCCGGAGTTGCCCTTTATTGGCAGCGATTCGAATTTCGGGTCGGGGCCAGTGAAATCCGAGTCGATAGCGGGATCGTCAGCCGAACCCACCGCTCGATTCCCTTCGACCGGATCCAGGACGTTGACATCACCCAGGGACCGGCGGCGCGGCTGCTCGGCCTTGCCAAGGTGAAGTTCGAGACCGGCGGGGCGGCCGCGGCGAATAGCGAAGAGGGGGTGCTCCACGCCATTCCCCTGCGCCGCGCCGAGGAGCTTCGGCTGCTGGTCCGGGCGCGCCGCCGCGATGCCGCCCCGCCCGCCGCTGCGAGCGACGCGCAAGACCGCCCGCCGGTTTTCGCGATGCCGATCAAGCGCGTGCTGCTCGCCGGACTGTTCAATTTCTCGCTGGCCGTCTTCGCCGGCCTGTTCGGGCTGACCCAGACGGTCGGTGACGTAATCGGCTTCGATCCGCTCAACCGCGATTTCTGGGAACCATGGCTGAGCGAGCATTCCCTGATAGCCGCCTTCCTGCTCGCCAACCGCGTCGCTGCCGTACTGGCCGGACTGCTGGTGCTGGTGTTGGTCGGAATCGCCACTGGAATCATTCGGACCTTGTTTCGCGATTATGGCTTTCGCCTCGACCGGACCGACGTCGGCCTGCGCCGCCGCCGCGGCCTGACTACCGTCAGCGACGTCAGCTTGCCCGCCATCCGGGCGCAAGCGGCGATCGTCGCCACCGGCCCGGTCCGCGACGCGTTCGGCTGGCGCGAGCTCAAGTTGCAGAGCCTGGCGCGCGACGAGGGAGGCAAGGGCGACCATGTGCTTGCCCCGCTCGCCCGCGACGGGGAGGTCGCAGAGATCATCGTGCAGCTTGGCTGGCGTCCGATCGGCGGCGCCATCGAATGGCGGCGCGTTTCCAGCGCCTATGTCTGGGCGCTGGCCCTCGGAGTTGTGCCGCTGATTCTGGTGACGCTGGTCAATGCCGTGCTGGTCTCGGCGTTCGCCCTCGTCGGTTTCGCAATACTGCTGGCAATGGTGGCGATCCGCTGGCTCGCCTGGGGCCGCACCTATTATGC
>CAYUWJ010000028.1:0-33425 GCA_964448315.1 uncultured Sphingomonas sp. | reverse complement strand
GCGACGACCGAGCCGTTGCGCTCGGAGGTGTCGATATTGGTGATGCCCTGGCCGCCGCGCTTGGTGCGGCGATATTCATAGGCGGAACTGCGCTTGCCGAAGCCGTTTTCGGTGACGGTGAGGAGGAACTGCTCCCCTTCCACCAGCTCGGCATAGCGTTCCTCGGGCAGCGTGCATTCGACATCCTCGCGGTCGCGCCAGGCCGGGCAGCGCAGATAGGCTTCGCGCTCTTCCTGCGTGGTCCCGACCCGATGCAGGATCGACATCGAGATCACCTCGTCGTCCTTGAGCAGGCGGATTCCGCGGACCCCGGTCGCGGTCCGCGACTGGAATTCGCGAACGTCGGTCGACAGGAAGCGGATCGCCTTGCCGTTGCGGGTCGCCAGCACGACATCGTCGTCCTCGGTTAAAAGCTCGACCCCGACCAGCCGGTCGTTGGCATCGCCCTCGTCGTCGGTTCCGAACCGCATCGCGATCTTGCCGGCGGTCGGGACATTGGTGAACGCGTCCATGCTGTTGCGGCGGACGGTCCCATGGGCGGTTGCAAACATGATGTGCAGCCCGCCCCAGGTCGTCTCGTCTTCGGGCAGCGCAAGCACCGCGCCGATCGTCTCGCCCTCGGCGAGCGGCAGCAGGTTGACCATCGGCCGGCCGCGCGCGGTCGGACCGCCCTCGGGCAGCCGCCACACCTTCATCCGGTAGACCTTGCCAGCCGTCGAGAAGAACAGCACCGGATTGTGGGTCGAAGTGACGAACAGGTTGGTGACCAGATCCTCGTCCTTGGTCGCCATGCCCGACCGGCCCTTGCCGCCCCGCTTCTGCTCGCGGAACAGGGCCAGCGGCGTGCGCTTGATGTAGCCGGTGTGCGTAACGGTGACGACCATGTCCTCGCGCTCGATCAGATCCTCGTCCTCGATGCCCTCGGCGGCGGGGGCGAGTTCGGTGATTCGCGGAGTCGCGAACTCGGCCTCGACCTCGTCGAACTCCTCGCGCATCACTTGATAGAGCCGCTTGCGGTCGGCGAGGATTGCGAGCAGCTCGCCGATCGAATCCGCCAGACTCTTGAGCTCGTTGGCGATTTCGTCGCGGCCCAGCGCCGTCAGACGGTGCAGGCGAAGCTCGAGGATCGCCTTCACCTGGGGTTCCGACAATCGGTAGGCCTTGCCCTTGATCTTGCGCTCGACCGCTTCGACCAGCGCGATGTAGGGGGCGATCTCGGCGACCGGCCAGTTGCGCTCGAGCAAGGCTTCGCGCGCCGCCGCCGGGCTGGCCGAGCCGCGGATGATCCGCACCACCTCGTCGAGGTTGGTGACGGCGACCACCAGGCCGAGCAAGATGTGGGCGCGCTCGCGAGCCTTGAGCAGCTCATATTTCGACCTGCGGGTGATCACCTCTTCGCGGAACTTGACGAAGCTTTCGATGATGTCGCGCAGCGTGAGGGTCTCGGGCCGACCGCCGCGGATCGCCAGCATGTTGGCCGGGAAGCTCGATTGCGCCGGCGTGTGGCGCCACAGCTGGTTGAGCACGACTTCGGGGGTCGCGTCGCGCTTCAGGTCGATAACGATCCGGACGCCCTCGCGGCTGGATTCGTCGCGGATGTCGGCGACGCCCTCGATCCTCTTGTCCTTGGCGGCCTCGGCGATTTTCTCGACCAGCCCGTTCTTGCCGACCTGGAAGGGGATTGCGGTCAGCACGATCGAGCGGCGATCGCCGCGGCCTTCCTCGACCGTGTGGCGGGATCGCTGCATGATCGAGCCGCGGCCGGTGGTGTAGGCGCTGCGGATGCCGATCTGGCCGAGGATCAAGGGTCCGGTCGGGAAATCCGGGCCCAGGACATGCTCCATCAGCTCTTCGGAAGTGACCTCAGGGTTGTCGATAAAGGTGCGGCAGGCGGCCAGCACCTCGCCGAGGTTGTGCGGCGGGATGTTGGTCGCCATGCCGACCGCGATGCCGCCGGCGCCGTTGACCAGCAGGTTGGGGAAGCGCGCCGGAAGCACCTGCGGCTCGCGCTCGGAGGCGTCGTAGTTGGGCTGGAAATCGACCGTGTCGCGGTCGATGTCGGCGAGCAGGAAATTGGCGACCTTGGCGAGCCGCGCCTCGGTGTAGCGCATCGCCGCCGGGGGATCGGGGTCGACCGAGCCGAAATTTCCCTGGCCGTCGATCAGCGGCACCCGCATCGACCAGCTCTGGGTCATCCGCGCCAGCGCGTCGTAGATCGACGAGTCCCCGTGCGGGTGATATTTACCCATTACTTCACCGACTAGGCGGGCCGATTTGCGATAGGGCCGACCGGCGACGAATCCGGCCTCCTGCGCGGCGTAGAGGATTCGGCGGTGGACCGGCTTCAGGCCGTCGCGAACGTCGGGCAGAGCGCGGCTGACGATCACGCTCATCGCGTAATCGAGATAGCTGGTCTTCATCTCCTCGACGATCGAGATCGGGGCGATTTCGCTGCCGTCTTCGCGATGGTCCTGAGTGTCGGCCGGAGGTTCGGTGGCCAAGGGGCAATCCTGTCAAAAATTGGAGTATGGGCACAGGTGAAAAGGGCGTCCCCGGGACGCGCCCCCCACGTCGACGGGAACTAGCCGATCGCGGGCCGAAGCGCCACCCCGCCAAGGCCGCCAAAACAGGCCTGGACGGCTGATCCTCGGCGGCCGGCCGGGACGGCTCCGGCGCGCCTTTCCGGCCCTACCAACATCGGGCGGCCGATTTCGCTGTCCGTCGCTCTGCTGCGCTCGGTTGCAGCCTGGCCGCTTCGAGCGCTAGAGCCGTCCCGAACGATTCCCTTTAGGGCAGTAGGCAGGGCGAATGATCCCGTATTGGTTCCTGTTCGCCTATTTCACCGCAGGAAGCCTGTTCAATACGCAAAGTGTGAGCAACGGCCGAAACGAGGTTCGCCCGCTGCTGCTGCTCGGCGCGCTGCTGATCACCATCATGATCGGCCTTCGATACGAGGTCGGGGGTGACTGGAACAGCTACAAGTTCATGTTTTCCTTCGCCGGTCATGCCGACCTTGGGCGCATTCTCACTATTGGCGACCCCGGCTACCAGTTGCTCAACTGGACGGCGCAACAGGTCGGCGCCGAACTTTGGGTGGTCAACCTGATATGCGGCGCCATTTTCTCCTGGGGCCTCTATCAACTGGCCAAGGTTCAGCCCGACGCCTGGCTCGCGATTCTGGTTGCCGTTCCCTATCTGATAATCGTCGTCGCCATGGGCTATTCGCGGCAGGCCGTCGCGATCGGCATATTGATGGCCGGCCTTGCGGTCGTGCAGCAAGGCGGATCGGTGTTGCGGTTCGTCGCCTATGTCGCGGTGGCCGCGCTGTTCCACAGGTCGGCAGTCGTCGTCCTGCCGCTGGTGATCTTCGCCGGCGAGCGCAACCGGCTGCTCAATGTGATCGGCGGGCTGGCCGCTTTTGCATGGCTGTTCGACATGCTGCTCGCCGACTCGGTCGACCAGTTCGTCACGGTTTACATCGAGGCGGAATATTCGTCGCAGGGGGCCCTCATCCGAGTGTTGATGAACCTCATCCCGGCGGCGATCTTCCTGGCGCGCTCGCGACTGCTCGGCCTAGACGACCATGATCGTCAGGTCTGGCGCCATTTCTCCTATGCGGCGTTCGCCTGCCTCGTCCTGCTGCTGGTGCTGCCCTCGTCGACCGCGGTGGACCGCATCGCGCTGTACATCGTGCCCTTGCAAATCGTCGTCCTGTCGCGGCTCGGGGCGCTGAGCCGCATCCAGCCCTTCGGCCGGCTGATGGTGATCGGCTATTCCGCCGCAATATTGTACGTGTGGCTGAATTATGCCGCGCACGCCGACGAGTGGCTTCCGTATCGGTTCTTCCCGCTTTAAGCAGGAGGTCGGGCGCGCTCGGCGATTGCTCGGCGGATTTTCGCAGAGCATGGCGAGCCGTGGAAAGGTCGGGGGGTCCTCGGGCCATGTCTGATCCACGATCAAGCAACATCGACCCGCTGACGGTTGCCGGTTTCGGCAAGGAGTGGTCGGCGTTCGATCAGTCGGAGCTCAAGGGATCGGAATATAGGCAGCTGTTCAACGCCTATTTCGCCATTTTCCCGTTCCAGGATCTACCCGAGCGGGCCGAGGGGTTCGACCTTGGCTGCGGTTCGGGCAGATGGGCCGCGGGCGTGGCGCCTGCAGTCGGCCTGTTGCATTGCATCGACCCGTCGGAGCAGGCCTTGAGCGTTGCCCGCGAATGCCTGAAATCGCATTCAAACGTGCGCTTTCATCTGGCTGCATCCGATACCATTCCGCTTTCCGACGGCAGCCAGGACTTCGGCTATTCCCTTGGCGTGCTGCACCATATTCCGGACACCGCTCAGGCGCTTGTGGATTGCGTGCGCAAGTTGCGGCCCGAAGCGCCCTTTCTCGTCTATCTCTATTATCGATTCGAAAATCGGCCTGCCTGGTACAGGACGGTCTGGCGGCTCAGCGACGCCTTCCGAAAGGCGATTTGCCGATTGCCGTTTCCTGCCCGCAAGGCGTTGACCAACGTCATCGCGGCAGGCGTCTACTGGCCGATTGCAAGGAGCGCGGCGGCTGCGGAAAGGCTGGGGGCGAACGTCGCGAATTTCCCGCTCAGCGCGTATCGCGGATCGAGTTTCTACACGATGCGTACCGACGCGCTCGATCGCTTCGGAACACGGCTCGAACAGCGATTCACACGCCACCAGATCGAGTCGATGATGCACGCTGCGGGCCTGGTGGAAATATGCTTCAGCGATAAGGAACCCTTCTGGGTCGCGTGCGGCCGCAAGCAGGGCTGATGGGAGCAACCGAGCGGCGCCGGCGTTGCAGGCTCGTGGCGGCGGGCGCTAAGCTAAATCGCGGGACATTCAACCAACGGAGCGTGGCGTGAAAGGGATCATCCTTGCGGGCGGCAGCGGAAGCCGGCTTTACCCGGCGACGCTGGCGACCTCCAAGCAGCTGCTGCCGGTGTTCGACAAGCCGATGATCTACTATCCGCTGGGCGTGCTGATGCTTGCCGGCATCCGCGACATATTGATCATCTCGACACCGACCGACCTGCCGCGCTTCCGGCAATTGCTCGGTGACGGCAGCGACTTCGGCCTGACCCTGTCCTATGTTGAGCAGCCGCAGCCCAACGGCCTGGCCGAGGCCTTCATCATCGGCCGCGAGTTTGTCGGCGACAGCCCGGTCGCGCTGATTCTCGGCGACAATATCTTCTACGGCGCGGGGCTCGTCGAGATCGTCCGCCGGGCCGCGTCGCTGGACAGCGGAGCGACGATTTTCGCCTATTCGGTCGAGGATCCGGAGCGATACGGGATCGTCAGCTTCGAAGCGAAGACCGGAACCGCGCTGTCGATCGAGGAAAAGCCGGCCAAGCCGAAGTCGAACTGGGCGGTCACTGGGCTGTATTTCTACGACAATGACGTGCTCGAGATCGCCGCCGGCCTGACACCCTCGGCGCGTGGCGAGCTGGAGATCAGCGACGTCAACCGCGCCTATCTAGAGCGCGGATCGCTGCGCGTGACCCGGCTCGGCCGAGGCTTCGCCTGGCTCGACACCGGCACCCACGAAAGCCTTCACGACGCGTCGTCCTTCGTCCGGACGATCGAGCGCCGCCAGGGCCTCAAGATCATGTGCCTGGAGGAAATCGCGCTCGAGCTCGGCTATCTCGACACCGGGCAGGTGATGGCGCGCGCCGACGCGCTGGGATCGACCGGCTATGCCGATTATTTGCGCCGGCGGGCGACCGAGATTGCCGATGCTTGACGTCCGATCGCTCGCGCTCGACGGCGTCAAGGAAATCCGGCCGCCGCGCTTCGCCGACGAGCGCGGTTTCTTTTCCGAGGTGTGGAACGCGGCAGACTGGAAGGACGCCGGCATCGATCTCGACTTCGTCCAGGACAATCATTCGCTGTCGGCTCGGCGCGGGGTTTTGCGGGGACTGCATTTCCAGACTCCGCCGGCCGCTCAGGACAAGCTGATCCGGGCGACCCGCGGCTCGATATTCGACGTCGCGGTCGATATCCGCACCGGCTCGCCGACGTTCGGGAAATGGGTCGGAACGCGGCTTTCGGCCTCCGAATGGAACCAGCTGCTTATTCCCAAGGGCTTCGCCCACGGATTCGTCACGCTCGAGCCCGACAGCGAGGTCCAGTACAAGGTGACGGCGCCCTACAGCCGCGACCATGAGCGGGCGATCCGCTTCGATGACCCGGCGATCGGCATCGACTGGCCGATCCCGCACGACGCGCTGATCCTGTCCGAAAGGGATCGCGCTGCCCCCTCATTGTCCGCAACCGAGACGGGGTTCTGAGGTGGCGCGGGTGCGGCGCATTCTCGTCACGGGCGGCGCCGGCTTCATCGGCAGCGCGGTCGTGCGCCGGCTGGTCGGCCAGGGCCACCATATCGTCAATGTCGACAAGCTGACCTACTCCGGCAATCTGGAATCCCTGCGCGGCGTCGCCGATGCGCCCAACTATCGCTTCCACCAGGCCGATATCGGCGATCAGCCGCGCATCGCCGCGATCCTCGCCGAGGAGGCGATCGATGCGGTGATGCACCTTGCCGCCGAAAGCCATGTCGACCGGTCGATCGACGGGCCGGCGGTGTTCGTCGAGACCAATGTCGTCGGCACCTTCCGGCTGCTGGATGCCGCGCTCGAATATTGGCGGGGCCTTGAGCCGGACCGGCGCGCCGGGTTTCGATTCCATCACATCTCGACCGACGAAGTGTTCGGCGACTTGCCGTTCGACAGCGGCATTTTCACCGAGGAGACGCCCTATGCTCCGTCGTCGCCTTACTCGGCGTCGAAGGCGGCGTCGGACCATTTCGTGCGTAGCTGGCACCACACCTACGGGCTGCCGGTCGTGCTTTCGAACTGCTCGAACAATTACGGGCCGTTCCAATTTCCCGAAAAGCTGATCCCGCTGGTCATCCTCAATGCCTTCGAGGGCAAGGAGCTTCCGGTCTATGGCGAGGGCAAGAACGTCCGCGACTGGCTGTACGTCGACGATCACGCGCGCGCCCTCGAAACCATCCTCGATTGCGGCAGGGTGGGGGAAAGCTACAATGTCGCCGGGCGCGCCGAGCGCACCAACCTCGAGGTCGTCGAGACGATTTGCGACCTGCTCGACGAGCGGCGACCGCTTGCCGGCGGCGAAGCGCGGCGCTCGCTGATCCGTTTTGTCGCCGACCGCCCCGGCCACGACCGGCGCTATGCCATCGATCCGACGAAGGTGGAGACCGAGCTCGGCTGGAAGGCCGAGGAGAGCTTTCAGTCCGGACTCGCCCGCACTATCGACTGGTATATCGACAATGACTGGTGGTGGCGGCCGATTCGCGAGCGGTCCTATCGCGGCGAACGGCTGGGAAGCGCCGGGTGAAGCTGCTCGTCACCGGCAGCCAGGGACAGCTTGCCCGAGCGCTTCAGGAACGCGCGGCCTCCAGAGCCGGTATCGAGATCATTGCCGTCGGCCGGCCTGCGGCCGATCTCGAAGTGCCGGGAAGCGTCGCCGCGGCGATTCGGTCGGCTGCGCCCGACGTAATCATCAATGCCGCCGCTTTCACCGCGGTCGATGACGCCGAGGACGAGCCGGAGCGGGCCTGGCGGATCAATGCCGACGCCGCCGGCGAAGCCGCCGCTGCGGCCGCGGCCGCCGGCGCGGCGATCATCCAGATTTCGACCGATTATGTGTTCGACGGGTCGGCGGACGGCGCCTGGCGCGAGGATTCGCCGACCGCTCCGCTGGGGGTTTACGGCTGGTCGAAGCTGGGAGGCGAGGAGCAGGTCCGCGCCGCCACCGATCGTCATCTGATCGTTCGCACCGCCTGGGTGTACAGCCCGTGGGGCCGCAACTTCGTCAAGGCGATGCTGCGCCTCGCCGCCGAGCGTGACGAAGTGAGCGTCGTCGACGACCAGCGCGGCAGCCCGACTTCCGCGCTCGATCTTGCCGAGGCGCTTCTGGCGGTGCTGGAGAGCTGGCGCGGCGGCGAGCGGAGCGGCCTCGGGCGGACCTTTCACGTCGCCGGCACCGGCAGCTGCAGCTGGGCCGAGCTTGCCGAGGAAATTTTCCGGCAAAGCGCGGCTGGCGGCGGACCCAGCGCTACCGTCCGGCGCATCGCCAGCGCCGATTATCCGACCAAGGCCGCGCGCCCGCGCAATTCCACCCTCGACACAAGCGCGTTCGAACGCGCGTTCGGCTTTGCAATGCCGGACTGGCGAAACTCGGTCGGCGAGGTGGTGCGGCGCCTGTTGGCCGACCGATGAAGCCGGGCATATTGTACATCAGCTATGACGGGATGCTGGAACCGCTCGGCCAGTCCCAGGTGCTCGCCTATCTCGAGAAGCTGGCACCCGACTTCCGGATTTTCCTGATCAGCTTCGAAAAAAGCGAAGACTGGTCGAACAGGGAGAAGCGCGACGCGGTGAAGGCGCGAATCGGCGCAGCGGGCATCGGCTGGACACCGCTCACCTATCACAAGACCCCAAGCGCGCCGGCGACGGCTTTCGATATCGCCGCCGGAACCGCCGCGGCGGTTGCGCTCGCGCTGCGCCATCGGGTCGCGATCGTTCATGCGCGGAGCTATGTGGCGGCGCTGATGGCGCTGCCGGTGAAACGCCTGACTGGCGCCCGTTTCCTGTTCGACATGCGCGGTCTGTGGGCGGACGAGCGTGTCGATGGGGAGTTGTGGCCTGCCGGCGGCCGGCTCTATCGCATCGCCAAGTCGCTTGAGCGCCGCTTTCTTCAGGCTGCGGATCATGTGGTGACGCTGACTCATGCGTCGGAAGCCGAAATCCGCAAATTTCCTTATCTCGCCCGGCGTCCGCCGGCGATGTCGGTGATCCCGACCTGCGCCGATCTCGAACGCTTCACCGTTCAGGGCTCGCCGGTGACCGAGCCGTTCGTGCTCGGCTATGTCGGCTCGGTCGGCACCTGGTACCTGCTCGACGACATGCTGCGCTTCTTCCGGCACCTGCAAGCCGCTTCACCGCAAGCCCGGCTGGTGATGATCAACCGCAACGAGCACGGGCTGATCTCCGAGCGGATCCGCGATCATGGCATCGACCCGGCGGCGGTAGACGTCAGAGCGGCGGAACATCGCGACGTGCCGCGGCTTGTCTGTGGCATGAGTGCGGGAATGGCCCTGATCAAGCCGGCCTATTCGAAGATCGCGAGCGCCCCGACCAAACTCGCCGAATATCTCGGCTGCGGAGTGCCGTGCGTCGGCTCGGCCGGGGTCGGGGACATGGAAGAGATCCTGGAGGGCGGCGAAGTTGGGGTGGCGTTGCGCGATTCCAGCGAAGACGAGCTGCGCAATGGGGTCGAGCGGCTGATCGCCCTGACCGGGGAGCCGGGCTTGCAGGAGCGCTGCCGTCGCCTGGCGACCGAGCGGTTTTCGCTCGATGCCGGGGTGGCGGCCTACCGCAAAATCTATGACAGGCTCTCAGGGGCGGAAGTGGGGGCGGACAGTCATGCCCCCGCCTGAACCCGTAACGCGCATGCTGGTGATCTGTCCGTTTCCGGTCGGCGTAGCTGCCGGGCAGAGGCTCAAATATGAGCAATATTTCGACGATTGGCGGTCGCTCGGCATCGATATCACGGTGTCGTCCTACGCCGACATGCGGCTGTGGAAAATTCTGTACCGGCGCGGACATCATGCGGCGAAGGCCGCCGGCGCGCTTCGCGGGCATTTGCGCCGCTTGCGCGACCTTGCGCGAGTCCACCGCTACGACCTCGTCTACATATTCATGTGGGTAACGCCGGTCGGCACATCGCTGTTCGAGCGCGTGGTGCGCAAGCGCAGCCGCCGCGTCATTTACGATATCGAGGACAATGTGCTGATCGGACAGCCTGGCTCCAAACAAGACAATCCGAACCCGGTGATGCGACTGCTCAAATCGCGCGACAAGATCGAGTGGCTGATCAAAACCTCCGATTGCGTGATCACCAGCTCGCCCTTGCTCAACGACATCTGCCTGCCAATCAATCGGGCGGGTCGATGCACCTATATCTCCTCGTCGGTCGACACCGACCGGTTCGTGCCCATCAACCGCTATGAAGGCAGCGAGCGGGTCACCATCGGCTGGACCGGCACGCACAGCAGCAGGCCGTTTCTGGATTTGCTGCGCCCTGTCTTTCAGCAGCTCGCGGCCCGCCTGCCCTTCAAGCTCAGGGTAATCGGCAATTTCGATTATGAGCTGCCGGGGGTGGAGCTGGAGGTGGTTCGCTGGAGCCGCGAGAAAGAGGTCGGGGACCTGCAAGCGATCGACATCGGAGTCTACCCGCTGCCGCTCGACGACTGGGTGATCGGCAAGAGCGGACTAAAGGCCATCCAATATATGGCGTTCGGCCTGCCGGTGGTGGCGACCGACGCCGGGATCACGTCGCGGGTCGTGCGCGACGGGGAGACCGGCATCCTCGTTCAAACCGAGCAGCAATGGCTGGATGCGCTCGAGCGGCTGGTGCGCGACCCCGCGCTACGCCGTCGGCTCGGGGAAGCGGGCCGCCGCGACGTGGAGGAAAAATACTCGACCAAGGTGATTGCCCGCGAGTACCGGCGGGTATTGCAAGACGCGATGGGAGCTTGAGCGATGGACGGCGGGCGCATCTACATCGCGGGCAGCGGCGGAATGCTCGGCGAGGCCTTCCACCGCGTGTTCGGCGATGGCCATGACCTTCGATGCACCGACATCGACGTCAATGCGCCCTGGCTGTCGCATCTCGATTTTCGCGACTTCGATGCCTATCGCGCGGATGTCGCCGCCTTCCGGCCGGACTGGCTGTTCCATCTCGGGGCGCATACCAGCCTCGAATATTGCGAGGAGCATCCCGGCGATGCCTATGCAACCAACACGCTGGCCGTCGAGCATGCCGTCCACATCGCCAACGCGCTCGATATTCCTTTGCTCTACATCAGCACCGCCGGAATCTTCGACGGCGCGCAGGAGAGTTATGACGATTGGGACGAGCCCAATCCTTTAGGCCATTATGCCCGCAGCAAGCTGATGGGCGAGCGGTTCGTCGCCGCCAACTGCCGCCGGCACCTCATCTGCCGCGCCGGATGGATGATGGGCGGCGGACCGGCCAAGGACAAGAAGTTCATCCAAAAGCTGATGCAGCAGCTGAAGGACGGCAAGCGCGAGCTCCACATCGTCGACGACAAGCTCGGAACGCCGACCTACACGATCGATTTCGCGCGCAACGTCGAGCTGCTGATGAGCAAGCGGTTCTGGGGCATCTACAACATGGTCTGCGCCGGCGTCACCAGCCGGCTCGAGGTCGCCGAATATCTGATAACCGCGCTCGGGCTTGCCGACGAGGTGACGATCACGCCGGTCGATTCCGACTATTTCAAGAAGGAATATTTCGCCGCGCGGCCGGCGTCCGAGCGGCTGATTGCCGCCAAGCTCGACCTTCGCGGCCTCAACGTCATGCGCGACTGGCGAATCTGCCTCGACGAATATCTCGCCGACTCCTACGCCGGCTATCTGGAGCCGCGCGATTAGGCCGCTCCGGCCGTTCAATATTCATAGCCGAACGCTTCGATGTCCGCTCGGTACAGCTGCGCGGCGATGGCGCGGGTCTCGGGGCTATAAGCGTCCTTGTAAGACCCGCTGCCGGACGCATTGGTGACCGGCAGCGCCGGGTCCTTGCCGAGCCGTTCGGCGATGCGCGCGAAGTCCTCGGCCAATCGCTCGAATCGTCCGATGAAATCCAGCTCGACATGGCTCGAGCCGGGCAGGGTCACCCAGTCGACCTGCGGGCGAAAGTGAATGTAGCGCATGATCCGGCGGCGCGTCCGAGGCTCGCGCAAAGCCAAAACGAAAGTTTCGAAATCGGGGAACTGGACGATGTTCTCGCGGGCCCAGACGACGGCCGGAAACGGATAGCTCTTGTCGGCCGAACGATAGAGGTAGGAGTAAGCGGACAGCAGCCGGTCCCAGGGATTGCGGACGAAGCCGAACTTGAAATAATTTTTGTAGGCCCGCGCATCGAACGCCGCGTAGCGGGAGATGGGCACGTGCCGCTTCTTCGAGCCGAGCGCCAGCGCCATGCTGCTGCCGGCGGTCTTGGGCACATGGACGAAGATCGAGCGGGTGGCGTGGTCGCGGGGCGTGTAGGGATCATATTTGGCGCCGAACATCCGCAGCAGCGGACCCTGAACCGCCAGCGGCAGTCGCCCTTCGAGAGTCTTCAACTGCTCGCGGGCCGCGTCGAGGGCGGCCGGCAGCCTTTTGGCATCGCTCGTTTCAGGAGGCACGGGTCGCGGCTCCCTTATTGTCGTCCACGAGCGCTTCAATCCGCTCCCACATCGCCTCGGTTTCGGCTTCCACCGCGCGCTTCCCCTCCAGCATTGCCGCTTTCAGGCGCAAAACTTCTTCGGGATCGGTGATCATGCCAATGATCCGCCGAAGCGACTGCTCGGCGTCGGCCAGATCGACCAGGCATTCGGGGCAATTGTAGTGGGCCAGGGCCTCCTCATATTTGAAGCTCCAGGCGACGACCGCCACCGGGACGCGCGAATTGAGCGCATTGTACAGCCCGTGCAGCCGCGATGTGACCACCGCCGCCGACTGAGCAATCAGCGACTTTGCCGCGATGGCGTCGCCGGCAACGACAATATCCTCCGGTGCGAACCCCATCGCTTCGGCGGCCTCGATGAAGGCCAGGTCGTTGGCGGTTTCGTGGATCAGCAGCCTCGGCTTGAGGCCGGCGCCGGCGAGCGCCTCGCGGGCGTTAGCCAACAGGGTCAGGTAGCGGTCGCGCGACAGTGTGCCGCTGTCGATCACCCGGCTGCTTGGAACGAGGTAGGCGATTTTGGATTCCCCAGGCTCTGCTGCCGGGTCGGGGGCGACCGCATGAGTATAGTCGGGCGCGAAAAACAGCTTCTTGCGGTTGGCAACGCCGATCCTGCCGCCGATCTCCTCCAGCGATCGCCGGTCGCGGGCGAAGGCGAGATCGACAGGATCGAGCAATGCGTCGAGCGATTCGGAGCTGATGGTCGAAAATGGCCCCCAGGTCTTGGGCATCAGGACGATCTTGGCGCCGGCCGCCTTGAGCTGTCGGTAATTGCGGGCGGCGTGATCGACTCGCCCCTGTCCCCATGGGTCGCCGAAGCAATAGCCGGAGACGTCGAGCGCAAGATCGAGATCGCCCGGAAGGACCACGGAATCCAGGCGCATTGGCTTGGGGAGCAGGCGCATCAGGCTTGCAGCGCCGGCCACCAAGCGGTTGAAAAGCCGCCGTTTGCCCGAAAGTCCGGGAAGGTCGGACATCAGGCAGATGCGTAAGGTTCGAGTCTCCCGCCGGCTCATGAGCGCGACGTCGGCGGTCACCGACCAGTCGTGATCGGGTCCGAGCCTGTCCTGGATTGCCCGCGTCATCAGCGCGTCGCCCTTGTTCTGGAACGAGGTGTTCAACAGAAGGATCGAGGCCATGCGTGTGCGGAATCCCTGCTTGCGCGCCCCCCCCACCGTGCCGGGACCTGCGAAGGGCTTAACCCGCCTGCGGTGGAAAAGCATCGCGCCGGCTCGGCACGAGCGAAGTCTGTATGCCGACGAAGCGCCTGGCGTCCAGCCATGTCAGCAGGTTCCAGCAGACCATCGAGCCGACCAGGGCAGCGGCCGCACCGACATTGCCCAATGGCGGAATCAGCGTTGCCGCCAGCACAAGATTGACGCCGAGCGCGATCAGCATCGCCCGCGTCACGCGCTTTTCGAAACCGGTCATGGTCAGCAAATTGGCGTTGGCGCCGAACCCCGCGTTGACCAGCTGGCCGGCGCACAAAAGCACCAAAGCGGTATAGGCCGGCGCATATTCGTCCCCGAAGATGAAGGCGAGCAGCGGCGATCCCCACAGGACGATCGGCAGCGTCAGCGCCAGCACCGCCGCCGCCATCGCCTGCGCCGAGCGCGTGCACAGATGCTGCAGTCGGCTGAAATCCCCTTGCGCATAGAGCTTCGCCAATACCGGCGCGATGACCCGGTTCATCAGCGTGACCGGGACCGCGACCATGACGATCGTCGAAGCGGCGATCCTGAACAGCCCGACTTCCGCGGCGCTGGCGATCAGGCCGAGCAGCAGGATTGCCAGCTGGAGGTATAAAATCCGCATGCCGTCGGCCAAGGCCATCGGAATGCAGCTCGCCAGCCAGCGGCGCCCGGCCTCGACCAGCTCGGCTGGCCGGACCGCCGGCATCCGCGACCGCAGCCAATAGGCGGCAAGGGCCAGCGCCGCCGCCGCGGTCAGTGTATTGAGCGCCATCGCCTCGGCCGCGCCCGCCTCCGGCCACCGGTAGAACAAAGCGGCCAGTAGCAGCGCAAACAGCAGCGGCCGCACCAAGTTGAAGGGAATCTGGCCGAGGACGAGATAATGGAGACCCTGAAGCGCCGCCCCGCGGATCCGCGCCAGCGCGATCAGCGGGACCACCGGCGCTCCGACCAATATGGCGAACACAACCGGCGAGGACGGCCGGGCGACGCCGAGCAGCGCCAGAATGGCCATCGCGATCGCGATGATCGCCGCAATCCATAGGGCGACCCGGTCGGCCCAGCGAAGCACCCCGAACATCCGCGGCCAATCGTCGTGAGCCGAGGCCGCCGCCACCTCGCGCGTCACCAGCTTGGCCAGGCCATATTCGCCCGGCACGCTGGCCAGCGCCACGACCGCCATCGCGATTCCGTAATAGCCATAGCCTTCGACGCCGAGGCCGCGCGCGAGAAGCACCCCGACCGCGAAAGTGACCAGCATCCCCGCGACCTGGACGACGCTGCTTCCGGCCACGGCGCGCACCAGCAACGGACCCAGGCCTTCCCCGAAAACATAGTTTCTCGCTTGGCGGGCCCGTTGGCGCATCGATCGGCTGGTTCCGTGAAATTGACGTAGGTCGGCACTAGCAGCGCACAGGGCGCCCGGGATAGCCAAACCGCATAGCCGACTGGGTTAACCCTGTCGCGACGTGATAGGTACGCAAATGCTTTCTCGCCGCCAGCTTCTTTCGGCAACGCTCATCGTCGCGCCTTGGGCGCTCGTTACCCGAGCTGCTCGCGCCTTTGTCACCCCGTCCGCAGCGCTGACGCCCGAGATGTTCGGCGCCATCGGCGACGGAGTCACCAACGACACGGCGGCGCTGTCGAGGCTGGCCGAAGCGGTCAATCGAAACGGCGGCGGCACCGTCGCGCTGGCCGCGGGGAAAACCTATCTGGTCGGGATGCAATCGCCGGCCGGTGGCAAGGGCGAGCGATTCTCGTTCCAGCCGCACGAGATACTGGCGTTCCGGGGCTGCTCGCGGCCGCTGATAATCCAGGGTAATGGTGCGCGTCTCAAATGCGCGCCGGGCCTTCGCTACGGCACGTTCGACCGTTCCGGCCGGCGGACCGATAATCCGATGCCCTATACCGGGCTTGGCGAGATGGCGGCGCCATACTGCCACATGGTCAGCATCGAAGAGTGCAGCGGCCCGGTCGAGGTCGTCGATCTGGAGCTCGACGGCAGTGTCGCTTCGCTCGTCATCGGCGGCCCCTATGGCGACAAGGGCCGGCAGATCCCCGCCAACGGGCTGACTTTGCGCAATAACCGCGGCTCGGAAACGGTGCGCAACGTCCACACCCATCATCATGCCCGGGACGGCGTGATGATCGACGGCTTGAGCGAACCGATTGCGGGTGTTTCGCGGCTGCTGGCTGAAGTCCGATCCGAGTATAACGGCCGTCAGGGCTGCAGCATCATCGGCGGCCGCGGCTATCGGTTCCGCGATTGCCGCTTCAACCACACCGGCAGGGCAGGGCTGTTCAGCCCGCCCGGCGCGGGAGTCGATATCGAGGCGGAAGGCGAGAAGTCCAACCGCGACTTCCATTTCGTCAATTGCGAGTTCGCCGACAACCGCGGCGTCGGCATGGTCGCCGACAGCGGCGATTCCGAAGGCGCGCTGTTCGAGAGTTGCCGGTTCGTCGGCACGACATCCTGGGCCGCATGGCCGAAAAAGCCCCGCTTCCGCTTCAACAACTGCACTTTCGTCGGCGCGATCGTCCAGACCTTCCGGGATGAGGATCCTGAACGGGCGGCGCAGTTTCATTCGTGCGACTTTTTCGACGATCCGAAGCTTTCGCCTACCGGGAAGATTTCCAGGGGCAATCGCTCCACACCGATCGCCAACCTCGGCGCGGGCGACCTCAACGTGCTATTCAACAAATGCGAGTTCACTCTCACGCACGAGTTCACTTTGCCGTGGAGCCACAACGCGATCTATGCCGATTGCCGGATGCGGCAGGCGTCGCCGCGACCGGCCTATCCGAGAGGGACCTACCTTGGCACCAGCAGCATAACCGGCAATGTCCGGCTGAAGGGGAGCAAGGTCCATGGGACCCTGATTGTCAACGGCGTGCCGTATAGCGGCGGTTAGCGACGCGATTTGTCTGAACTCCCGGCACCCGCGGCCGAAGGAGGCGTTCGACAACTTCACTCACTTGTGCACTTTGCCCGGGCAGCAGCTTTAAAGGACCGGCCGAACGGATGTGTGGAATCGCTGGAATAGTTTCGGTTCGCAGGCTCGGTCGATCGGAAGTCGAGCGGATGATCCGGCCGATCGCGCATCGTGGCCCGGACGATGAGGGCGTTTGGGTCGATCCCGAGGCGGGCGTGGGGCTCGGCCATCGGCGACTGTCGATCGTCGACCTGTCGCCGTCCGGCCATCAGCCGATGCATTCGGCCGACGGGCGCCTTGTCCTCAGCTTCAACGGCGAAATCTACAATCATGCCGAGCTTCGGACCGAGCTCGACGCGAGCGGCGCGGCGCCTAAGAGCGGCTGGCGCGGCCATTCGGACACCGAGACGCTTATTCAGGCGATTGCGGCCTGGGGCCTCGAGCCGACCCTCGCCAAGGCGGTCGGCATGTTCGCGTTCGGCCTGTGGGACAGGAAGGCGCGCACGCTTCGCCTGGTGCGCGACAGGTTCGGTGAGAAGCCGCTATATTACGGCTGGGTCGGCAAGGACTTCGTCTTCGCCTCGGAATTGAAGGCGCTGCGCGCCCATCCGCGGTTCGACAATGCGATCGATCGGCGCGCGCTGGCGCTGTTCGCCGAGCGGACCCATGTCCCGGCGCCGCTGTCGATCTATGAACGGATTTTCAAGCTTACGCCGGGCTGCATTCTCGATGTGACGGTCGAGGCGGCGAGTGCGCCGTCGAGCGAGCCGCCGGTCGAGGGCAAGGGGCAAGCGGGCCTGAAACCGACGCGCTACTGGTCCTATCGCGACGTCGTTCGCAGCGGCCTTGATCGGCCGATCGCCGATGAAACCGAGGCGCTCGAGCGGCTCGAGCAGGTACTTGCCGAGGCCATTTCCGGCCAGTCGATGGCGGACGTCCCGGTCGGCGCCTTCCTGTCCGGCGGGATCGACAGCGCGACGATCGTCGCGCTCTATCAGAAATATTCGCGAAATCCGGTGCGCAGCTTCTCGATCGGATTCGAGGACGCCGGGTTCGACGAGGCCCGGCACGCCAAGGCGGTCGCCGACCATCTCGGCACCGTCCACAGCGAACGCCAGGTGACGGTCCGCGAGGCGCAGGAGGTGATTCCGCTGCTGCCGGCGATGTACGACGAGCCCTTCGCGGATTCGTCGCAAATCCCGACCTACCTCGTCAGCCGCTTTGCTCGCGAACAGGTCACAGTGGCACTTACCGGCGATGGCGGCGACGAGCTTTTCGCCGGCTACAATCGGCACGTCCTGTTTCCGCCGCTGTGGCAAAAAGTGCAAAGGCTGCCGCGGCCGGTGCGGGCCATCGCCGGCTCGGCGCTAGGCCGGATTCCGGCGGGCATATGGAATGGCGCGGCGGGCTTGCTCCCCGGACGGCGGCAGCCGCATGTCGGCGGCAAGATCCAGAAGGCGTTGCGGATCGCCGGCTCGGCGCAAAGCTTCGACGATGTCTATCGCACTTTCCTCGACGAATGGAGCTTCGAGCCTTCGCCGGTGATCGGCGGCGACGGGCCGCCGCTCCCGATCGACCTGGATCTCGGCGGCGACGCGCCCGACGTGCTGAGGATGATGCACCGCGACACCACTTCCTATTTGCCCGACGACATATTGTGCAAGGTCGATCGCGCGTCGATGGCGGTCAGCCTGGAAACGCGGGTACCGTTCCTCGACCATAGGGTCGCCGAGTTGGCGGCGCGGATCCCGATCGGCATGAAGCTCTGCAACGGCCAGGGAAAATATATCTTGCGCGGGCTGCTTCACCGGGAAGTGCCGCGCGCGCTGGTCGAACGGCCCAAGTCGGGGTTCGCTATTCCGGTCGGCGATTGGATCAAGGGCCCGCTTCGGCCGTGGGCGGAAGAGCTGCTCGATCCGGCGCTTATGGCGGCCGAAGGCTGGTTCGACGCCGCTGTCGTCCGCCGCCGCTGGCAGGATCACCTTGCCGGCCGCCGCGAATCGACTCAGGCGATCTGGGCGGTGCTGATGTTCCAGTCCTGGCTTCGTGCCGGGGAGGAATCGGTGGCCGCCGCCTAGCGCGGATCGCGCAGCCCTTGGCGAATCGCCGTTTCCTTGGCATGGGCCGATATGGCCCACCCGAACGATACTCAATCTCCCTGGACCGACATCCCGCTCGGCCTGACTTTCGACGACGTGCTGCTGCAACCGCTCGAATCGAGCGTGCTGCCAAGCCAGGCGGACATGCAAACCCGGCTGACCCGCGAAATTCCGCTCAACATCCCGCTGCTGTCGTCGGCGATGGACACGGTGACCGAGACCGACATGGCGATCGCTTTGGCGCAGCTCGGCGGCATCGGCGTCCTTCACCGCAACTTGTCGATCGACGAGCAGGCGGCGGCGGTGCGGGCGGTCAAAAGGTTCGAAAGCGGGATGGTGGTAAACCCGATCACCATGACCCCCGACCAGACGCTGGCCGATGCATTGGAGCTGATGAAGGCGCACCGGATCAGCGGCATCCCGATCGTCGAGAAGTCGGGGCGGCTCGCCGGAATCCTCACCAACCGCGATGTCCGCTTCGCCGAAAACCCGGGGCAGCGGGTGTCAGAGCTGATGACCAAGGACAATCTCGCCACCGTTCCGATCGGCACCAGCCAGGAGGAAGCGCGCCGGATTCTTCACAAGCGGCGGATCGAGAAGCTGCTGGTGGTCGACGAGGGCAATCATTGCGTCGGGCTGATCACCGTCAAGGACATCGAGAAGTCGGTCGCCGCGCCGCACGCCACCAAGGACGGCGAAGGCCGGCTTCGGGTAGCGGCGGCGACGACCGTCGGCGATTCAGGCTTCGCCCGATCCGAAGCGCTGATCGACGCCGGCTGCGACTGCATCGTCATTGACACCGCGCACGGCCATAACGTCGACGTCGCGAAAGCGGTCGAGCGGGTGAAGAAGCTGTCCAATTCGGCGCAGGTGATCGCCGGCAACGTCGCCACCGGCGATGCCGCCAAGGCGCTGGTCGATGCCGGCGCCGATGCGGTCAAGGTCGGGATCGGCCCGGGTTCGATTTGCACCACCCGGATCGTCGCCGGGGTCGGCGTTCCGCAATTGACGGCGGTGATGGCGGCGGCTGCGGCGATCGCCGACTCGGGCGTTCCCGTCATCGCCGACGGCGGCATCAGGACCAGCGGCGACATCGCCAAAGCGCTCGCCGCCGGCGCCTCGACGGTGATGGTCGGCTCGCTTCTTGCCGGGACCCAGGAAGCGCCGGGCGAGACATTTCTCTACCAGGGGCGGGCCTATAAGAGCTATCGCGGCATGGGCTCGGTCGGGGCGATGGCGCGCGGCTCGGCCGACCGCTATTTCCAGCAGGACATCCGCGATCAGCTGAAGCTGGTGCCGGAGGGAATCGAGGGCCAGGTGCCGTTCAAGGGACCGGTCCACGAGATCGTCCACCAGCTGGTCGGCGGAGTGAAGGCGGCGATGGGCTACACCGGCTCGGCCAGCCTTGCCGAGCTCAGGAAGCGGGCCCGGTTCGTCCGGATCACCAACGCCGGCCTGTCGGAAAGCCATGTTCACGACGTCGCCATCACCCGGGAAGCGCCCAACTATCCGACCCGTTAGGCCATTGCCGGCCAGGGTGAGCGTGCGATGACGCCCGCCGCACGGCTGCAGGCGGGAATCGAGATCCTCGACGCAGTGATCGCCGCCGCCCGCGACGAGGGACCGGCGGCCGACACCATCGTCAGCCGCTATTTCAGGACTCGTCGCTACGCCGGGTCGAAAGACCGCCGCGCGGTGCGCGAGCTGGTGTTCAGCGCGATCCGACGGATTGCCGAATCTCCAGAAAGCGGTCGGGCCGCGGCGCTTCGCCTCGCCGCCGACGACCCGGCTTTGCTCGAATATTTCGGCCAGCCGCGAGGGCCCGAGCCGATCGCCGACGGCGAGGAGCCGGCCCCGGCCGGGGCGATTCCGGACTGGCTGGTGGCCGAACTGTCGCCGCTGGTCGGCCGGGGTGAATGGCCGGCGCTGATCGCGCGGGCGCCGCTCGACCTTCGGGTCAACGCCGCGCGCGCCTCTCGCGATGCGCTGCTCGAACAATTCCCTGGCGCTGAACCGACATCGCTGAGCCCCTGGGGACTGCGGCTTCCGCCCGACAGCCGGATCGACGCTCACCCGGTCGTCGATGGCCTGGTCGAGATTCAGGACGAGGGCAGCCAGCTGATCGCTCTGGCCTGTCGGGCCAAGAATGGCGACGGCATCGTCGATTTCTGCGCGGGGGCGGGGGGCAAGGCGCTGGCGCTCGCCGCGGCCGCGCCGGGAGCGCATATTCTCGCCAGCGATTCCAACCGCGCGCGGCTGTCGCGGCTTGGCCCGCGCGCGGAGCGGGCCGGAGCGACGATCGAGACCAGGCTGCTCGATCCGCCGGCCGAGCTCGAGCAATTGTCCGATTGGGCCGCCCAAGCCGACGTCGTGCTGATCGACGCGCCTTGCTCCGGAAGCGGCGTCTGGCGGCGCAATCCCGAAGGCCGCTGGCGGCTGACTCCCGATCGGCTCGACCGAGTCGCCGCGCTTCAGGCGCGGCTGCTCGATCTCGGCGCCGAGCTGGTCCGCCCCGGCGGAGCTCTGGTTTATGCGGTCTGCTCGATCCTGGCGCGGGAAGGGGCCGGGCAGGCGGATGCTTTCCTGGCGCGCCATTCATCCTGGGTTCCGGAGGAAACGGCTATCCCCGGCGGACGTTTGGACGGTGCCGGCAGGCTGCTGACTCCGGGCCATGACGCCACCGACGGCTTTTTCATCGCGCGGTTCGTCCGAGCATGATAGGGAAGCCCCGCTGACTATGGAGAAAAGAATGCGCCTGATGCCGCGAGTGATGGTTGCAGCGATTGCTGCCGGCCTTCTGGCGAGTCCGGTCGGGGGCCAGCGGCCCGACAATCATATCCAGCCGCAATCGCTCGAACTTCTCGGCGAGGGCCAGGAGCATCTCGCCGCCGGCCGCTTCATCGAAGCCGACGATGCGCTGGAGGCGGCGTTGGTCGTCGACCCGCGCAATCGCGCGGCGTTCGTCGCGCTCGCCCGAGTCGCGCAAAAACAGAAGCTGTTCGGCCAGACGATCCGCTTCTCGCGCAAGGCGCTGGCGCTCGAGCCCAACGACCTCGACGCGATCGCCGTCCAGGGCGAAGCGATGGTCGAGCTTGGCGCGCTCTCCCGAGCACGCGAAAATCTCGCCAAGCTTCAGAAATTGTGCCCGAGCGGTTGCAGCCAGACCGCCGCCTTGACGGCAGCGATCAACCGCGGACCGACGGTCGCCGCCGCCCAACCGCGCGACACTCCGCAAAGCAATTAGCCGAGCGCGCGCGCAAGCGCGACAAAATCGCCGACGGCGAGCGTTTCCGCGCGCCGTTCCGGATCGATGCCGAGCGCCTTCAGCGCTTCGAGGGCGCCGCCGACGTCCCTGAGGCTCGATCGCAGCATTTTGCGGCGTTGCCCGAACGCCGCTTGCGCCAGCGCTTCGAGCCGCTCCGGGCGAACGCCCTTGGGCATCGCGGTCGGTAGGATGTGGACAACCGCCGAGGTGACCTTGGGCGGCGGGACGAAGGCGGATCGGTGAACCGTCATCGCGATCCGTGGCGCCGAGCGCCATTGGGCGAGCACCGATAGCCGGCCATAGGCCTTGCTCCCGGGCTCGGCGACGATCCGCTCGGCGACCTCGCGCTGGAACATCAGGGTCAGCGATTGCCACCAGGGCGGCCAGTCGCCGCTCATCCAGCGGACGAGAAGCGCGGTTCCGACATTGTAGGGCAGGTTGGCGACGATTTTTACGCCCTCGCCGACCTGGCTGCGCTCGTCGACCCGAAGCGCATCCCCCTGAAGGATCGTCAGCCGGCCGGGAAAGCGTGCGGCAAGCTCGCTCAGCGCCGCTTCGCAGCGGCGGTCGCGCTCGACCGCGACGACCTTGGCGCCGGCGTCGAGCAGGGCATGAGTCAGGCCGCCGGGCCCGGGGCCGACCTCATAAACCGTCGCGCCATCAAGCGGCCCGGCGATCGCCGCGATGCGCGCCAGAAGCCGGCGGTCGAGAATGAAATTCTGCCCCAGCGCCTTGCTTGCCCGGAGCCCGTGCCGCGCGATCACCGCGCGCAGCGGCTCCGGCTCTACGCTCACGCGCTTTGCCCCCGATGTTCCGCGCACTGGGCGGCCATCTGGATCGCGCAGGCCATCGGCCTAGGATCGGCGCGATCCTCTCCGGCGATGTCGAACGCGGTGCCGTGGTCGGGCGAGGTGCGGACGATCGGCAGCCCGAGGGTGACGTTGACTCCGTCCTCGAAATGGATCGCCTTCAACGGAATCAGCGCCTGGTCGTGGTACATGCACAGCGCGGCGTCGTAGCGCGCCCGGGCGGAACCGTGGAACAAAGTATCGGCCGGGTGCGGACCGCTGACCCGCCAGCCTTCCGCGCGCAACGCGGCGATCGCCGGCTCGATCAGCTCGATTTCCTCGCGACCGAGCCGGCCGCCTTCGCCGGCGTGCGGATTCAGCCCCGCGACCGCCAGCCGCGGCTGGGCGATTCCGAAGCTGCGCTGAAGCCCGCGAAGCGTGGTTCGGCCGCGGGCCTCGATCAGCCCGGCGCTGAGGTGCCTGGAAACCTCATCGAGCGGAACATGGGTGGTCACCGGTACCGTCCGCAGGGTCGGCCCGGCGAGCATCATCGCGACGTTGGAAGCGGCCACCCCGCAGCGCTCGGCGACGAATTCGGTCTGGCCGGGGTGGCTGAAACCGATCTCGTAAAGCTGCACCTTCGAAACCGGACCGGTGACGACTGCGGCCGCAGAGCCGGAGCGGGCGAGTCCGACCGCGATCTCCAGCGAATCGAGCGAACAATGCGCGCCGGCGATGCTCGGGCGCCCCGGCATGTCGGCCTCGGCGCTGGCGATCTGAACCACCGGCAGCCCGACGTCGAACGCGCTATCCGCCTGCCGTGGATCCTCGATGACTTCGATCGGCCCGTCCCACACCGCTGCCAGCGACCGGGGGTCGCCGACCGCGACAAACGGCGGCAGTTCGAAGGCCGATCGATTGTCCCAGCATTTGGCGATCACCTCCGGCCCGATTCCGGCGGGGTCGCCAATCGCGACTGCTAGGGGACGATGGAAGCGCGCCATGCGCTCCCGCCCTAGCGGAATTCGATCACCGCATCACGCCGCAGATCGCGCAAATAGCGCCGAGCTCGCGAATTCACCCGCTCTTCGTTGAGCTGGCTGTAAATCTGTTCGAAGGTCGGATCGGTCGGATTGTCCTCGTCCCGCCCGCAGATGACCAGGATTCGTACGCCCTCTTCGATCGAGCCGAACGGGCGTGTCGCCTGCCCGACCTGCATCGGCATCATCAAATTTTGCAGCGTTACCGGCAAATCGCGAAGCTTGATCTCGTCGCTTTGCACCAGCTCGGCGTTGAATTCGTTGGCGATCCTGTCGGCGCCGCCGCAGCCGCCGACGTTCTGCGCCGCCTCGGCAAAGCGCGCGACCAGCGGTTCCGCCTGCTGACGGCTGGTCCCTGGAGCGAAGGAAATCGATATCTGCTTGAGGCTGAGGACCGCATTGCGTGGATCGGCGGTCAGCACCTTGCGCATGTCCTGCAGAGCGAGGATCGAAACCCCGCCCGGGACCGGAATCGGCGGGCTGACCGAGCCTGGCGACATCTGGACCACCGCTCCGGCAAGCTGCTCCGGCAGCTGCTCGGGGCGTACCCAGCCGAGGTCGCCGCCGACCGCCGCCGTCGACGCTTCCGAAAATTGACGGGCATAGCCGGCGAACGACGCTCCCTGCCTCAGCTGCTCGAAGATCTGGTTAGCGTTGGCCATCGCTTCGCCCATCCGGTCCTGGGTCGCCGCTAGGAATATTTCTCCGACCCGATATTCCTGAGTGCCCTTGGAGGCGTTGAGACGGTCCAGCACCGCTTGCACTTCGTCGTCGCCGACGCTGGCCGAACTCTCGATTTTGTCCCGCTGCAACCGGGTCCAGGCGATCTCGCCCTCGATCTGCCGCCGGATGGACTGGATCGATGAGCCGTTGGCCTTGAGATAGGCCGCCAATTCTTCCGGGGTCTGATTGGCGCTGGAAGCGACCCGCTGAATAGTCCGGTCGATGTCCTTGTCGGTCACCGAGATTTCCGCCGCTCTTGCCGCCTGAACCTGCAGGCTTTCGTCGATCAGGTTGCGCAGCACCTGCTGGCGAAGCCGCTCCATTTCATCGGCCGGGATCTGTCCGCCGTTGGCAATCGCCAGCAGCGCCAGCCTCTGGTCGATGTCGGTCTGGGTGATGACCGCGCCGTTGACCATCGCCGTGGCTTTCACGACTTCGGGCATCGAGGTGCCGAACAGCTGCGGATTTTCGGGCAGCTGGAGTGCGCTGGCCCGGCTCGGCGCGGCTTCCGAAGTGGCGGCCTGAGCCGCCTCGCTGGTGGCGGAGGTCTGAGCCGCGGCGGCGGTTGCCAGGCCCAGCGCCAGAGCGGCGGCGGCAAGCCGAGTGCGTGCCGAGAAGATTTCAGAAGCTGCTGCCACTGTGATAATTCCTTGTTGATCAGACAATTGCGAGGGTGCTCATGGAACGGGCCCGCTGAACCCAAGCTTAGCGGTCCAGCCCCTTGAGCGACAGGCGGAACGAAAAAGTGCTGCCCCGGCGGAAGTCGCCGATGCGTTCATAGTCCTTGCGCCACGACAGGCCAACCTCGATGCATTCATCTTCATAGGCGATTCCGATCCGATGGCGAACCGGGTCGAATCCGTCGGCAAGCGAAAGCGGATCCTCCTGCTTGCCGGTGAGGTCCAGGATCGTCGTTCCGAACACCGACCAGTAGCGCTTGAATGCGATTCGTCCGGCGAGCCGCAGCTCCTCCTTGTCGCGAAGATCTTCGACGGTTGGGCTGATGTTGCGGTTGAGCCGCAGATAGCCGATCTGCGCATAGGTCTGGTCGGTGCCGAGCACCAGGTCGACTTCATTGCGCCGGACCGCGAAATTATCCTTGTCGACGCGATAGCGATGGACAACATCGACGAGCCGGCCGAAACGCACCCTGGTTCTTCCCACAATATCGGAAAGACGGTCAGTAAGGCCAGTTCCTTCAGGGAAAATTGCTGGATTACGAGTGATTCTGTAGCTCTGGCCGATGGTCGTGCTGATCGACAGGTTGGGCCGATCGAACATCCAGTCGAGCCCATAGGTGATTCGCGAGCCGTCTTCCCACCGATCGTAGCCGGGGAAGCGGCTGAGGGCGAAAAGATTGCTGTCCTCGAGGTCGACCGAGCGCGCGTCCTCGTTCGGGATCGACAGATTGCGGGTCGGCGGGGTGAGCACCAGTTGCGCGCGCGGCACGAGCCGCTGAACGCCGCCGAACAGCTCTCCGATCAGCGGCCATTTGATATCGGCGGCGAGCGCGCCGATGCCGCGGAAATGCCAGCCGTCGGTGCCCCGGTAGAGCGGGATTTCCATGCTGTCCGTGGTGTCGGTGTGGTAGGCATCGCCGCGGGCCAGCGCGGTGACGATCAGTTCCTGTCCGAAACTGGTCAGGCGCCGCAGGTCCCAGCGGGCGCTGGCGAAGGCGCGCTGCGTGTCCTGCCCGTCGATTCTTAAAATGGCCAGGCTGTTGGCCTGCAGTTCCAAAGACCCGCTAATTGCCGGGGGATCCAGTTTGAAACGCGCGTCGATCGCGGGCAGAGCGATCGGAATCTGGCGCTGGACGTCGTCGACCCGCAGGCCCTGGAACGCCCAGCCGGCGATCGAGATGTAGGAATCGGGGGTGATTCGCTCGACATTGGCGAAGCTGCGCAGCCGATCGTCGCGACTGATGTCGTAGCGGCTGGTCACCGTCTTGTCGGTTGCCACCCGAACCGCGCTGGTCAGGCTCCACTTGGGATCGAACTGGGCTTTGCCATCGGCCTCGAAATATCCGCGCAGGCCACGCCGCTCGCGGTCCAGCGGGTCCGGGTCGGCCTCATCGATCCGCCCATAGGTGACGAAGCCGCCGAGCTGGAACGCGCCAAGGCCGTTGAGCTGGCGATAGCGGGCCTCGAGCGCGGGATTGGCGCCGGTGTAGAGGTGCGGCGTCAGCGCGAAGTCGCGGTTCCGCCCCATCCGCCAATAATAGGGGGTCGCGATTTCGAACCCGTTACGGTTGGAAAAGCTGATGTCCGGGACCAGCCAGCCGGTCACTCCGCCGGCTTCGCCGCCGGTGCCGATGCTGAACGGCAGCAGCGGCAGGGTCACTCCGAACAATCGCAGCCGGCCGCTGGAGAAACGGACCCGCTGCGCCTCCGGGTCATAGGCGACGCGGGCGGCGGTGATCGACCAGCTGGGATTGCGCGGGCAGCCGGTTTCGGTGGTCACCGGGCAGGGGGAATAGACGGCGTTTTCAAGCAAGGTCACGTCGCCTGAACGCGAGCCGCGGGTGGCAGCGATGCGGCCGCCGTTCTCGAGCACGATCAGCAGATTATCGACCGCTCCTTCGCGCAGCGTCTCGGTCAGCAGCACCGTTTCGCCGATCAGCTTGTCGCCCTGGGGATTGACGACGACGACATTGCCGTCGGCGCGGACTTCGCCGGTTACGCGATTCCAGACGACCCGGTCGGCGGCCAGATAATTGCCTTCGCTGGACATCCGCACCGAGCCGGTCGCGGTGATGACGTCGGTTGCGTCGTCATAGGTGACCTGATCGGCGCTGAAGGCGATCGTCTCGCCCGGCTCGAGCGCAACGGCCGGCAGGGCCGGCTCCGGCTGCTGAACGGCGGCCGCCGCAGTCGCCGGTGCAAGCGCGAGCGGAAGGGCCGCCCACCAGACAATTTTTCTACTCAAACGCCAAGTCCGCCGCTCATCTGGTCCAAGCCCTGCCAGACTCATACACCTTGGCCATCACTCTACAATCCGGCGCGGGCGCAAGCGTGGCTTTGCCAAGCCCGCGGCCCCGGACTAAAGGGCGCGACACGTCTTTCACCGAATTTTCGAGGATTTCCCCAATATGCAGATTCGCTTCGCCGACAGCCGGCCCGACGGGGATTATGCGCTGGTCCTGCCGGTCGCCGGCAAGAAGCGCACCGCGCTCGAGGCGCTCGGCCCCGAGCGCGCGGCGGCCGAAGCGGCGCTCGGGCGGCAGCGGTTCGACGGCGAATCGGCCAGCACCGCCGAAGTTTACATTGCCACCGGCAAGGGTTCGCGGCGGGTGCTGGCGGTCGGCACCGGCGAAGGCGTTTCGCCCGCGGACGCGGCGGAGAAGCTTGGCGGCACGGCCGTTGCCCGGCTTTTGACATCGGGCGAATCGCATGCCGTGATCGACGTTGCCGCGCTCGAATACGATGCCGACGCCGCGGCGCGGGTGGGGCTCGGCGCCGCGCTTCGCGCCTGGCGCCACGACCGCTACCGGACGCGCCTCAAGGACAAGCAGAAGCCGACCCTGAAGGAAATCACCATCGTCGCCGGCGGCGGCGAGGCGGGCAAGCGCTGGAAGGAGCGTTGGGAGCCGGTTCTCGAAGGCGTGCGCTTCACGCGCGAATTGGTCACCGAGCCGGCCAACGTCATCTATCCCGAAAGTTTCGTCGAGCGCTGCAAGCCGCTCAAGGATCTCGGCATCGCGATTGAGGTGCTCGACGGCGAGGCGATGGGCAAGCTCGGCATGGGCGCCCTGCTCGGGGTGGCGCAGGGCTCGATCCGCGATCCGAAGCTGCTGATCCTGCGCTGGAACGGCGGTGCGGACGGGACATCGCCGCTCGCCTTCGTCGGCAAGGGCGTGACCTTCGACACCGGCGGCATCTCGATCAAGCCGGCCCAGGGCATGGAAGCGATGAAGTGGGACATGGGCGGCGCCGGTGCAGTCGCCGGAGCGATGAAGGCGCTGGCGCTGCGCAATGCGAAGGCCAATGTCGTCGGCATCTGCGGCATGGTCGAGAACATGCCGTCGGGCAATGCCCAGCGGCCCGGCGACGTCGTCACCACCATGTCGGGCCAGACGGTCGAAGTGATCAATACCGACGCCGAAGGCCGTCTCGTGCTGTGCGATGCGCTGACTTACGTCCAGCGCAATTTCCGGCCGAAGACGGTGATCGACCTGGCGACCCTGACCGGCGCGATCATCGTCAGCCTGGGCCATGAGTTCGGCGGTCTGTTCACTCCGCATGACAAGCTGGCGGAGCAATTGCTCGCGGCCGGTAAGGCTTCGGGCGATAAGCTGTGGCGGCAGCCGCTTGGCGAGGCGTACGACAAGCTGATCGACTCGCCGATTGCCGACATGAAGAATGTCGGTCCGCGCGAGGGCGCCTCGGTCACCGCCGCGCAGTTCATCCAGCGGTTCGTCGACAACGGCGTCGAATGGGCGCACCTCGACATCGCCGGAATGGTGTGGGCGGACAAGGCCGGGGATACCTACGACAAGGGCGCGACCGGGTTCGGCGTGCGGCTGATCGACCAGTTCGTCGAGAACAGCACGGAAAAGTCCGGCTAGACGTTCGGCCTCAACGGTTGCGGGGAGGGCGGTGATGCAGGTCGATTTCTACCAGCTTGGCGGAACCCCGGCCGAGGCGGTGGTCGCCAGCCTCGCCGAAAAACTGCTCGCCGAGCAGGAGCGGCTGCTGGTCGTCGCCGAGGACGAGGCGCTGCTGGCCCGCCTCGACCGGATGCTGTGGGATCAGGGAGAGAAAAGCTTCCTGCCGCACGGGCTGGCCGGTGGAGCCGACGATTCGCGCCAGCCGGTGCTGTTGTCGTCGAGCGCCGACGCGCCGAACCTCGCCCGCAACATGCTGATCGCCGACGGCCAGTGGCGGGAGGCGGCACTCGGCTTCGACCGCGCCTTCTATCTGTTCGACAATGCGACCCTGAAGGGTGCGCGGCTGGCTTGGAAACTGCTCTCGGGCCGCGACGGCGTCGATCGGCGATACTGGGCGCAGGGAGACGACGGCCGCTGGGATCAGCAGGCCTGACCCTTGCCGCCGGGCGCGGGCGCGGCTAGGCGCAGCCGCCAATCCACGCAAACATTCAGTCAGGGAGACCGTTCGGCCATGGGCTCGACACGAACCTTTTCGATCATCAAGCCGGACGCGACCCGGCGCAACATCACCGGCGCGATCACCCAAATGCTCGAGGAAGCGGGGCTGCGAGTGGTCGCCTCGAAGCGCATCCGCATGACCCGCGACCAGGCCGAGGGCTTCTATGCGGTGCATAAGGAGCGGCCCTTCTTCGCCGACCTGGTTGCCTTCATGACGTCAGGCCCGGTGGTGATCCAGGTGCTCGAGGGCGAGGATGCCGTCGCCCGCAATCGCGAAGTGATGGGCGCGACCAACCCCGAGCAGGCGGCCGAAGGCACGATCCGCAAGGTCCATGCTGAATCGATCGAGGCCAATTCGGTTCACGGATCCGACAGCCCGGAAAATGCGGCGATCGAGATCGATTTCTTCTTCAAGCCCGAAGAAATCGTCGGCTAGTCCGGCGCCAGGCGGCTGCGCACGAACTTGGCGAGCGCGCCTGGATAGAGCGCATGCTCGGCGGCCAGTACGCGCTGCTCGAGAGCGGCGGCATCGTCTTCGGGCGCGATCGGCACTTCGCGCGCATCGATGATCTCGCCGGCGTCGAGCTCCTCGGTCACCAGATGAACCGTGCAGCCCGACACCGTGTCGCCGGCGGCGATCGCCCGCGCGTGCGTGTCGAGGCCGCGATATTTGGGCAGCAGCGATGGGTGGATGTTGACGATCCGGCCGCGCCATTGCGCGACGAACCCCGGCGTCAGGATCCGCATATAGCCGGCAAGGGCGATGGTTCCGACGCGATGGTCGTCAAGCGCCCGGCTCAGCTCCGCGTCGAAGCGGTCGCGGTCGATCCCGCGGCTGTCCATTGCCCAGGTCGCAAGACCGCGGTCCTTGGCCCAGTCGAGCCCGGTCGCCTGCGGCCGGTTGGCGGCGACCAGCACGACTTCATAGCCGTCGGCTTTGTCGACCAGCGCCTGCATGTTGCTGCCGCGCCCGGAGATCAGCACCGCAACCCGACGAGGATCAGCCATGGTGGGTCGCGGCCCAATCCTCGCTTGCGCCCCAGCTCCCGGCCGAACCGCTTACCGTGCAGCCGCGGGGCCCGCTGGCGACGGCGCCGATCCGGTGAACCGCTTCGCCCGCGTCCCGGAGCGCCGCGGTGACCGAGTCCGCTTCGTCGCTTGGCACGATAACTGCCATGCCGATGCCGCAGTTGAAGGTGCGCGCCATCTCTTCCGGAGCGATCGCGCCGCCCTCCCGCAGCGCTTCGAAGATCGCGGGGAGCGGCCACAAGTCGCTATCTATGACGGCGTGACAGCTTTCCGGCATAACTCTCGGGATATTCTCCAATAGTCCTCCGCCGGTGATGTGCGCCAGACCCTTCACCCGTCCGCTCTGGACCAGCGGGAGAAGCGCAGCCACATAGATGAGGGTCGGCTCGAGCAACGCCTCGCCGATCGCTCGCCCGGCGCTCCACGAAGCACTGGCATGCAGGTCCCAGCCGCCTTCCGCGACGATTCGCCGGACCAGCGAAAAGCCATTGCTGTGCACGCCCGAGCTGGCGAGGCCGAGGATCGCGTCGCCGGGAGAGATTTCGCTGCCGGTAAGCAGCTTGTCGCGCTCCACCGCGCCGACGCAAAATCCGGCAAGGTCATAGTCGCCGTCGGCGTATAGGCCGGGCATTTCGGCGGTCTCGCCGCCGATCAGCGCGCAGCCGGCCTGGCGGCATCCGTCGGCGATCGAGGCGACGACCCTTTCGGCGACCGCCGGGTCGAGCTTCCCGGTCGCGAAATAATCGAGGAAAAACAATGGCTCGGCGCCCTGGACGATCAGATCATTGGCGCACATCGCGACCAGGTCGATGCCGACGCCGTCGTGGCTGTCGAGCTCGATTGCCAGCTTCAATTTGGTGCCGACACCATCGTTCGCCGCGACCAGCAGCGGATCGGCGTAGCCGGCGCGCTTGAGGTCGAACAAGCCGCCGAACCCGCCAAGCTCGGCATCGGCGCCGGGCCTGGCGGTGGATCGCGCAAGCGGCCCAATCGCCTTGACCAGCGCATTTCCGGCGGCGATCGACACTCCGGCATCGGCGTAGGTCAGGGGCTTTTGCGGCATCGGCCGCCGCCCTAGAGACATCGTGCTTGGATTTCCACGCCGTAATCGCCAAAAGCCCCAGCAATGGCTCGCCGCCCGATACTCATCGCCGCTTCGATCGCGCTTGCCGGCCTGGCCTTGCCGGCGGGACTTTTGGCGCAAATGGAAAGCGGCAACCGCGGGATTCCGCCGATCGACAGTTCGGGAACGCTGGAAATCACCGGAATCCGGGTCGATGTCGGCGGCAAGGACGCCGCTTCGGCGCGCTATGCGGGTTGGCGAGCGGCGCAAAGGCAAGCGTTTCGGCAGCTGTGGGCAAGAGCCCAGGGCCGCCCGGCGTCGGAGGCGCCGAACCTTCCCGATTCGACGCTCGACGGGCTGGTCAGCGCGATCATCGTCCAGCGCGAGCAGATCGGGCCGACTCGCTACGTCGCTGAATTGGGGGTGCAGTTCGACCGCGCCCGTTCCGCCGTCCTGATGGGCGCCGACGGCGAGGTTCGGCGCTCGGTGCCGATGCTGTTGATCCCGGTGCTGGTGACGGCCGGGACCGCGACCAGCGTCGAGCAGCGCAATCCCTGGCAGCGCGCCTGGGCCGAATTTCGCACCGCGCAGAGCCCGATCGACTATGTCCGGGTCAGCGGGCTTGGCGTCGATCCGCTGCTGGTCAACGCCGCCCAGACCGAGCGACCGGGCCGCGGCTGGTGGCGCAACATCATCGATCTCTACGGCGCCGCCGACATGGTGGTCGCCGAGGCGCGGATGCACCGGGTCTATCCCGGCGGCCCGGCAGTGGCGCGCTTTGCCGCCCACCATGGCCCCGATCGCCAGTCGCTCGGAAGCTTCTCCCTGACCGCCGAAAACGCCGCCGCCATTCCGGCGATGATGACCGAGGGCGCGCGCCGAATCGACGAAATGCTCGCCGCGGCGCTGACCGCCGGCCGGCTGCGCCGCGATCCCAGCCTGAACATTCCCGAACCGCCGCCGCCGCCGGAAGAGGAAGAGGAGCCCGAACCGACGGTCGTGGATCGGCCGTGGGTCTATCAGGTGCAGATCCTGTCGCCGGACGTCCACACCTATAATTTCGCGATGGCGCATCTGCGCACGCTGGGCGGAGTCGACCAGGTCAACCCGATCAGCGTCAATCCCGGCGGCACCAGCTATGTCCATGTGACTTTCCGGGGCGAGCTGGCGAACCTTCGGGCGGGCCTCGCCGCACGCGGCTGGAACGTCGAGCAGGCCGGCTATGTGCTCCGTGTGTCGAGAGCCGGAGGGGCGCCGCCGCCGCTGCCGCCTCAGCCGCCGCCGGCACCGCCGGCCCAGGTCCCACCGCCGGTTCCGACACCGGAACCGGCGGGATGACGCACGGCGCCGACCAGATCGCCCTGCCGCTTGACTGGCCGATATCCGACGGCGACGTCCGCTTCATCGTTTCCGACGCCAACCGCGAGGCGTTCGAGCATTTTCGCAGGTGGAGCTCGTGGCCGGTCAAGGCGACCGTGCTCACCGGGCCGCGGCGATCGGGCCGCACCCTGCTCGCCCGAAACTTCGTTGCGAGGGTCGGCGGGCGGCTGCTCGACGAAGCCGACCGGCGCGACGAGGAGGAGCTGTTCCATGCCTGGAACCAGGCGCAGGACAGCGGTTTTCCAGTGGTGATGATCGCCGACCAGCTTCCGCCCGCCTGGGCGGTCGACTTGCCGGACCTGCGGACCAGGCTGGCGATCACGCCGATGGTCCGCATAAGCGAGCCCGACGACCGATTGTTCGCGGCGCTGATCGCATTATTGTTCGCCGATCGCGGGCTGCACGTCCCGCGCGAGGCACTGCGCTTCATGGCCGAGCGGCTCCACCGCGACTATTGGACCGCGGAGCGCTCGGTGGAGGCGATCGACCGCTTCGCGATCGCCGAGCGGGCGCGGCTGACC
>CAYUWJ010000027.1:0-5116 GCA_964448315.1 uncultured Sphingomonas sp. | reverse complement strand
GTTGCTCCTAGTTGCGAACGGCAACTGCAGGGGGGGCCAAGACCTGGGTCTCTGCTCGGTAATGAGGCCGTCAATCCCGGCCCGCCCTGCGCGATCAGCGTGCCGAATCTGATGACTGACCGCCCCCACTGGCTGGGCGCTCCCGGTGCCGGGGTAAACATGCGGTGATTGATGTATCAACCGTTGATACGGGCCGCCGTGGCGCGCGACGATCCGCGCCGCTTGGGTCCGGCGCTCGACCCCAAGAGTTTGCAGCGCGCCGCGGATCCGCTGGTCGACGGTGTGCGGCGAAATGTCGAGTTTGAGCGCGATTTCCTTCGACGAAAGATGCTGGTCGACAAGGCGCAGACAGTCGAGCTGGCCAGGCGTCAGCCGCGCCACCCGTTCCGACATTTCCCTGTCGGCCGCAGCATTCTGGTCCGGATCGATCGCGGCGCTTGACACCCCTGCTCCTTTCGCACGCACTTGCCCCAATACCCGCCATCACGGCCCGAGTCCGAATGAACTTACTTCAAATCGGAGGAATCAAACAGTTTTCTACAATGAAGACAGGTGCGCGACAAAGGACGGAGCGCGGGAAGTCCAGGCTCGATGGGGCGCAATCGCTGTGGTCGTGACGCCCCGTCAAGGTCCCGACCCATCGGTCGGGCGGCGCTCGGGAAGGATCAGTTCATTACCATCCTTGTACCGCAATTCGATCCGGCCGAGCGCAGACCAGTCGATCAGGGGATTGCCGTTCAGCACCAGAAAGCTGGCTTCCGCCCCGGTTTCGAGATGCCCGATCTGACGAGCTGGGAAGACGGAAGCCGCGCAGTTGCGTGTCCACATCGACAGGAGTTCCGCTGGACTGAACAAGTCGAGGTCGCGCAACAGCTCGGCTTCGCTGCGCGAATCGGAATCATGAAGGTCGCTTCCGACCGCCAGCGTGACGCCGGCTTCGTGCAGAAGCGCCAGATTCTGTCTGATCGCCGCCATGGCAGCCCGGTAACGCTCAGGATCGCGCTGTGCGAGCGAGTTGAACTTCGCCGCAGTGGTAATCACCGTAACTCCGGCTTCGGCCGCGCGGCGAGCGTCCGTGGGCGTCAAGTGCGACGATGGTTCACTGTTGCCGGGGACATGCGCGATGACATCGACGTTGGATGCAATCGCGACCCGGAAATCATGTGCCGTTTCCACATGCGCGAATGCTCGCAGGCCGCGCTCGTGCACATTTTCGACGATCGCCGGCAACAAAGCCGGATCCAGACCGCGCCTGCCGGCATACGCAGGATCATTGCGCCGTATCGCATATTCTTCGGAATGAACCAGGAACAGCTTTACGAGATCGGGTCGATGACTCAGGATTTTCGGCCATTTCTCCTCAAAATCGCTGCTGTCGGTGATCGCGAAATAGGCGTGGTCGGCCAGCGTCTCCCTGGTGAAACCGGGATAGGCGCCATGACTTAGCAACCGCTCGCGCAGCGGGATCGGATGGCCTCCGGGTGCCGTGAGTCCACCATTGGCGAATTGGACATCCACGCTATCGGGGCGGTTGTAGTTGGACTGAGTGGCAGCCGTGAATCGTGGTAGATTGCTGAGAATATTCACATAATAAATGCCGCCCTCAAGGTAGCGGCGAATGATGGCACCTTCTGGCTCCTCGCCGCCGAGATTGTGATTATGGGCCTCGCAGAGCGGCGGAACGACATATCCATTTGCCAGGTCGATCGAGCGCACGGGACCGGGTGGAGGAGAGGAGGCTAGCCGCCCTTTATCGACATAAACCGTGCGTGGCTCGAACGACGTGCCGGTGAACCAATACCCGTTGTCGAAGCGTATCGCCCCGGCTTGGGCCGAAGTGTGGATGGCGAGCGCCCCCAGGAACCCGATCAATTTTCCCCGGCTTGCCATCGCGTGCTCCGCAACTACGGACAGTCAGTTGCCTTGTCCGCCTTCCGGGGCAGGCTCGGCAAGCTCGCCCAGCACCAACTCGTAACCAGGCTCGGTTTTCCGGATGAGAGATCCGAACTCGCGGTCAACGGCCCATTGCGGGGTGGCCGGCCGCCACTCCAGCAACAAGGCGCCGTCCTCAAGCTCTCGTACATGGATGTTTCCCGCCATCAGTGGCTTGTCCTGATCGAAATAGGCACCGAATCTGAAGCTGTCGCCGGGACGCAACCCAGAGAGTGGCGGCAGAGGCGGATCGAAGAGGAAGTTCAGGGCATGGCCACGGCTGACATGGGAGTAGGATTTAAGGGCGTCCGATCCGTCCACTCCCAGCCATACGAAATTTCCCGGCCCCAGAAGGTTCGATCGATACACTGAAGGGTCATCCGGAAGGGGCGAAAATCGGCGTCCCCAGGAATTTGAGACCGTGTTCTCGCCAAATTCGAACTGTTGATTTCCGAAGATGATGACAGCGCTGTAGTAATCGGGATTGTACCAGCTTCGCGTACCTGGCGTGTCATCTTCTGCCGATCCCTGATGGGCATAATCCACCCCGCCAAACCGGACCTTGTCCCTGTGGGTGTCCACCGTCCGGGTCCGGAGCGCAAAAAGCAGAACCGAACCGAGGCTGTGGATGCTGTCGGTGGCGCCCTTTTCATGATCCCGAAGCCTGGCGGCTTCATCAAATTCGACGGTCCAATCTATCGGAACACCGTCCTTGTCGACGAAGGAGACATGCAGGCTCTGGGGACCGTCGGCGGGACCGCTGCGACGATAGGAGATTTCGCTGTAAAAGGAGTTGGCACGGGAGCGCTCGACTTCGCTCTTGTCGTTCAGATAAAAATACTGGGTCTTGCGACCCTCGCGCTCCGTCAGGAGCACCCGGATCAGAGGGTCTTGGGGATCATCCGGACTTTCGTAGGCGGTCAGTTCGATCATCTCATAGACCGGATGATCGGGCAGCCATGTCGCCCAATAGTGCGTCCAATAGCTCCAGAAATTGGTGTTGAGAGGGATCAGCGGTGCGGAGGCAGTGGTGTCTGCATCGGTCGCTTCAGCTGTCGAAACCGTGGACGATAGTAGCAAAACGATTGCGGCCAAGGCCGCTCGAATTGGCCTGCTCTTCATGTTCCCCTCCACCGTCGGACAAGCTTATTGCGCCCGAGGCGTCCGGGGCGCTGGGCCGCTGTCCCACTATGATGCAATTGGGACGATGGGTGTCAAGTCGGAACAAGCGCTCTGAAGCGGCGGTTTGCGCCACTTCTATAATGGTGGAGAGGGCTGGATTCGAACCAGCGTACGCTTGCGCGGGCAGATTTACAGTCTGCTGCCTTTAACCACTCGGCCACCTCTCCAGACTGCGAGCGGGCAAATGGCGGCGGGGGGCGTCGGTGTCAACGCCGGCAAGGGTCGTGAAGGGCTGTATCCTCGCCTTGGCCCTTGCCTAAAGCCGACCGAGCGCCCCATCTAGGCGGGTGCTGCGCCAGTATGAACTTGTCGAGAAGGTTCGATCCTACGACCCCGACGCCGACGAGGGGCTGATCAACCGCGCCTATGTCTTCTCGATGAAGGCGCACGGATCGCAGGTGCGGGCCAGCGGCGACCCCTATTTCAGCCATCCGATCGAGGTCGCGGGAATCCTCACCGACTTGAAGCTCGACAGCGAGACGATCGCCACCGCCATCCTGCACGACACGATCGAGGACACGCTTGCCACTCCGGAGGAGATCGATCGCCTGTTCGGGGCCAACATCGCCCGGCTGGTCGACGGCGTGACCAAGCTGTCGAAGATCGAGGCGCAGTCGGAAAATGAGCGCGCCGCCGAGAATCTGCGCAAGTTCCTGCTGGCTTTGTCCGACGACATCAGGGTGCTGCTGGTCAAGCTCGCCGACCGATTGCACAACATGCGCACCCTCCACCACGTGCCGTCGGAGGACAAGCGCCGGCGGATCGCCCGCGAGACGATGGACATCTATGCCCCGCTCGCCGAGCGGATCGGCATGTACGAGATGATGACCGAGATGCAGACGCTGGCTTTCCAGGAGCTGGAGCCCGACGCTTTTACCTCGATCACCCGCCGCCTCGAGCAGCTGCACGCCACCGGCGGGGACCTCGTCAGCCGGATCGGGCTGGGGCTTCAGCTCCACCTCGCCGACAATGGCCTCGAGGCCGAGGTCACCGGGCGCCAAAAGCACCCCTATTCGATCTGGCGCAAGATGGCGGAGCGGCACATCAGCTTCGAGCAATTGTCCGACGTCATGGCCTTCAGGGTGATCGTCGGCGACGCCACCGACTGCTACCGGGCGCTGGGGTTGATCCACCAGCGCTGGCCGATGGTCCCGAACCGCTTCAAGGACTATATCTCGACGCCCAAGCGCAACGGCTACCAGAGCCTCCACAGCTCGGTGATTCACGATTCGAAGATGCGGATCGAGATCCAGATCCGCACCCGGGAGATGCACGACCTCGCCGAGCGCGGGCTCGCCGCCCACTGGGCCTACAAGGAGGGCAAGCCGGCCGCCGACCTCAAGGTCCCGTGGATCGACGAGCTGGTCGAGATTCTCGAGCATGCCGATTCGCCCGAGGAGCTGCTCGAGCACACCCGGATGGCGATGTACCAGGACCGGATTTTCGCCTTCACGCCCAAGGGCGAGCTGATCCAGCTGCCCAAAGGCGCGACTCCGGTCGACTTCGCCTATGCGGTCCACACCGATCTTGGCGACCGCACCGTCGGCGCCAAGGTCAACAGCCGCGTGGTGCCGCTTCGCACCCTGCTCGAGAACGGCGACCAGGTCGAAATTCTCGCCTCCGAAGCGCAGCACCCGCAACCGTCATGGCTTCGCTTCGTCGCTACCGGCAAGGCGCGGGCCGGAGTCCGCCGCTTCGTCCGCCTCAAGGAACGCGACGAGACCATCGAGCTTGGCCGCAAGATCTACGAGGAGATCGTCGAGCGGCTGCCGGCGATGCTCGACAAGGCGGCGCACAAGGCTGCGCTCAAGCGGCTGCGGATGGAGGACGAGGACGCGCTGATGATCGCCATCGCCCGCAAGCGAATCGGCGACGAGGCGGTGATGGAAGCGCTGATGCCCGGATCGGCCGAGGGCGACATCGCGCCGCGGCCGATGGCCCAGCGCACCGCCATCTCGATCAAGGGGCTGACCGCCGGAGTCGCCTACCACCTCGCCGCCTG
>CAYUWJ010000026.1:0-29423 GCA_964448315.1 uncultured Sphingomonas sp. | reverse complement strand
GCGATGACGACTTCGTCGCAGGCGTCGAGGATCATCCACAGCCCGGCCGCATCTTCGTCAAGGCCGCGCGCGAAGCCCTGGTAGGCAATGTCGATCAACGGCAGCAGCCCGCGCGTCGCGCACAGCCGCGCGACTTCCGCCCATTGCTTGCGATCGAGGTCGGCGCCGGTCGGGTTGTGGCAGCAGCCGTGCAGCAGCACCACGTCGCCGGGCCGCCCGCCCTCCAGCGCCGCGACCATTTCATCGAAGCAGATGCGTCGGCCGGCGCGGTCGTAATAGGGATATTCGACTTGTTCGAGGCCGACCCCGCGGATGATCGGCGGGTGGTTGGGCCAGGTCGGCGTTCCGACCAGCACCCGCGCGCCTTTGTTGGCGGTGGCGATCAGCTCGAAGCCGAGGCGAAGCGCGCCGCAGCCTCCCGGAGTTTGCACTCCGGCTATGCGCTGGTCGCCGGCATGGGGCCCGAGCAGGATCGGCCGAAGCAGTTCGGTGAAGCGCCTGTCGCCGGCGCCGCCGAGATAGGCCTTGGTTTCCTGGGTCTCGCGCAGGATGGCTTCCGCCTGCTTGATCACCTTCAGGATCGGAGTTCGGCCCTCGCCGTCGCGGAATACGCCGACGCCGACGTCGATCTTGTCCGGCCTGGGATCGGCCGCGGCCAGCGCGATCAGCGCCAGCAGGGAGTCGCTCTGGACCGGCGGAAGATCGGCAAGTCCCCTTGCGTGCACGTCGGTTTCGCTCAGCATGGAAGGCGCTTAGCGCGTAGTTGTTTTGCCGTCCATTTTCGTCACCCCCGCGAAAGCGGGGGTCCCGCTATCTCGCCGTTCCAGAAGAAAGAAGCGGGATTCCCGCCTACGCGGGAATGACGAAGTTGGAATCAGGCATCATAATCGACCGCCACATCGTCGGTCGCCGGCACCGACTGGCAAGTGAGGATGTAGCCGGCCTCGATCTCCTCGTCGGTCAGCCCGTAGCGCGACGCCATCTCGACTTTGCCGCTGGTGAGTTTCGCGCGGCAGGTGGCGCACACCCCCGCTTTGCAGGCGAACGGCGCCGGCAGGCCCGCGGCGCGGGCGCTGTCGAGGATATTCTCCTGCGCGAATTCGATCCGCCGGGTCCGCCCATCCAGCGTCACCCCCACCGTCACACCGGCGACGCGGGTCTTAAGCTGCGCCAACTCCTTGGCCAGCGCCGCCGACGGGCGGTCGGCGGTGAAGCGCTCGATGTGGATCCGGTCGCGCTCGATTCCCTGGTCGAGAAGCGTGGTCTCGGCGGCGTCCATCATCGGCCCGGGGCCGCAAATGAACCAGGCGTCGACCGCCTCGGCGTCCGTCACCAGATTTGCGATCGCCTGCTCGCAACGCCCGGCGTCGAGCATGCCGTTGAACAGCGCAATGTCGCCTTCCTCCTCGGCGAGGAAATGATAGAGCTCGAGCCGGCCGAGATGGCGGTCCTTCAAGTCGGCGAGCGCGTCGAGGAAGATGACCGAGCCGCTGTCGCGGTTGCCGTAGAGCAAAGTGAAACTGCTGCCCGGCTCCTCCTTCAATACGGTGCGGATCAGCGACATGATCGGCGTGATCCCCGACCCGCCGGCGATGCCGACATAGCGGCGCTTGGCATCGGCATCGAATTGGGTGGTGAAGCTGCCGTGCGGCGGCATCACGTCGAGCGTGTCGCCGGCCTTCAAATGATCGCCGACCCAGTTGGAAAACACGCCGCCGGCGATCCGCTTGACCGTCACCATCCAGTTCTGCTCGTCGGGCGCGGTGCACAGCGAATAGTTGCGCCGCACTTCCTCGCCGTCGATCTCGGCCTTCAGCGTCAAATGCTGGCCGGCGCGGAATGCGAAGGTGTCGCGAAGCTCGGGCGGCATCTCGAAGCGGATCGAATATGCGTCCGCGGTCTCGGGCACGATTTCGGCGACCCTGAGCGGGTGGAAATGAACCGACATCGCCTACCAGCTGGCGTCCGGATAGGTGCGCGGCAGGAACTGCATTACCGCCAGCAAATGCCCGAGATGCTCGCTGTGGTGACCGCGCCGCCCGCCGAGTATCGGCCGCTGGTCGGCGGGCACGGCGAGCTTGGCCTCGCCGAGAACGGCCTGGACCGCCGATCGATACTCCTCCTCGAAGCTGCGCGGGTCCGGGGCGATGCCGCGCGCGATCAGATTTTCGAGCGTGTCGTCGACCTCGAACAATTCGGGCACGAAGCGCCAGCACCAGTCGAGGCCGTCGGCCATTCGGGCCGCGCTGTCCTCGGTGCCGTCGCCCAGCCGCACCGTCCATTCGGCCGCCAATTCGCGGTGATAGGCGATCTCCTTGACCGCCTTGGCGGCGATGTCCGCCAGATAGCGATCCGACGACTTGGTCAGCCGCTGCAGCAGCATGTGCTGCCAGGTCGCATAGAGCAGCTGGCGGGCAATGGTCCGGGCGAAGTCGCCGTTTGGCTGCTCGACCAGCAGGCAATTGCGATAGTCGAGCACATCGCGGTGGAAGGCCAGCGCGTCGCCGTCCCGTCCCTCGCCTTCGCAGGTACCGGCCTCGTTGAGCAGGTGAGTCGCCTGGCCGACCAGATCGAGCGCGAGGTTGGCGAGGCTGAGGTCGACTTCGACCGCCGGCGCATGACCGCACCATTCGGACAATCGCTGGCCGAGAATCAGCGAATCGTCGCCCAGTCGCAGCAGATAATCGAACCGCGCCGGGTCGGGCTCGCCCGCCGCCGGCGCGTCGAACGCGCCTTTGCCGGTCGCGTCATCGGGCATGTCGATCGGCGGCAGGGACGCCATCAGATGTGCTTCACCTCGTCGGGGATGTCGTAAAAGGTCGGGTGGCGGTAAATCTTGTCGGCGGCAGGCTCGAACAGCGGCCCCGCCTCATCGGGGTCGGAGGCAGTGATTTCGGCCGAGGGGACGACCCACAGGCTCACCCCTTCCTGCCGCCGGGTGTAGGTGTCGCGGGCGTGACGCAGCGCGAGCTCCGCGTCAGGAGCATGAACGCTGCCAACATGACGATGCGAAAGCCCGCCTTTTGCACGGATGAATACCTCCCAGAGCGGCCAGTCGGACATGGATCGGTTCTCCGTCACCCCGGACGACGGCCGGGATCGCAGCAAAGATCCATCCTGGCCTATTCGTCCTGAGACCCGCCATGCGCCGGGCTGACGAAAGCAGTCAAGCCGACGAATTCGCAGTTCTGCAACGCGTATTATGTGCGCGGCGTCTTCAAGGCCTTGGTCAGATCGGCCAGCTCCAGACCCAATCTCTCATGGGACTCGGCTAGCCGCAAAAGCGCGCAAGCCACGGCATATCGGCTGCCCGGGCTGCCACCCATGCGGGCGAAACGTTCAAAATCCTCGAAAAAGTCTTTTGCCATATTCCTCTCCTCTGCAGCGCCGAAGTGCTTCGGCAGCGGCGACCGCCTCCGCGTCGAAAGGGTAATCGCTGCTTCGACTATCCGTCGTCGCGGGCGTAGCGAAGCGGCCAAGAGACGGCGCCCTGACTGCTTCTCCGGACAGGATCCGGGGTCCTCGCCGCGACGAGAGTCAAGCCGCGGCGCGCTGCCTCCGCTTCGCCTCATGCGCTGCCGCCGCCTCGCGCACCCAGGCTTGCGTCTCCCAGGCGTCGCGGCGCGCGGTCATCCGTTCCTTGGCGACCGGTCCTTCGCCCTTCACCACAGCGTAAAATTCGTCCCAGTCGACCGCGCCGAAGTCATAGCCGTCCTTGTCCGCGTTCCACGCAAGCTCGGTGTCCGGTACCTCGAGCCCCAAAAACTCCGCCTGCGGCACGGTGATATCGACGAATTTCTGGCGAAGCTCGTCGTTGGTCTCGCGCTTGATCCGCCAGCGCATCGACTGGGCGGTATTGGGCGAATCCTCGTCCGGCGGGCCGAACATCATCAAACTCGGCCACCACCAGCGATTGAGCGCGTCCTGCGCCATCCGCTTCTGCTCCGGACTGCCGTTGGCCATCGCGATCATGATTTCGAAGCCCTGGCGCTGGTGGAAGCTTTCCTCCTTGCACACCCGGACCATCGCCCGCGCATAGGGACCATAGCTGGTGCGCTGCAGCGGCACCTGATTGAGGATCGCGGCGCCGTCGACCAGCCAGCCGATCGCGCCGATGTCGGCCCAGGTCAGCGCCGGATAGTTGAAGATGGTGCTGTACTTGGCTTTGCCCGAGTGAAGCGCCTCGATCATCTCGTCGCGGCCGGTGCCGAGCGTTTCGGCGGCGCAGTAGAGATACAGCCCGTGACCGGCCTCGTCCTGCACCTTGGCGAGCAGGATCGCCTTGCGCCGCAGGCTCGGCGCGCGGGTGATCCAATTGCCCTCGGGCAGCATGCCGACGATCTCGCTATGCGCGTGTTGCGAAATCTGCCGGGTCAGGGTGCGGCGATAGGCCTCGGGCATCCAGTCCTTGGGCTCGATAAACTCGTCGCCGGCGACCCGGCGCTCGAACGCCTCGAGCAGCGCCGGATCTTCAATCGACTGGATCTTGCGATCCTTCTGCAATTCGGTCGTGTACATGGTGCCGATGTAGTCCTTGTGTCCGCACGGTTCAAATCACCAACGCGTCATGCTGAGTTCGCATTCGCCGGCAATGCCCCGCAATGCCGTCATGCTGAACTTGTTTCAGCATCCATTTACGAAGAAAGCCCTCGCGCGTACCGGAATGGGTCCTGAAACGAGTTCAGGACGACGAGGAGCGTGCCGATGGCCCAATTCGAAACCATCATCTTCGAGCGCGACGGCCCCATCGCCCGGATCACGCTCAACCGTCCCGACCGGCTCAACAGTTTCACGCGCGCCATGCACGCCGAGCTACGCGACGCGCTCGGCTCGCTCGGCGACGCCCGCGTCGTCGTCCTTACCGGCGCCGGGCGCGGCTTTTGCGCCGGGCAGGACTTGAACGACCGCGCGGTCGCTTCGGACAAGGCGGTCGACCTCGGCGACACGGTAGAGATATGCTGGAACCCGCTGATCCGCACCCTCGCCGCGCTGCCGCAACCGGTCATCGCCAGGGTCAACGGAGTCGCCGCCGGCGCCGGCGCCAATATCGCACTGGCCTGCGATATCGTCGTCGCGGCCAAGTCGGCGAAGTTCATCCAGAGCTTTTCGGCTCTGGGCCTGATCCCCGATTCGGGCGGCAGCTGGCACCTGCCCCGGCTCGTCGGCCAGGCGCGCGCGCTCGGCCTGGCGCTGACCGGCGAGCCGTTGCCGGCGGAACAAGCCGCCGAGTGGGGGCTGATCTGGAAATGCGTCGACGATGACGCGCTCGACGCGGAGGTCGATGCGCTGGCGGCGAAGCTGGCGTCGCTGCCGCCGCTCGGGCTGGCCGCGATCAAGGCGATGCTGCGTTCGTCATGGTCCCGAACCCTCGATCAGGAACTCGACCTCCAGCGCGACGAAATGCGCCGCCTGGGCTTCACGCAAGATTATCGCGAAGGGGTGGCGGCCTTCCTCGAGAAGCGCGCGCCGACGTTCGTCGGAAAGTGAACCGCGACGCCTAGCCTTCGATCACCACCTGCGTGCCAACGCTGGTGACGCCGTACAGCAATTCAGCGAATTTCATCGGCAGGCGGACGCATCCGTTGCTGGCGGGATAGCCGGGGTTCAACCCGCCGTGCAGCGCGATGCCATATTCGTCGAGTCGCTGCATGAACGGCATCGGCGCGTTGTTATACTTGCGACTGCGGTGGAACTTCTTCTTCTGAAGGACCGGCCAATAGCCGAGCGGCGTCTGCTTGCCGCTCTTGCCGCTGGAGATCGTCGAGGCCCCGATCAGCTGCTCGCCGCGGAATACATAGGCCATCTGCGACATGAGATCGACGATCACTTGGGTGTCGCCGCTGTCCGGCACGCTCGTCGCCCAGACATAGGCGCCCGGCTCCAGCCCGCCCCGGCCGAAGGTCGCCACCATCGCCTGATGCCCCTTGGCCGAATGGCCATGCGTTCAACGATAGGGGATCGGCTCGCCTGCCGGCGGCGCGACGCTCGCCACGGTCGCGGTTGGCGGCGCCGTTACGGTCGAACATCCAGCGACGATCAATGCAGCGCTCAACGCCAGCCAGGCCCGTGATCGCATCGCAAGTTCGCCCCTATAGTTTTAGTGTCGCGGAATGCACGATCAAGGAAGCCTACACAAGAGTGCAAACCATTGCTTTAAATCCATTATAAGGGCATAGGTTCAATGCTTTGTTAATCAAAGTAACGCCGCCGGGAGCTTTCAGGCACGGCGTATCAGGGGAAACATGATGACGAGAACGATTTCAATGGCGCTTGCGTTCGCACTTGTTGCGACAGTGCCGGCATGCACCAGCCAGGCGCCGGAACAGGATAATCAGACACAAGCGGCGCAAGCCGAGTCGATCGAGGGCACGTGGAAGGCCGATCTGGCGTCGGCGAAGTTCGATGAAAAGCCGAGCGAATATCTGCTCAAGGACGGCAGCTATTCGTGCAGCACCTGCGTGCCGCCGCTGACCATCGCCGCCGACGGCGAGTTTCATCCGGTCGCCGACCGCCCCTATTTCGACAGCATGTCGGTCGAGGAAGTCGACGACCGCACGGTCAAATTCGTCCGCCGAATGGGCGACAGGCAGGTCAGCGATACCACGGTGACCGTATCCGAAGACGGCAACAGGGCGAACTTTGTCTGGACCGATTCGACGACGCCGAATGCTCCGACCACCAGAGGTGAGGGCACCGATATCCGAGTTGGCCCGGCTCCGGAGGGCGCGCACGCCGTGTCCGGTTCGTGGAAAACGGAGAAGGTCGACAGCATTTCGGACGAAGCGCTGACGGTCACCTTCCAGCTCGACGGCGACACGCTCAACATGAGCAGCCCTTCGGGACAGAGCTACTCCGCCAATCTCGACGGAACCGCCGTTCCGGTCCAGGGCGACACGGCGGGAACGACCGTGTCGGTCGAGCGCCTGGCGCCGAACAGCTTCCGGGAGACCTTCACGCGTGACGGCGAGGTAGTGAACGTCTCGACCCTGACGGTAACCGACGGCACGCTGAATGTCGTGTCCGAGAACAAGCGGACGGACTCGACGGTCACCTATAGCGCGCAGCGGCAGTAAGCCTCACGCATCCGGGGGCGGCCGACGCCCGCCCCCGGACCGACTCCGATCCAGGCACCCCCTTGCGTTCGTCCCGAGCGCAGTCGAAGGGCCATGCACGGCGGTTGTGCAGGGCGCCTTCGACGGCGCGCTGCGTGCTGCGCTCAGGACGAACGGCAAGGTGATGCAATGAAAACCCCGCAGCTTCTCAATTACGCCCGCGACCAGTGGATCCCCGGCAGCGGCGATCTTGCCGGGATCGCCAGCGCGATCGACGGCACGCCGGTGGCGCTGACCGGATCGGGCGGGATCGATTTCGCCGCCATGCTGGCCCACGGCCGCGAGGTTGGCGGACCGGCGCTTCGGAGAATGACCTTCCATGAGCGCGCGTGGATGATCAAAGGGCTGGCTCAGGCGATCATGGCCCGCAAGGAGGAGCTGTACGCGCTCAACTACGCCACCGGCGCGACGCGGCAGGACGGCTGGATCGACATCGAGGGCGGCGCCGGCACCCTCTTCTCCTTCTCGTCCAAGGGGCGGCGCGAACTGCCCGACGCGCATGTCCTGCTCGACGGCCAGCTCGAACCGCTGTCGAAGGGCGGAAGCTTTGTCGGCCAGCACATCTACACCCCGCTGCAAGGCGTCGCGGTGCATATCAACGCCTTCAATTTCCCCGTCTGGGGGATGCTCGAGAAGCTGGCGCCGACCCTGCTCGCCGGCGTCCCCGCGATCGTCAAGCCGGCCTCGCCGACCGCCTATCTGGCCGAGGCTGCGTTCCGGGTGATGATCGAATCCGGGCTGCTTCCGCCCGGTTCGGTGCAGCTGATCGCCGGCCATGTCGGCGACCTGTTCGACCATCTCTCCTGCCAGGACGCGGTCAGCTTCACCGGCTCGGCAACGACGGCGATGAAGCTCCAGACGCACCCCGCGATCGCCCGCGAATCGGTGCGCTTCATCGCCGAGCGCGACAGCCTCAACGCCTCGGTGCTCGGCCCCGACGCCGGCCCGGGGACGCCCGAGTTCGACCTGTTCGTGCGCGAAGTGGCGATCGAGATGACGGTCAAGGCGGGGCAGAAATGCACCGCGATCCGCCGCGCGCTGGTTCCCGCCGATCATCTCGATGCGGTCGAGGCGGCGCTAACCGAGCGGCTCGGCAAGACCAAAGTCGGCGATCCGCGCGACGAAGCTACGGGCATGGGCGCGCTGGTCAGCATCGCCCAGCGCGACGACGTCCGGGCGCGTATCGCCGAAATCGAAGCGGCGGGCGCGCGGATCGTCGCCGGCGACCCATCGGCCGAGCCGCCGGTCAAGGGCGGCGCCTTCCTGCCGCCGGTGCTTCTGCGCGCCGACGACCCCTGGGCCTGCGCGGCGGCGCACGATGTCGAGCCGTTCGGGCCGGTGTCGACGATCATGCCCTACAAGGATTTGGACGACGCAATCGCGCTCGCCAACCGCGGCCGCGGCAGCCTGGCGCTGTCGCTGTTCACCCATTCGCCGGACGTGGCGCGCGATTTCGTCGCCGGCGCCGCCGCCTTCCACGGCCGAATGCTGGTCATCGACCGCACCAACCACAAGGAATCGACCGGCCACGGCTCGCCCTTGCCGGTGCTGACCCACGGCGGCCCCGGCCGCGCCGGCGGCGGCGAGGAGATGGGCGGGGTACGCGGCGTCAAGCACTACATGCAGCGCAGCGCATTGCAGTCGTCGCCGGCGATGATCGCCGCGATCAGCGGCCAATATGTCAGCGGCGCGCCCAAGCGCGTCATCGATACCCACCCGTTCCGAAAGCGGATGAGCGAACTTGTCGTCGGCGACACGCTGAAGACCGGCAGCCGCACCGTCAGCCTCGACGACATCGAGCATTTCGCCCAATTCACCGGCGACAATTTCTACGCCCACATGGACGAGGAAGCGGCCAAGGCCTCGCCGATCTTCGAGGGCCGGGTCGCCCATGGCTATCTGATCCTCGCCTTCGCCGCCGGGCTGTTCGTCGATCCCGATCCGGGCCCGGTGCTGGCCAACACCGGCCTCGAGAATCTGCGCTTCCTGACCCCGCTCTATCCCGACGATGCGATGCGGGTCGAGCTGACCGTCAAGGCCAAGTCGCTGAAGAGCGAAGAAACCGGAGTCGTCCGTTGGGCGGTCGAGATATTCAACCAGAAGGACGAGCCGGTCGCCGCCTATGATCTTTTGACCGAGAACCTGCCTTAAGCGCCGGAACGCCGCTCTCCAGCCATTCGTTTATCGCTCGACATTCCACAAAAGGAGAAGAGCGATGAAAATCAGCGAAGTGATGACGCACAAGGTCGAGACGGTCCGCCCCGATCAGAGCGTCCGGGAAGCCGCCTCCTTCATGATCGACGCCGATGCCGGCTCGATTCCGGTGATGGAGGGCGACAAGCTGGTCGGCATGATCACCGACCGCGACATCGCCGTGCGAGGAGTGGCCAAGGGCCATGGACCGGATACGCCGGTCCGCGACCTGATGAGCGACGGCCTGATCTGCGTCCGCGCCGAAGATGATGTCGAGGAAGTGGCGACCAAGATGAGCGAGGCGCAAGTCCGCCGGCTGCCGGTGATCGACGAGCAGCAAAAGCTGGTCGGGATCGTCAGCCTCGGCGACCTCAGCCGCGAATCCCCGGGGGAATCGGCCCATCTGGCGCTCGACGGCGTCAGCGCGTCCGGCGGTGAGCGCAAGCAGTGAGGGAATAAGACCCCGCAGCTAGTTTCGCCCCAGCCCCTTGATCGCCTCGTCGACCAGCGCGTCGTCGGCCGCCGCATCGTGACGCTCGGCGATCAGCCGGGCGGCGGCGGCGCGGGCGGCATCGGCGGTGGCGGCGCGAAGCTGATCGACCGCCGCGCGCTCCTCGGCGGCGATCTTATCCTCGGCCATGCGTGTGCGACGCTCGATCAGTGCGGCAGCATCGGCGTCGGCCTTTGCGACAATCGCCTCGGCCTCAAGGCCGGCGCGCTCGATCATGGCCTTGGCTTCCTTGTCGGCCGACTTCGCCTTCTTCTCATATTCCTGGCGGAGCGCCTCGGCTTCGGCGCGCAGCTCTTTGGCCTCTTCAAGCTGGGAGCGGATGGCGGCTATCTTGCCGTCCAGTGAGCGGGCGATGGCCGCAGGGACCTTCTTCCAAATCAGGATCGCGAAAACGAGCAGCATTGCCAGCGCCACCCAACCGCCGGGGGTGAAGCCAAGCGCCGTCGGCTCGTGATGCTCCTCGGCCGGCACCTCGGTGCCGGCCGTGGTATGGATCGGCTCAGCCATCGGCCAGCTCCACCGCCTTCAGCGCCTCGGCTTTGCTAATCTTGAGCCCGGCGACCTTGGCGACGACATCCTGCGTCAATTCGGCGGATACTGCGGCGATCTCGGCCCGCGCAGATTCGCGCGCGGCGCGGATCCGCGCCTCTGCCTTTTCCAGCTTGGCCTGGTTGGAGGCGTTGGCCTTGTCCACCCGCTTTTCGATCTTGCGCGCAGCCTCCTGTTTGGCGGCCGCCGTTGCCTTCATCGCCTCGGCCCGACTGGCATCCATGCGCTGGCGATAGGCTTCCTCGATTTCGTCGGCCTTGGCCCTCGCCTGTTCAGCTACGGCGAGGTCTTCGGCGATCCGCTCGTCGCGCTTGTCGACCGTCGACTGAATTCTAGGCACCATGCCGCGGCCGATGACGAAATAGATGAAGCCGAGCGTGATCGCGAGCCAGAAGAGCTGCGACAGGATAACGTCCGAAAGCTGGTCTAGCTGAGGCATGGTTTTCTCTTGCCCGGCGGGGTCACGCCCCGCCGATCCGATTAGCGCGCGTAGAGGATGATCATCGCCACGGCGAACGCCATCAGGCCGAGGAGCTCGGCAGCGGCGAAGCCGAAGATCAGGCGCGGAAACTGGCCGTCGGCTGCCGCCGGGTTGCGCAGCGCGCCCTGGAGGAATGAGCCGAAGACGATTCCGACGCCGGCGGCGGCGGCGCCGACACCGATAGCGGCGAGACCGGCGCCGATAACCTGTGCAGAAGCGAGTTCCATTGCATTACTCCTTGAAAAATCGATCGTTAGTGAAGGTTGACCGCGTCGTTGATGTACATCGACGTCAGCAGCGCGAAAACATAGGCCTGGATGGCGCCGACCAGCAGCTCGAGCGCGTTGATGAAGGCGACAAACAGGAAACACAAGAAGGATATGACGTAGCCGCCGCCGCCGGCATTCAACCCCTGGACGATGAAATTGCCAAACACCTCGAGCAGGATATGACCGGCGAACATGGCAATGAACGGCCTGAGGCCAAGGCTGAACGGCCGGACGATGAAGCTGATGAATTCGATGGGGGCGATCAGGATTTTAAGCCCGACCGGCATGCCCTTGGGCCAGAACAGCGACAGGAAATGCAGCCCGTGCTTCCAGAAGCCGACGCCAAGCACGATCAGGAAGCTGATGATCGACATCGTTCCCGTGATCGTAAACTGGCTGGTGACCGTGAACGGATGCACGCCGGTGAGCGCGAACGGCATCGATCCAACGAAATTGGCGACCAGGATGAAGATGAAGGCGCTGAACACCCACGGCAAATAGGCTCGGCCTTTCGGCCCGATGCTGGTCATGACCATTGAGTCGAGAGCTCCGACCAGCCCCTCGGCCGCCGCCTGCCACCTCCCCGGCACCAGCTCGCGGCGCATGCCGAGCAGCATGAAGCCGGTGATCAGCGCCAGCAGCACCATCATCCACAATGCACTGTTGGTGAAAACGAACGGGTTGCTCGGCCCCAGCTGGCCATAGATCGGCTCGATCTGGAACTGGTGCATCGGGTCGATTTTGGGTGCAGCCGCCACGTGTTACTTTCCTGCGTCCTTGTCGCCACTTTGGCCAAACATCTTCATCGCCTCCCAGATCGCGCCGGCGAACCCGAGGAACATCAGCGCCAGCATGATCCACGGCGCCGTGTCGAGCAGCCGGTCGATCAACCAGCCGATCAGCGCGCCGCCCAACGGCATTCCGACCAGTCCCTGCGCGACCCGCATGCCCCGCGATCGCGCGACCATCGCCGAAACGATTTTGGGCCTGCGCTCGCCTTCCTCGCGTTCGGCTCGCTTCAACCGTTCGTCGAGCGAACCGAGGCGCGCGTCCTGGGGAGACGGTGGAACCTCATCGCGCTCGTCTTCGGCCATGCGCCTAACTCCGAATATGCGCGGCGACGCTTTGAAAAGCGCAGCCGGGAATGGCAAGGAACATGGCGGCCACGAGCCCGCCAAGGCGCGGCCCCTTTATGAAGGCGCCAGTCGCTAGTCAACCTTCGCTCCCGGCCCATTCTCATATAGAGTGGCGGCAATGGCTCACTGGCTCATCGCCCTTTTCCTTGTAGCCGATGCCGGCACCGCGGAGCCGTTCGTCCAGGACATTGAGGACGACCTCGTCGATTTCCATTTCTCCTGGTCGGCGGAAGCGGCACAGGTTCCCGATCTCGTGGCGCGGCTCGATGCCGAGCGCGCGAAGCAACTCGCGGAGCTTCAGGCCGTCGCCGAGGAAGAGCGTGTGCTGCGTAACCGTGACAAATACGGCTATTCCTTCACCGGTTTTGAGCGATCGACTGAATATTCGACAGCCGGGCAGTCGCCGCGTCTCCTGAGCCTGTCGGTCAAGGTCAGCGCCTATACGGGTGGCGCTCATGGCAATCACGGGACCGGGGCCTTCCTCTGGGACTACGTCGAACGGCGCGAAATTGGCGCTACGGATTTGTTCGAGCGGCCTGCGGCATTTCCGGCATTGGTCACCGCTAATTATTGCAACGCACTTTATGCCGAACGGACCAAGCGGAACGGTGAACAGACCGGCACGGTCTATGAGATGTGCCCGTCATTGTCCGAACTTGCGATCATCCCGTCCGACTCGGATGGCGATCACTTGTTCGACCGGATCCATTTGATCGCCGCTCCTTATGTTGCCGGTTCCTATGCAGAAGGTGAATACGACATTCCCTTGCAAGTGACCCCAGCGATCGTCGCGGCGCTGAAGCCGGACTATCGCGCCTCGTTCGAGGCTCAATCGGGGCAGTGATCCGGCGCCGGCGGTGGATCGCCCGCTCCGCGGCGGCGCCATTGTCCATCGGAGAGCATATAGGCTTGCCCGATCGCGGTGCGGGCGAGAAGCTCGCAGCCGGCGGCGATCCCGACCGCCTGCGCCGTTACCCGGCGCCGCGCCGCCAGATCGATATACAGCGAGCGGCGGCGAATATTGGTTGCCGCTACCTGTCGGCGGACCGACTGCGACGAAGCCGTCGCGACCCCGAGGTAGCCGTCGAACCTCTCGCCGATCGCGCCCGCCTGCCGCGCCGCCTGCAGCTCGGAGCGGGTCTGGGCCGCGGCCGGGTGCGCAAGCGACAGCGAAACGAGCACGGCCAATGCGCCGGCGAGTCCCGGCCGCATCATTGGCCTCCCGGCGGATCGTCGGGGAAGGCATCCGGATTTTCCCGGATCAGCTGGTCGACGTCGTCGCGCAGCCGGACCAGCACTTCCTGCCTGATGTCGACGTTGAGGTTGATCTCGATCGGCCGGTCGGGCGACTCGACCGTGACGCAGCCGGTCAGCGGCAGCACCAGCGCCAGCGCCGCGGTCGCAAGCGCCCTTCGTCTCAGTATGTTTGGCATGGTCATCTCTCGCTTTCGCTGGGGGTTTCGAGTGTCGGTTCGATCGGCTCTGCAGGCGTCGTCCGCGTCTGCTCTTCTTCTTTGGTCAGGGTGCGGGTCTCGGTGACGATCCCGGGGGCATCGATCGGGAACGGCATCACCGGTGCGATGACCGGCGTGGGATCCCTAAATCCTTTCGCGGTCTGGATCAGCGCGCGGAACGGCCCGACGACATTCAGGTTCACGACCAGCGGCACCTTCCTGAAGGCGCCGCGCACCAACCCGGCGAGGAATCCGCCTTCGCTGCCGAGAGACACTTCGCTGATCGTGAAACGGGAAGCGAATTCCCCGGCGAGATCGCCGTCAAGCCGCACGACCATCGTTTCGTAGCGCATATTGCTGAGCAGATCGAAGGCGACGCCCCCCACCAGCCCGACATCGGGCTTGGTGCCGGTGTAACGAAACTCGCCTCCCGGCGGCCGCGATTCGAGCCTGCCACCGACGAGCCTTCCGCCTGCGTCGTCGAAGATCATCGGCAGGACGCCGTCGAACGTGCCGGTGATCTCGATGCCTGCGAAGCCGAGGCCGTCGATGAAGGTCTTGGCGTCGAAGCCGACCACCTGGAAGGTCAGGCGCTTGGCGCTGGGCCGGCCGAAATTGAGGATCGTTTCCTGGAGGATCAGGGTGCCGCCCATGAACGGCCATTGGCCGCGCTGGACCCGCACCAGCTGGTCGGTCAGCAGCTGGTAGGTGATGACGCCATCCTCGACCAGGATACCGGGGTTGATCATCTCGACCGTCGCAGTCTGACCCGGCTCCGTTTCGAGCGCCAATAGGTCGCTGAAGCGAACCGTCGTCGTCAGTCCCGCGACCGGGCCGAACGGCGCCGCCAGGTCCATGTCGGCGGTCGAGAATTCGCCGGTCGAGCTGACCTCTCCGCCACCACTCCAGCTGATCTGGCCCTGTCCCTGAAACGGCCCCTGGACGAGCGCAACGACGCCTTCGGTCAGCGGCGTGATCTCTTCCGGCTGAATCGACTCGCCGAAGCGGATGCCGGGCACGTCGAGCACCGCCTGTCCCTCGCCGGTCGACAGCTGGTGGGAGATGGTGACGTCGGTCACCAAAGTGCCGCTGTCGGGATGGCGCAACGTGCCGCCGGCGCGGATATCGTCGCCGGCGAGCGTGAACGTAAAATCGTCGCTGCGCAGCGGATAGAAGCGCGGCTCCTCGGCGCGGTCGGACACCAGGATCTGCCCTTCCACCGTCAGATCGCCCTGGTAGAAGCGCCAATCACCTTCACCTTCGCTGATCAGCACCGGCACGTTGCGGATCACGGAGTCGGCGCCGCTGAAGGTGCCGCTGACGCCGCTGCCCCTAAAGGTGCCCCGGAGCATTTCCGGCTCGAACAGGATCGGCGAATCGGCCTGGCCGAGGCGCATCGAGGCGTCGGTCAGCTCGAAGTCCCGGCCCTCGATGATCCGCGCCGACCCGGCGGTGATCAGCAGCGGGGTCCCGCCCAGGGTTCCGGCCAGCCGCGGCTCGGCGATCCTGGCATTGATCCGCATCGACCCGCCCGGTCGCTGCACCAGTATCGCCTCGCCGGACGGGCAGATTGGCAGCCGGGTCGGACCCAGCCGCAGTCCGCGCATCTCAAAATAGTCCATAGTGGCGGTGATGCACCGCCGCCCGACGAGCAGGCTGCCGTCGGCGCCGATGGTGCCGGAGACCGGCATCTGCAGGCCGCGGACGCGCCCTTCGGGGAACGGGCCGCTGAGGTTTGCGACAGTATTGAAATCGGTCGCCCCGGCGGCCGTCGCGGCGAACCGGATCGGCTCCAGACTCAGCGTCGAGCCGCCGGCCGTATAGGGCCGGAACCGGGCGATGCCGCTCATCCCGCCGCCGCGCCGAGGCTGGCTGAGCGCCAAGTCACCGGTCGGCAGCCCGCCGCCCGCCATCTGGATCCGGCCGTCGATCCGCACACCCGCCGAGGGCCAGTAATAGGTGACCCCGTCGCCGCCTGATACGCGGACACGGGCGCCGCGGTCGGTTCGGACATTGGCCGACTCGATCCGCGCCGCGCCACCGCGCGGGCCGTTGACGACGCGAATCTCGCCGTTCGCGTCGAACGACCGGGTGTTGGCGCGGATTGCGTTGGCGATGGCGGTGGCGACCGGTCCGACCGGCGTGTCGACGACCGCGGCGAGTCCATCGGCGATACCGCCCAGCATCGCCGGCGCCAGCTCGGCATCTTCCGCCGCATATTGCCCGACCAGCGCCATCGTGCCCGAAGCCACTCCGAGCCGATAGCGGCCGTTGATCCGGGTGCGCTCGGCAAAGATCGGGCCCAGCCTCGACTGCCGTCCTGCCAGTTCGAGCTCGCCGCGCGTTGCAATGGGCGAGCCATCGAAGGTCACATTGCCGGTCAGATTGGCAAGTCCGTTCTCGCCGGCGACGATGCGCTCGGCCGCCATGCGTCCGACACCCTTGAACGTGTCGAAGCCTTCGCTGAATTGGCTGTCGATCTCGAACCGCGGCGCGTCGATCACGAAGCGGCTTTCGGGGCAGCCGAAGCGCTGCGCCGTCACCGGCCCCTCGAGGCGCGGGCGGCGGGCGGTGATTTCCATCGCCACCACCGCTTTCATGTCCTCCAGCCGGCAGCGGCCCAAATCGAGGCCCGGGCTGGCCGCCGCCATGCGCCCCTTGAAGCCGCCGGTGAGATTGCCCGAGCCGCGCACCGCGAAGCCTAACGGGCCCGCCGGCGTCGCCAGGCTGATGCTGCTGTCGGCGACATCCAGCGTGATGTCGGGAAAGCGGAACGGCTGATCGCTTGGCGGCGGCAGCAGCTTGTCAAGTTCTCCCCAGCTTACCCGCCCGTCCTCGAGCTCGCCCTTCAGGCGAACGCCGCGGGCGACGACCCGGAAAATCTCGATGCTGCCGTCCCATTGAATCCTGATTTGAATTTGCGCGTAACGGGCGACGAGGTCGGGATCTTGCGGATCGCCGATCACGACATTCCGGATTATCTGGGTGCGAAGGCCGACGCGCTCCAGATCATAGGTCGCCTCGACGCCGCGCTTCTCAAGCTCGCGCTCGAGCACATTGCTGGCGATCGGCCGCCGCGCGATCCACACCACGGCGACAGCGACGAGCAGAAGCACAAGGATGGCCAGAGCGACGTAGGACGCGATCCGCCGCCAGCCCCAGCGTCGCCGCACAACTATGCTATCGGCGCCGCCGTCCGCTCCATATCCGCCGTCGCTGCGCCTCGAAACCATTGCCCGCTACAACCCTCGCGCCGAGCCGGCCGTTCCGTCTGCGGCATGAGTCCGGTTGCACGACCGAAGCCTTGACCATAGCGTCGTCCCCATGGGGGAGTCGCAAAGTCACGCTTCAGGCCACCGGTCGCGGCTCCGTCAGCGATTGTTCGAGGGCGGGCCGACGGCGCTGCTCGACCATGAAATCGTCGAATATCTGCTGGCGCTGACGATTCCCCGGATCGACACCAAAGCGAAGGCGAAGCAGCTCATCGAGCGGTTCGGGAGCGTCGGAAAGCTTTTGTCGGCCGACGTCGCGGCATTGAAACAGGCCAAGCTGAGCGAAGCGACGGTCGCCGCGATCAAGATCGCCGAGGCGGCGGCGCTGCGCCTGCTGGAAAGCGAGCTTGAGGAGCGGCCTTTGCTGTCGAGCTCGGAGGCGCTCGGCAATTATCTCCACGCCCAAATGGCCCGTTCGAAAGTCGAGGAAGTGCGGGTGTTGTTCCTCAACGCCAAGAATCTGCTGATCGCCAACGAACGGATGTCGCGGGGCTCGGTCGACGAGGCGGCGGTCCATGTCCGCGAAGTCATCAGCCGCGCCATCGCGCTCGGCGCCACCGCTCTGATCATCGTCCACAACCATCCCAGCGGCGATCCCACCCCGAGCCAACAGGACATTCGCCTGACGCGCGACCTGGTCGAGGCGGGCCGCCACATGAAGATCGCCGTCCACGACCATGTCATCGTCGGCGCGTCGGGCCGCTCCAGCCTGAGGGCGATGGGGCTGATGTAGCGATGTCGCCAATGTCCGCTTTCGACCCATTGCGGACATTAGATTTCGTCGTCTAGGTCACGCCTGGCAAGTGCGCCTTTATCTATCGGAACGAGGGAAAATTGCGGCTGCTCCGAGGAGAGGACGTCCATGCAGCCGTCGCCCGTCAGAAATTGGTAGTGGGTAATCGGGCCACAAACGTCCCTCCAAACTGATGACTGACTAACCAGGAAAGAGTGGCCAACGACTTTGTAGGCGAAATGGTATGGAACAATGCCCTCGTTCTCCGAGGAGTGGGATTCCGTGCTAAGTGGCATATCGTCGAGCAGGCGAACGATTGTTCCGCAATCGAACGTAACTCTGAGGGCGCGCTCGCTGTCGTTCCTGAGAATGAAGTCTGCTCTAAGTGAGTTGAGGCCGGGCTCAACCTTGAGAACATCGATCGGCTCAGCATCAAGTGTAACCCTGACATCTTCTAAAGGTGTATATTGAGGCATCTGGGTCGCTTAAACATGCTCGCGTCCGCTTTCCACACAAAGCAGACATTGGCGCGTTCCGAGCTGGCCCATGCAAGACAGTTTGAAGCGGCGCGGCTTCCCTGCTAGCCGCCCACCCCATGGTTCCACGCTATTCCCGCCCCGAAATGACCGCCATCTGGTCGGCCGAGAACCGCTACCGGATCTGGTGGCGGATCGAGGTCTTCGCCGCCGAGGCGATGGGTAAGGTCGGGATGATACCGGCCGCGGACGCCAAGGCGATCCGCGCCGCCTATGATGCCGACGCGCTGGGCGCGATCGACGTCGCCGCGATCGACGCCATCGAGGCGGTGACCAGGCACGACGTCATCGCTTTCCTCACCTGGGTCGGCGGCAAGATGGGTCCCGAGGCCCGCTATCTGCACCAGGGGATGACCAGCTCCGACGTGCTCGACACCGCGCTTGCCGTGCAGCTCAGCCAGGCCGCCGATTTGCTGATCGAGGACATCGACCAGCTGCTCGCGGCGCTGAAGCGCCGGGCCTATGAGCACAAGCTGACCCCGACCATCGGCCGCAGCCACGGCATCCACGCCGAGCCGACCAGCTTCGGTCTGAAGCTCGCCCAGGCCCATGCCGAGTTTCAGCGCAACCGGGCGCGCCTCGCCGCCGCCCGCGACGAGATCGCCACCTGCGCCATTTCCGGTGCGGTCGGGACCTTCGCCAACATCGACCCGGCGGTCGAGGCGCATGTCGCCGCGGAGCTGGGACTGACGCCCGAGCCGATCTCGACCCAAATCATCCCGCGCGACCGCCACGCGGCGTTCTTTGCAACATTGGGCGTCATTGCCTCGTCGATCGAGCGGCTCAGCGTTGAGATCCGCCACCTGCAGCGCACCGAGGTACTGGAAGCGGAGGAGTTTTTTTCGCCCGGCCAGAAGGGCAGCTCGGCGATGCCGCACAAGCGCAACCCGGTGCTGACCGAGAATCTGACCGGCCTGGCGCGGATGGTGCGAAGCGCGGTCGCGCCGGCGATGGAGAATGTCGCTTTGTGGCACGAGCGCGATATTTCCCACTCGTCGGTCGAACGGTTCATCGGGCCCGACGCGACCATCACGCTCGACTTCGCGCTGGCGCGGCTGACCGGAGTCATCGACAAGCTGCTGGTCTATCCAGAACGCATGCGCCGCAATCTCGACCGGATGGGCGGCCTCGTCCATTCGCAGCGGGTGCTGCTGGCGCTGACTCAGGCCGGGTTAAGCCGCGAGGACGCTTACGCGCTCGTCCAGCGCAATGCGATGAAGGTCTGGGATTCGGACGGCGCTTTGTCGCTGCTCGATCTTTTGAAGCAGGATCCACAAGTGACGGAGCATCTTCCCGCACCCGAGCTCGAAGTCCTGTTCGACCTCGACTACCATCTCAAACACGTAGACGCGATTTTCGAGCGCGTGTTCAAAACCTCCGGCAGCTGAATATTCGGTTGCAGCCGCTTTTGGTCTAAGATGTCCCTTCCAGGGACCGCAGGACGAGATACGACGTGTCGAGGGGGCTAACCGACGAGCCGGCAGCGGCCAATGTCGCCGGTCGGGCGAAGGTCATCCAGCCTTTCGGCTGGCTGATCGGTTTTTCTTCCGACTGGCGGATGGGCTGCGCGTCGGCGAATATCGATGCTGTGTTCGGCGAACCGGCCGCCGACCTGCTCGGGCGGCCGCTGGCCGATTTGCTGATCCCTTCCGCGGTCCATGCGATCCGCAACCGCTTCGCGCTGTTGCGCGCCGGCGAAGGCGTCGAGCGGATGTTCGGCCAGATCCTGATCGAGGGCCAGGGCGCGTTCGATCTGGTCCTGCACCTCGACGATAGCTGGTCGATCCTCGAAGTCGTCGCGAGCAGCCGGCAAACCTCGATGGACGCGGCGAGCATGGTCGCGCGCATGGCTCAGCGTTGCTCGGAGATTGCCGACCTTGAGTCGCTGGCCTCGACCGCGACTCGGGAGTTGCGCGCACTGACCGGCTTCGACTCCGTCATGCTGATGCATTGCCGCGGCGGAGAGGTGGAACCGCTTGCCACCAGCGCGCGCAGCGGCAGCCCGGATTTCGGCGCGCTCGGCACGCTCACAGAGCGCAACGCGCGATTGTGCTGGATCAAGGATGTGGAAAGCGAGCCGGTGGCGTTGCTGTCCTCGGGGACATTGGCTGCCGCCGAGCCCCGATATCTGCTTTGCGGCGAATCGGAGGTCGAGCAGGAGTTGCGCCGGGCTGGAGTCCGATCCGCGCTGCTGGCGCCGATCCGTTACGGCGAGGCGGCCCTCAAAGGCTCGGTGATTGCGCTCCACCGCACGCCAAAGGCTCCCGACCTTTCGCGGCTGGCGGCAGTCGAGCTATTCACCACCTTCCTGGCGCTGAAGATCGAGAATCTGGAATTGCGCGGCTGAAAGCGCGCCTCGCCGGATCAGTTCTCAGTCGCCGCCGGCAGGCTTTCGAACACCGCCTCGACAAAGTCGTCGGGACCGATGAACGCATCCGCGATCGCATAGGGCGCGGCCGGGTTGGCGGCCTTGATGTCGGCGAGGCTCCGGCCGGCCGCCTTCGCCGCAGCGACCTTGGTGCGAACGTCGACCAGCATCGCCAGATAGGCTTCGAGGTCGGCGCGCGTCGCCATCGGCCCGTGCCCCGGAATGATTTTGGTGTCGGCCGAAGCAAGCCCGAGCCCGGTGCGCGCCGCGGCGATCAGACCGTCGATCGACCCGCCCGAGTCCCGGTCGATGAAGGGCAGCGTGACGGCATGAAAGAAAGTGTCGCCCATGTGCAGCACGTTCGCCGACTTCCAGTGGACCAGGCTGTCGCCGTCGGTGTGGGCTTTGGATACGTGGATCACGTCCAGCTCGTCGCCGTTGAGGTTGAGTGTCACGCCTTGCGCGAAGGTCACCACCGGCAGGGCGTCTTTCGGCGAGGCCGGGATGGTTCCGAACCGCGATGAGACGTGCTCGGCCGACATCCGAGTGCGGACATTGTCATGGGCGACGATCACCGCGCCCGCCTTGCCGAGATTCTCGTTCCCGCCGCTGTGGTCGCCATGCCAGTGAGTGTTGACGACGAACTTGACCGGGCCTGCGTTGACGCTGTTGACCGCGGCGAGAATCTTATCGGTCAACGGCGCATATTGATCGTCAATCAGCACAATGCCGTCCTCGCCATGGCTGAGGCCGATATTGCCGCCGGCGCCGAACAGCACCGCGACTCCGGGCGCCAGCCGCTCGACCGTCACCTCGACGGTGGAAAAATCCTGGCCCTGCGCCGTCGCGGGCGCGGCGATCAGCGCGGCGATCGCGAGGCCGGTGCTAGCAAAAAAGCGATGTTGCATGAGACGTCCCCTTTGCGTCTCACGGTAGCCGGATTGCCCGGCATTTCTCAACCCGCGAGAATCTCCTTGATGCGGCTGAAGAAGCCCTTTGCCGCGGGACATTCGTCACCGGTTTCGGTGGCGCGGAATTGCTCGAGCAGCTTTTTCTGCTTGGCCGACATCCGGCTTGGTGTCTCGACCAGGATTCGGGCGACCAGATCGCCCCGCCCGCGGCCGTTGAGCACGCTCATTCCGGAACCGCGCCGGCGCAGCTGCTCGCCGGATTGGACGCCGGCCGGAATCTTGATGTCGATCCTGCTGCCGTCGAGCCCGGGAAGGTCGATCGCACCGCCCAGCGCCGCGGTCGTGAAACTGATCGGGCATTCGGCGATGAGCGTCGTGCCGTCGCGCAAATAGATCGGGTGCCGCTTCATGTGGACGAAGATGTAAAGGTCGCCGCTGGGCGCGTTGCGCACCCCGGCCTCGCCCTCGCCGGCGACGCGAATACGCGTTCCCTCGTCGACTCCCGCCGGGATTTTCACCGACAGCTTGCGGCTATTCAATGCCCGGCCCTCGCCGCCGCATGAGCGGCACGGGTCGGCGATCGTCTCGCCGCTGCCTCGGCAGGTCGGGCAGCCGCGCTCGACGACGAAGAAACCCTGCTGCGCCCGCACCTTGCCGGCGCCCCCGCAGGTCGGGCAGGCTTGCGCGCAGCTGGCCGCCTTGGTGCAGCCGCGCCCCTCGCACACGTCGCACCGCGACAGCGCCTCGACCGAAATGTTCGATTCGACCCCGCCGAACGCCTCCTCGAGCGTCAACTCCAGATCGTAGCGAAGATCGGCCCCGCGGGCGGCGTTGGCGCGGGCTCCGCGCGGGTCCATGAATTCGCCGAAAATCGACGAGAAAATGTCGGAAAAGCCCTCGAAGCCGGCGCCCTGGTCGAACGGACCGCCGCCATTCTGGAATGCCGCCTTGCCGAATCGGTCATAGGCCGCGCGCTTTTGCGGGTCCTTGAGACAGTCATAGGCTTCGCTGATCGCCTTGAAGCGTGCTTCCTGCTCGCTGCAGCCGTTGTGGCGGTCCGGGTGATGCTCCTTGGCAAGACGGCGATAGGCAGCCTTGATGGTCGCGCCGTCGGCCCCGCGAGCAACGCCAAGCAGATCGTAATAGTCCTGATCAACCACCTGCGGACCTACCCCTGACCCGTTCGGTCTGGCGAACGGCGATCGGCATATGCGTTACGCCTTCTTCTCGTCTTCGACCTCGGAAAACTCGGCGTCGACCACATCCTCCTCTTCGGCGGGCTGCTCCTCGGTCGGCTCGGAGGTGCCGGCGTCCGCTCCCTCGGGCGCTTCGGCCTCGGCCTGCTGCGCCTTGTACATCGCCTCGCCGAGCTTCATCGCCGCCTGGGCAAGCGCATTGCTCTTCTCGGTAATGACATCCGCGTCGCCGCCTTCGAGAGCGGTCTTGGCCTCGGCCAGCGCGCCCTCGATCTCGGTCTTGACCTCGGCCGAGACCTTGTCGCCATGCTCCGCCAATTGCCTTTCCGTGCTGTGGATCAGGCTTTCGGCCTGGTTCTTCGCCTCGGCGCCGGCGCGGCGCTTCTTGTCCTCGTCGGCGAATTGCTCGGCTTCCTTGACCATCTTCTCGATATCGTCGTCGTTGAGGCCGCCCGACGCCTGGATGCGGATCTGCTGCTCCTTGCCGGTGCCCTTGTCCTTGGCCGAGACGTTGACGATGCCGTTGGCGTCGATGTCGAACGTGACCTCGATCTGCGGCACGCCGCGCGGCGCCGGCGGAATTCCAACCAGGTCGAACTGGCCGAGCACCTTGTTGTCGGAGGCCATCTCGCGCTCGCCCTGGAAGACCCGGATGGTGACCGCGTTCTGATTGTCTTCGGCGGTCGAGAAAACCTGGCTCTTCTTGGTCGGGATGGTGGTGTTGCGGTCGATCATCCGGGTGAACACCCCGCCCAGAGTCTCGATGCCAAGAGAGAGCGGCGTGACGTCGAGCAGCAGCACGTCCTTGACGTCGCCCTGAAGCACGCCGGCCTGGATCGCGGCGCCCATCGCCACCACCTCGTCCGGATTGACGCCGATGTGCGGCTCGCGGCCGAAAAATTCCTTCACCACTTCGCGCACCCGCGGCATCCGGGTCATGCCGCCGACCATGACCACGTCCTCGATCGCCTTGGCGGCGAGGCCGGCGTCCTTCAACGCCTTGCGGCACGGCCCCAGCGTCCGATCGATGAGGTCGCCGACCAGCTTCTCGAGGTCGGAACGGCTGAGCGTTTCGACGAGGTGAAGCGGAGTGGTCGCGCCGCCCTCCATCCGGGCGGTGATGAACGGCTGGTTGATCTCGGTGGTCTGGGCCGACGACAGCTCGATCTTGGCCTTTTCGGCAGCTTCCTTGAGCCGCTGTAGCGCCAGCCGATCGGTGCGAAGGTCGATGTTTTCCTTGGCTTTGAACTTGTCGGCCAGATAATCGACGATCTTGGCATCGAAATCCTCGCCGCCGAGGAAGGTGTCGCCGTTGGTCGACTTGACCTCGAAAACGCCGTCGCCGATCTCGAGGATCGAGATGTCGAACGTGCCGCCGCCGAGGTCGTAAACGGCGATCGTCTTGCCGTCGTTCTTGTCGAGCCCGTAGGCGAGCGCCGCGGCGGTCGGCTCGTTGATGATCCGCAGAACCTCGAGCCCGGCGATCTGCCCGGCGTCCTTGGTCGCCTGCCGCTGAGCGTCGTTGAAGTAAGCGGGGACGGTGATCACCGCCTGGGTGACTGTCTCGCCGAGATAGGCCTCGGCGGTTTCCTTCATCTTCTGCAGGATGAAGGCCGAAATTTGCGACGGCGAATATTCCTTGCCGCCGGCCTTTACCCAGGCGTCGCCGTTGGAACCGCGGACGATCTCATAAGGCACCAGCTCGGTGTCCTTCTTGGTGATCGGATCGTCGAAGCGGCGGCCGATCAGCCGCTTGACCGCGAAAACGGTATTGTCGGGGTTGGTGACGGCCTGGCGCTTGGCCGGCTGTCCGACCAGTCGCTCGCCGTCCTTGGTGAAAGCGACGACCGACGGCGTGGTGCGCGATCCTTCGCTATTCTCGATGACCTTGGGCTTGCCGCCTTCCATCACCGCGACGCAGCTGTTGGTGGTACCCAGGTCGATGCCGATAACCTTGGCCATTTGCGATCCTCTTCATGCCCCTGGCTCGACCCTCCCGAAGAAGCGGCCGAACGATTGATTTCGGAGGCGATATAGGGGCCGGAATCGGGTGAACAAGGTCCGCCGGGGCGGCCGCCAACCGACTTAGGGCATCGCCATCCCGCCGTTGACGTGCAGCGTTTGGCCGGTGACGTAGCCGGCTTCGCGGCTGGCGAGGAACACCGCCGCCGCGCCAATGTCCTCGCCGCCGCCCATCGCGCCCATCGGAATCCGCGACAATATCGTCTCGCGCTGCTGGTCATTGAGCGCCTCGGTCATCGCCGAGGTCATGAAGCCCGGAGCGATGCAGTTGACGGTGATGTTGCGGCTGGCGAGCTCCTGAGCGACCGCCTTGGTCATTCCCACCAACCCGGCTTTCGAGGCGACGTAATTGGCCTGCCCCGGATTGCCCGTCATCCCGACCACCGACGTCACCGAGATGATCCGGCCGAACCGCGCCTTCATCATCGGCCGGGCGGCGGCGCGCATCAGCCGGAACGCGGCCTCGAGGTTGATGCCGATCACTTCGGCCCACTCCTCGTCCTTCATCCGCATCAGCAGATTGTCGCGGGTGACGCCGGCATTGTTGACGAGAATGTCGAGCTTGCCGCCGAGCGCGTCCACCGCCTGCGGCACGAGTTGGTCGACGGCGGCCCCGTCCGAAAGGTTGCACGGCAATGCGACATGGTCGCCGCCAAGCGACGAGCGGAAATCCTCGAGCTTGCCGGCATTGCTCCCCGACACAGCCAACCGCGCACCCTGCCCGCTCAGCGCCTTGGCGATGGCGCTGCCAAGCCCGCCCGATGCGCCGGTTACCAGTGCCGTCATCCCCGAAAGATCGAACATGCTTAGATTCCTTGTTGATTCAAAATCAAAGCTCCTTCGCCAGCGCTTCAATGTCGTCGATTGTCACCACGCTCGTCACCTTCGCATCGGGCTCGATGCGCTTGACCATCGGCCCAAGCACCTTGCCGCCAAGCTCGACGAATTCCTGCGTGCCGTCGTCCGCCATCATCGCGATGCTTTCGCGCCAGCGGACCATCGCCGTCACCTGCTCGACGAGCAGATTGCGGATGGTGTCGGGATCGTCTTCGGGCCGCGCGGTGACATTGGCGACCAGCGGCACCGCGGGCGGCTCGACGACGACATAGCTCAACGCATCCTGCATCGCCTCGGCCGCGGGCTGCATCAGCGGGCAATGGAACGGCGCCGAGACGGGCAGCGGCACCGCGCGCTTCGCGCCCATCTCCTTGGCAACCGCGATCGCCCGGTCGATCGCGCCCTTATGCCCCGACAATACGACCTGGCCGGGATCATTATCATTGGCGATGGCGCACACTTCGCCCTGCGCGGCGACTTCGGCGATCCGCCGGGCGAGCGCGAGATCGGCACCCAACAGGGCCGCCATCGCGCCTTCGCCGACCGGCACCGCGGCCTGCATCGCTTGCCCGCGCAGCTTCAACAGCTTGGCGGTCGTCGCGAGGTCGAACGAACCCGCCGCGCACAGCGCCGAATATTCGCCGAGGCTATGGCCGGCGACGAACCGCGCCGCCTTGGTCAATGCAACCCCGCCTTCGCGGGTCAGCGCGGCGAACACCGCCACCGCATTGGCCATGATCGCCGGCTGGGCATTTTCGGTGAGCTTCAGCGCGTCCTCCGGCCCGTCGCGCATCAGCCGGAACAGATTCTGCCCCAGCGCCTCGTCGACCGCCTCGAACACGTCGCGCGCCGCGCGGCTCGCCTCCCCAAGCGCCGCGCCCATGCCGACCGCCTGGCTGCCCTGCCCCGGGAAAAGAAATGCGCGCATCAACGTCCCTGTTCCTGTATCGACTTGTGGCGCGGCCTAAGCCGACATTGGCGCGATGCCAAGCTTTGGGGGGTCCATGGCTAGCCGGGATGAGAAACAGCTGCTCGGGCCATGGATGGCAGTCGCTCTGGTCGTCGGCAACATCATCGGCGCCGGCATCTTCCTGCTACCGGCGGCGCTGGCGCCGTTCGGCCAGAACGCGATCTACGGCTGGCTGCTGACCATTGCCGGCGCGATGTGCCTCGCCTGGGTAATTGCGCAACTGGCTTCGCGGGTCGCCGGCGGCCCTTACGCCTATGTGCGCGAAGCCGCCGGCGAGCTTCCCGCATTCCTGGTCATGTGGAGCTACTGGATATCGATTTGGGCGGGGATACCGGCGCTGGCGATTGCCGCTGTCAGCTATGGCAGCACCATCGTCCCGGCGCTCGGCGGACCGGTCGCGGCGCCAGCAGCGGCAATCGGTTCGGTGTGGCTATTGACCTTCGTCAACATGCGCGGCGCCCGCTCCGCCGGCGTGGTGCAGCTGGTGACGACGGTTCTCAAGTTGCTCCCGCTGATCGCCGTCGTGGTGGTGGCCGCCGTCCTCTTCGGCCGCGGCGGAGAGTCGGCCGCACTGACGGCAAGCGCGGTCACTCCCGGGGCGATCGCGACGGTAGCGGCGCTGGCGCTTTTTTCCATGCTCGGGTTCGAATCTGCGTCCCTCGCCGCCGCCAAGGTCCGCAACGCCACCAAGGTCGTGCCCAAAGCGACAATAGCGGGCGCGGCGCTGGTCGGCCTGGTCTATCTGGTCGCCTGTACGGCCGTGCTTTTCCTATTGTCCGGGGAACGCGCGGCGACATCCGCCGCGCCTTTCGCCGATGCGATTTCAACAGTGCTTGGATCGGGCGCCGGTACGCTTGTCGCGGTGTTCGCCATTATCAGCGCGCTCGGCTGCCTCAACGGCTGGGTGCTCTGCTCGGGCGAAGTGCCGCTGGCGCTCGCGCGCAACGGAGTGTTCCCGAAATGGCTCGGCGTCACCACCGCCATCGGCACCCCGGTCCGCGCCCAGGCGGTGTCGAGCCTCATGGCCACCGCGCTGATCGCCAGCAACTACAGCCGCTCGATGGCCAGCATGTTCAGCTTCGTCATTCTTGTAACGACAGTCGTCGCGCTCGTTCTCTATTTCGCCTGTGCGGCGGCGGCGCTGTCGATGATCGCTCGCGGCCGCATCCGGGCACCGTTGCTCGGCTCCGCGGCAGCAGTCGGCCTGATCTTTTCGCTCTGGGTGATTTGGGGTGCCGGGGCCGAAGCCAGCCTGTGGGGCCTCGCCTTGCTGGCCACCGGCTTGCCCGTCTATTTGCTCATGCGCTGGCAAGCTCGCTCCACCCCGGCGGCGGCGGAGCCTCCAGCCGCGCCTCCGGGATCAGTGTCCTGAGCTTGGCGGCGAAGCTGCGCAGGCAGACTTCGCTGGTGCCCAATGGCCCTGCCACATAGCTCGGCGACTGCATCCCCGCCTGGACCCGGGTGATCAGCGCGCTGTCCTCGGCGTTGACCCGGCGGTTTATCCGCCAGTTGAGGTAGCGCGCGGCCTTCATCTCCCGCCGCGTATCGGGCAGCGCATAGCTCACTTCGCGAATTACAGTCTCGCCTGCCGACACCGGCAGGAATTGCATGAAGTCGACCTGGTCAGGGTAGATGTCGAAGGCGACGTTGGGGAACAGCTTGTAATACAGCCATTTGCGCCGGTGCGACGCCGGAAGGTGCTCGGCTTCGGGAAGATATTTCTGATAGGCGCGCTCGGACGGGTTGGCCGAAGGCGCCTCCACCATCTCGCCCTCCATCCGGTCGACATGCTCGTTCGCCTCGATCCGATAGTTGCGCCCGAACAATCGCGTCAGCCCGGGATGGCCGACCGGGATGTGCAGCCCGTCGGAATAATTGTCGGCGATGGTCTTCCAGTTGAGCGTCCGCGGCCGCAGCGTCACGCGGCCGATCGCGCGCAGATCCTCGAACCGATAGGGCGCAATCTCGGCGTCGTAGGGCGCCATCATTTCGGCGACCGACGGCGCTCCCGGCACGAGCGTGACGAACAGGAAGCCGCGCCAGCTCTGCAGCGCGATCGGCGCCAGCCCGAGCCGGTCCGGCTCCAGCCCCGGATATTCCTGCCGGTGCGGCACCCCGACCAGCCGCCCGTCGCGGGCATAGCTCCACGCATGATAGGGGCAGGTCAGCACCTTGGCGCAGCCCGCCTCCCCATCGACCAGCCGCGAGCCGCGATGCCGGCAGACATTGGCGAAGGCGCGCGCCTCCCCGTCGTCGCCGCGGATGACGATGACGCTCTCGCCCAGATACTCAAGGCTCCGCCACGCGCCCGGCTCAGCGATGTCGCTCTCATGGCAGACCACCTGCGGCGCCGCCCGCAGGAACGCGCGCCGCTCGGCGGCGAAGAATTCAGGGTCGTGGTAAAGCCAGCCGGGAAGGCTGACACCGGCGAGCGGGTCGGGCGTGAGTGCAACCGATTTGAGCTTCGTCGCCATCGCCGACACTTGCCATTTCGAGCGGATTGCGGCAATGGCGCTCGCGTTGGGGTGACGGCTTTGCCTGTCGCCCCATAGCTTTTTGAGACGACAGCCGGAGGGGCGTCCGCACTGTGCGGCGTCAGCGATCGGCCAACATATGAGATACTGCATGCCGCTCTACGAGCATGTTTTCCTCGCGCGTCAGGATCTGGCCCAGGCCCAGGTCGACGCGCTCGCGGAAAACGCCACCAAGATCATCGAGGACAATAAGGGCAAGGTCGTCAAGACCGAGACCTGGGGGCTGCGCAGCCTCGCCTACCGGATCGCCAAGAACCGCAAGGCGCATTATGTGCTGCTCGACGTCGACGCGCCGCCGCCGGCGATCGCCGAGCTCGAGCGCCAGACCAACATCAACGA
>CAYUWJ010000025.1:0-3202 GCA_964448315.1 uncultured Sphingomonas sp. | reverse complement strand
AGGGGCTGCGCCGTTCGGGGAAGCTGGCCGATGCGAGCCGCGACAGTGGCCATTCGTCGAGCTCAGGAATCGCCGAATAGAACAAGGGTGGAGGGTCGAGGTCGAGCGGCGTGAAGGACGCGGGCGTATGGGGGAGCTCGGCGAAAGACGCCGGCACGGCCTCCACCGAGCGATGCTCGGGATAGGGATAATAGACCGGATAGGGCCGGCCTTGCATCGCCGCCTCCATAACCCAAAGCGGCAACGGATAGCCGGACGGGTCGATTTCGACCGCCGCCGGCGCTACCGGCCCCGACGCCGGATCGAGCGGCGGAAACAGGGTCGCGACGGCCGGCGGCGGCTCGGCGCGCGCGGCCGGAAGCGATTGGGTGCCGGGGATCATGCCAAGAGTCGCCGCCCGAAGCCCGGCCCAGCCGAGGATCGCGATCGCAAGGAACCGCAGCGGCGCGCTCATCGCGCCAACTCCGCCGGGAAGATGTGCGGCGTCTTGTCCCACCGTTGCGGGCCGCGGCCGAGGTGGAGCGACACCGCCCGGAAGGCCGCGAGCATGGCGACGATATTGCCGACCAGCATGCGCGGTATCGACAGCAACCCCTCGACCGGCCCGTAGGAGGCGGCGGTGAAACCGACCCGCATCAGTACGCGCCAGCCGAGCAGCCAGGCGTTGATCCACAAAAGGGTGACGACGGTCGGATCGATCCGCGCTTCGACCGGAGCGCCGAGCGCCTCGGCGGTCCACAGCTGGATCCACAGCAGCGCCGCCAGATAGGCGGCCAGCAGCAATATTGCGGCAAGCGGGCCGCGGCGGTCGCGCATCCGCATCCAGCGCTCGCCGATCCCTCCGCGCCAGCCGAGCCGGCTCCATCCGGACAGCGCGATTCCGCCGAGCCATCGCGCCTTCTGGCGGACCGCGGCATGGAGCGTCGACGGGAAATGACCGCGGCTGGCGACCACCGCCCGGCCGCCCGGCTCGGCGGGAATCCGGACGAACATGGTCTTGAGCCCGAGCGCCCCGACGCGAAGCCCCATTTCATAATCCTCGGTCAGGCTGGCGCCGGCGAACGGGCGCCCCTCGTGCATCGCGGCGAGCCGGGCGAGCGGCTCGCGGGCGATCGCGCAGCCGACTCCGGCGAGCGGGATTGCCGCCCCGACCGCCTCGCGGACCACCATTTCCTTGGTGTGCGCCTCGGCGAACTCGTCGCAATAATGACCGCTGATCCAGCGCGAGTCCGGATCGGGCATCGGCAGCACCGGCAGCTGGATCACCCCGGCGCGGTCGATCAGCCGGTCGAACAGGGCGAGCTCGAGCGGATGGACGAGATCCTCGGCATCGTGGAGCACCACCGCCTTGGCGGATCGACCGGCCTCCGTCTCGAACGCGATCAGCGCATCGTAGAGGTGGTTGAGGCAGTCGGCCTTGGTGGTCGGCCCGTCGGCGTCGATCGGCACCGGCTCGATCCGGTCATCGGCGACACCGGCAATCGCCGCCGCGGTCGCCGGATCGTTGCGATAGTGGCCGACGAATATCCGGTAGTCGTCGTGCTGGAGGCGCTTGACGGTCGCCCGAAGCATCGATGCGACCACCGCCGATTCGTCCCAGGCCGGAACGAAGACGGCGATAAAGCCCTTCGCCGCCGGCCGCGCGGCGACTTCGCTGGCGAACGCGCGCGGGAAGCGGCTGTAGACCGTGGCGGAGCGCCATAGCCGGCGACCGAAATAGATCAGGTCGACCGCCAAATCGTTGATCGCGAACAACAGGAAGCCAACGCCTGCGAACAACGCAAGCTCGGCCGCGATTCGGGTCAGGACCTCCGCTGCGGTCATCGGACTGCGCGGCCGCTAGTGCGAATTAAGGAGAGAAATCGGGCTCGGGCGCGAAGGATTCATGGCGGCCTCCTGGCAGCGAATCGCGAGACCGAGCAACGTTACGATGGCACAATGATCCTGATTGCTCAAGATCGGTCCCAATTTCGCTTCGGATCGGTTGAATAGACTCGGCTGGCGGGCGGCCGCCCCGGTCGGCTATTGATGCTGCGATGCTGTGGAAGACAATCGCCTTCGCTGCCTTGCTGTTCGCGTCCGAACAATCGGAGGCGGCGCGGATACTCTTCGCGGCGGGGCAGTGGGCGGCGGTCGATCGCGGGTCGCTGTGCGAGGCGGGCGGCCAGTCGTTGCGGACGGCTGCGAAAGGCAGGCCGCAGGCGCGGGCCGGCTTCACCTTCGATGCGGGCGGGTCGCGGCGCGGCGAGTTTCACGCCCGGCTGAGCCGCGTGCCGCGCGCTTCGTCGACGGTGATGCTGACGATCGGCACCCAACCCTTCCTGCTGGTCAGCCGCGACGGCTGGGCGTGGAGCCGCGGACCGGCGCAGGAGGCGGCGATCATAGCCGCGGCGAGGAGTGCAGGCGGCATGCGGATCGAGGCGCGCGACCGCGCCGGCCGGCGGATCGTCGACCGCTATCTGCTCGACGGCGCGCCGACGGCGATCGACGCGGCGGCCGCGGCCTGCGCTGGCAAAAGTCGGCGATGATCCCTAGATGAGGCGCTTGCAATGACCGCCGACACCGCCCTGATGCCGATTGCCGGCATGATCGACCCTGTGCCGGTGCGGCGCGGGGCGCCGGCGCGCGCCGACGGGAAGATCGAGCTGGTCGGCTTGTCGAAGGCGCAGATCAGGGCGGCGCTGGAAGCGAAAGGGCTTGACGGCAAGCAGGCGAAGCTTCGCTCCAAGCAGCTGTGGCATTGGATCTACAACCGCGGCGCCAGCGATGTCGCGGCGATGACCGACATCGCCAACGCCCAGAAACCGTGGTTCGCCGAACATTTCGTCATTTCGCGCCCCGAAGTGGTCGAGGCGCAAATGTCCTCCGACGGCACCCGCAAATGGCTTTTGAAGACCCACGACGGCCATGAGTATGAGATGGTCTTCATTCCCGACGCCGACCGCGGCACGCTGTGCGTGTCGAGCCAGATCGGCTGCACCCTCAATTGCACCTTTTGCCACACCGGCACGATGACGCTGGTGCGCAACCTCGAGCCGTCGGAGATCGTCGGCCAGGTGATGCTGGCGCGCGACGCCCTGGGCGAATGGCCGTCCCGGCCCGAGGGGCGGATGCTGACCAATATCGTGATGATGGGGATGGGCGAGCCGCTCTATAATTTCGAGCATGTCCGCGACGCGCTGAAGATCGTCATGGACGGCGA